>NZ_JCAMOT010000010.1:0-265742 GCF_059512425.1 Bradyrhizobium sp. Leo78
AGGCGGAGGTAGGATGCTCCGGATCAGCCCGCCGCCGTCACCGCGCGCTGCGCCATCACCTTGATGAGGTTGGCGCGCATCACTGCGCGCCGTTGTCACAGGCGGAGGTAGGATGCTCCGGATCAGCCCGCCGCCGTCACCGCGCGCTGCGCCATCACCTTGATGAGGTTGGCGCGGTAGTCGGCGGAGCCGTGGATGTCGCTGAGCAATCCGGCAGACGGAATTTGCACGCTGTCGAGCGCGGCTGCCGACCAGTTCGCCTTCAGCGCCGCTTCGATCGGGCCGACGCGCGTGACGCCGCTTTGCGACGCGCCGGTCGCGGCGACGCGGACGTCACCGTCCTTGGTCTTGGCGACGAACACGCCGGTCAACGCAAAGCGCGAGGCGGGGTGCGGGAATTTGGCGTAGCCCGCCTTGGCCGGAATCGGGAACGACACGGCCGTGATGATCTCACCGTCTTCAAGGGCGGTCGAGAACAGTCCCTGGAAGAAGTCATCGGCTGCGATCATGCGCTTGTTGGTTTTGATGGTCGCGCCGAGCGCCAGCACTCCGGCCGGGTAATCCGCGGCGGGATCGTTGTTGGCGAGCGAGCCGCCGATCGTGCCGCGATGGCGCACCGCGGGGTCGCCGATCAGCGAGGCGAGATAGGCGATTGCCGGGATCGCCTTTTGCGCCGCGCTGTTCTGCGCCACGTCACAATGCGGCGTCGCCGCCTTGATCGTCAGCGCGTCGGCCGTCGCGTCCACGCCGATCAATTCCTTGATCTTGCCGAGGTCGATAACGTCAGATGGCGAGGCCAGCCGCTGCTTCATCACGGGGATCAGCGTGTGACCGCCAGCGAGATATTTCGGCTCCTCACCTTTGGCGAACAGGGCAGCCGCTTCGTCGACCGATGAAGCGCGATGATAAATGGTCTCGTACATGGCTCACGCTCCTCGTTAACCGTGAATGGCATGCCAGACGCGATCGGGCGTCGCCGGCATTTCGAGCTTGTTGCTGCCGATCGCATCCGTGATCGCGTTGATCACGGCGGCAGACGCACCGATTGCGCCAGCCTCGCCGCAGCCTTTGACACCGAGCGGATTGCCCGGGCACAGCGTCGTGGTGTGCGAGATCTGGAACGACGGCAGGTCGTCGGCGCGCGGCATGGTGTAGTCCATGAAGGATGCCGTGACCGGCTGGCCGTTGCTGTCGTAAACCGCGCTTTCGAGCAGCGCCTGGCCGATTCCCTGCGCGAGTCCGCCATGGACCTGGCCCGCGACGATCATCGGGTTGATCAGCCGGCCGAAATCATCGGCCGCCACGAAGTTGACGAATGAAGTCTTGCCGGTCGTGGGATCGACCTCGAGCTCGCAGATATAGGCGCCGGCCGGGAAGGTGAAGTTGGTCGGATCGTAGAACGCCGTCTCCTTCAACCCCGGCTCCATGCCATCAGGCAGATTGTGTGCAGTATAGGCGGCGAGCGCGACCATCGGCAGCGCGATCGACTTGTCGGTGCCGGTGACCTTGAACTCGCCATTCTCGATCACGATGTCGTTCTCGGAAGCCTCCAGGGCGTGCGCGGCGATCTTCTTGGCCTTGGCCTCGACCTTTTCCATCGCCTTCACGATGGCCGCGCCACCGACCGCGATCGAGCGCGAGCCGTAAGTGCCCATGCCGAACTGCACCTTGTCGGTATCGCCATGGACGATCGAGACCTGGCTGATGGGGACACCGAGGCGGTCCGCGATGATCTGGCAGAACGTGGTCTCGTGACCCTGGCCGTGGCTGTGCGAGCCGGTGAGGATCTCGATCGTGCCGACCGGATTGACGCGCACCTCCGCCGATTCCCAGAGGCCGACGCCGGCGCCGAGGCTGCCGACCGCCTTTGACGGCGCAATCCCGCAGGCTTCGATATAGCAGGACACGCCGATGCCGCGCAGCTTGCCGTCCGCTTTCGCCTTCGCCTTGCGCGCCGGGAAGCCGGCATAGTCGATTGCCTTCATCGCCGCGTCGATCGAGGCATGGAAGTCGCCGGTGTCATAGGTCATGATGACAGGCGTCTGGTACGGGAACTGGGTGATGAAGTTCTTCTTCCGCAGTTCGGTCGGATCGACCTTCAACTGCCGCGCCGCGGTTTCCATTATCCGCTCGATCAGGTAGCTCGCCTCGGGACGGCCCGCACCGCGATAGGCATCGACCGGCGTGGTGTTGGTATAGACGCCGATCACCTCCGCATAGATCGCCGGGATGACGTATTGTCCCGAGAGCAGCGTCGCATAGAGATAGGTCGGCACGGCCGAGGAGAACAGCGACATGTAGGCGCCGAAATTGGCGTGGGTCTTCACGCGGAGGCCGAGGATCTTGTTGTCCTTGTCGAACGCCAGTTCGGCCTTCGAGACATGGTCGCGGCCATGCGCATCGGTGAGGAAAGCTTCCGTGCGGTCGCCGGTCCACTTCACCGGGCGGCCGACTTTCTTGGAGGCCCACAGCGCCACCATCTCTTCGGGGTATATGTAGATCTTGGAGCCGAAGCCGCCGCCGACGTCGGGCGCGATCACGCGCAGCTTGTGCTCGGGCGCGATATTGTAGAAGGCCGACAGCACGAGACGGGCGACATGCGGGTTTTGCGAGGTCGTATAGAGCGTGAAATGCTCTTCGGCCGCGTCATAGTCCGCGATCGCCGATCGCGGCTCCATCGCGTTCGGCACCAGGCGGTTGTTGGTGAGCTCAAGCGTCACCACATTCGCCGCCTTGCTGAAGGCGTCCTTCACCGCGGCCTCATCACCGAGATGCCAGTCATAGACCACATTGCCCGAGGCTTCCGGATGAAGCTGCGGCGCGCCCGGCTTGATCGCGGCCTTGATATCAGAAACTGCCGGCAGCTCTTCATAATCGACCACCACGGCTTCCGCGGCGTCGCGCGCCTGGTTCTTGGTCTCGGCGATCACGACTGCGACGGCCTGGCCGACGAAGCGCACGGTCTCCGGCGCCATCGCCGGCCACGCGCCCATCTTCATTGGCGAGCCGTCCTTCGACGTGATGGCCCAGCCGCAAATGAGATTGCCGATTTTGTCGTCGACGAGCTCTTGGCCCGTGAGCACGGCGATGACGCCGGGCTTCTTCAGGGCCTCGCTCGAATCGATGCTCTTGACCTTGGCATGCGCGTGGGGGCTGCGGATGAACTGGGCATAGGTCATGCCCACCAACTTGATGTCGTCGACGTAACGGCCTTTGCCTGTGATGAAACGGCGGTCTTCCTTGCGGACGACGCTTGCGCCAATGCCTTCGATGCCCATTGTGAATCCTCCCGACCGGAGATGTGATGTCCCGCCGCTTCCATCGAAGCCCGGCGGCGTTTGACGAGATGTGGCGGGCGGCGGCTATTCCGCCGCTTGCGCGACCTTCATGCGCCCGGCGGCGTCCAGCACCGCCTTGACGATGTTATGGTAGCCGGTGCAGCGGCAGATATTGCCTTCCAGCTCGTGGCGGACGGTGGTCTCGTCGAGCTCGCCGCCATAGCGGTGCACGATATCGATCGCCGACATGATCATGCCCGGCGTGCAGTAGCCGCACTGCAGGCCGTGATTGTCGCGGAATGCCGCCTGCATCGGGTGCAATTCGTCGCCCTTGGCGATGCCTTCGATGGTGGTGACGTTCGAACCCGCCGCCTGGCCCGCCAGCACGGTGCAGGATTTCACCGCCCGCCCGTCAATATGGACCACACAGGCGCCGCACTGGCTGGTATCGCAGCCGACATGGGTGCCGGTCAGGTTCAGGTTTTCGCGCAGGAGATGGACGAGGAGGGTTCGGTCCTCGACGTCGACGGATACCGCTTTGCCGTTCACCGTCAGCTTGACTGTAGACACGCGTCGTTCCTCCGGATGCTTTTAATTATTCCAATTAGAAACAGCGGCGAGGAACTTGGCAACTAGGATTTTGCCTACCTTTGTCACGGCCATGACATCGGGCGAGGACGAGGAGCTGCGCCTCCCGGCGGGGTACTCCACAACCTCTCCGAAATGTCTGCTGAATTTACTAGCTCTTATCGATTCTGCCTTAGCTTTGCGCGTCGGGTCCGGGCAACGATTCCCGGACACCACTTGTTTTCAGAATGAAGACGGGGGTTGGGGTGGGACTACTGGGGCGTGTGGGGTCGCGAGTGCCGACCCTTCGATTTCGTGCGAAAATCATCCTGGGCTTTGCCGCTGTGCTGGCGATTACCGCCGCCAGCATGGGCTTTGCCTATCTCGGCTTTGAGCGTATCGCCGCAGGCGTCGCCGCCTACCGCGCGAGCGTCCGGGAGGCCGATCTGGCGCGCAATATCGACCGCGAGCTGATCTCCTACCGTTCGCTGGCGCGCTACTATGTGGCGACCGGCAAGGAGGAGGACGGCAAGGCGGCGCTCGCGGCTGAGGCCAGCCTCAAAGAGGCCATCCTCCAGGCAATGAAAGGTACCACCGACCCTGCGCGGGTCGAGCAGGTGACGAAACTCGAGCGCGAGTTCCGCGCCTTCACCAAGATCTTTGCCGAAATCCTGAAGGTCAAGGAAGAGAGCGGGCTGCTCGCGCAGAATCAGCTCGCCCGCGGCGGTAACTCGCTGCGCTACAAGCTCGACGATCTCGCCTCCAACGCGGCCGAAGCCGGCCTGTCCGCCGTCGAGATGGGCGCCAAGCAGGTCGGCTCGCAATTCCAGCAGGCGAGCGCGCTCGTCAATACCTTCGTGGTCAATTCCGACAAAATCACCGCAACCAGCGGGCTGGCTCGGCTGAAATTCGTCGAGAACTCGCTGAAGGCGGTCTCTTCGACCGACGAGAAGGTCGTCGCTGCGCTCAAAGAGCTGACGAAGATGCTCGATGAGTATCGGGAGGCGCTCTCGAAGCTGATCGAGAACGCGAAATCGATCGACGAGCTGACCCTCGAGATGACGGAATCCGCGGCCGCCATCAATCAGGGCTCCGGCGTGATGAAATCGGACCTGCTCGCCGACCAGAAGCGCATGGAAACCGAGTCGGACGCCGCGATCGGCGCGACCGAGCGGTTCATTCTGATGCTCGCCGCCGGCGGCTTCGTGTTCGGCGCCGTTCTCGCCTTTCTGCTCGGAACCGGCATTTCGCGCCCGATCCGGGCGATGTGCGCCGCAATGCGCGAGCTTGCGGCCGGCAATTTCGACGTCGTGCTGCCGGGGCTCGGCCGCAAGGACGAAGTCGGCGAGATGGCCGGCGCGGTGGAGGAATTCAAGCTCCAGGCGATCGCCAAGGCCGAGCGCGACGCCGCAAGCCAGGAGGCGCAGAACAAGGCGAGCGCCGCGGCACGCCGCACTGAATTGATCCGCTTCGCCGACGAGTTCGAGACGGCGGTCGGCTCGATCGTCGCCAATGTCTCGGCCTCGGCGGTGCAGCTCGAGACCGCGGCGGGCACGTTGACGCGGACCGCTGAGACCACGCAGAACCTCTCAAGCCAGGTAGCGGGTGCCTCCGAGGAGGCGTCCAGCAACATGCAGTCGGTGGCTTCCGCTACTGAAGAATTGTCGGCTTCCGTGGACGAGATCGGACGCCGCGTGAAGGAGTCCAGCCGGATCGCCGATGCTGCGGTGCGTCAGGCCGAGCAGACCGACGCCCGCATCGGGAAGCTCTCGCTCGCGGCGCAACAGATCGGCGACGTGGTCAAGCTGATCACCGCGATCGCCGAGCAGACCAACCTCTTGGCGCTGAACGCGACGATCGAAGCCGCACGCGCCGGCGATGCCGGCCGCGGCTTCGCGGTGGTCGCCTCCGAGGTGAAATCGCTCGCCAGCCAGACCGCGCGGGCGACCGAGGAGATTTCCAGTCACATCGCGGGCATGCAGTCGGCGACGCAAGAGTCGGTTGCCGCCATCAAGGAGATCGGCGGCACCATCGGCCAGATCTCGGAGATCGCCGCCAACATCGCCGGCGCAGTCGAGCAGCAGAGCACGGCGACGCAGGAGATCGCCCGTAGCGTGCAGAATGTCGCGCAGGGCACACAGGAAGCCGCCACCAGCGTCACCCTCGTCAACCGGGGCGCCACCGAGACCGGCTCCGCGTCGGAGGAGGTGCTGAACTCGGCACGCTCGCTATCGTCCGAAAGCACGCGCCTGCGCGACGAGCTCGACCGCTTCATGGCGAACATCCGCGCGGCGTAGCTCCGTCCCGGGCTTGACCCGGGACCCATAACCACAGGCGTTTGTGGTGTGCTCCGCTGCAACTGCTTGCTCGCGTCATAACAGCTTCCTGTGGTTATGGGTCCCGCCTTCGCGGGGACGACAACGGGGCACACGTTCACTCCCTCTCGAACTGGTGCTTCAGCTCTACCTTCGCGCGTTCTAATCGCGTGCGCTGCGCCTGCGGCAGCGTCTTGCCGGCGCGGTTGATGTAGAAGGTCAGCATCGATAGCGCCGAGCGGTAGGCGCCGGCCTTGCGGCGCTTGCTTCGCTCGGCGGAGCGCTTCAGTGAAGCGGCGATCTTCTTCGCGCTGGTCTGCTTGAACACGCCGCGGTCGAGATCGAGTGCGTCGCTCCGCTGCGTCACGCGTTGCGACCAGCGCCGCGATGACGTCTTGCGCGTGCCGGTCTTTCGCGTACCGGTCTTGCGCCGCGCCGTGGTTGTCCTTGTCGCACCTTTTCGTGCCGTGGTTTTTCGTGCGCTGGTTTTGCGACGTGGTGCCATTGCGAGCTCCTGTTTTTCAGGTAGCAACATCTGCGGTTATGTCCGGGTTCCTATGTCGCGATGCGGGAACCCGGTGGCTTGGCGGACGTTGTCGTGCGTGGCGGCGGGCATCTGTTTGCCGCAAATTTTTGGGATGAGCACCTTGGGGCAAGCTGCGTTCCGGGGTGATTTCTCGTTGGTTCCGTGATGGATTTGCAGCCGATCCAGCCCAGTCCTGCAACTGCTTCTGCACTCCGTGACGCTGACGCGCCGCAGCCGCAGGATCGTGACCGCATTATCGAGACCTCCATCCCCGTGCGTCTCGACAATCTCTATTGGAGCGGCTTTCACACCCGCGTGGTGCTCGCGCTCGGGATCACCTGGATCCTCGATGGGCTCGAGGTCACGCTCGCCGGCGCGTTGTCGGGGGCGCTGAAGGAGAGTCCGACGCTGCAATTCTCCAACTTCGATGTCGGGTTCGCCAACAGCGCCTATCTTGCCGGCGCCGTGTTGGGTGCGATCGGCTTCGGCTGGCTCACCGACCGCATCGGCCGCAAGAAATTGTTCTTCATCACGCTCGCGGTTTATCTCAGCGCCACGGCCGCGACCGCGCTGTCGTGGAATGTCGCAAGCTATGCGCTGTTTCGCTTCCTGACCGGTGCCGGCATCGGCGGCGAATACACCGCGATCAATTCGACCATCCAGGAATTGGTGCCGGCGCGCTATCGCGGCTGGACCGATCTTGTCATCAACGGCAGCTTTTGGATTGGCGCCGCGATCGGCGCCGTCAGCGCCATCGTCCTGCTCGATCCCGCCGTGATCAATCCCGAACTCGGCTGGCGGCTTGCCTATTTCACCGGCGCCTGTCTTGGCCTCGTCGTGTTCGTGATGCGGATGTGGATTCCGGAAAGCCCGCGCTGGCTGATGATCCACGGCCGTCCCGACGAGGCGCATCGGATCGTCGACGACATCGAGCGCTCCGTGACCGGCCATGTCGAGGCGCACTCGCAGGAACTGCCGAAGATCAAGCTGCGGATGCGCGACCACACGCCGCTGCGTGAAGTGGCGCATACGTTGCTTGTTACCTATCGCCAGCGCGCGCTGGTCGGGCTCGTGCTGATGAGCGCGCAGGCGTTCTTCTACAACGCGATCTTCTTCACCTTCGCGCTGATCCTGACCGACTTCTTCGGCATCCCCGCCAGCCATGTCGGCTGGTACATCCTGCCGTTCGCCGCCGGCAACTTCCTGGGGCCGCTGGTGCTCGGTCGCCTGTTCGATACGCTGGGACGCCGCACCATGATCACGCTGACCTACGGCGTGTCGGGCGTGCTGCTGGCGCTCTCGGGCTATTTGTTCTCGATCGGCGCGTTGAGCGCGCAAGGACAGACGATCGCCTGGATGGTGATCTTCTTCTTTGCCTCGCCCGCCGCGAGCGCCGCTTATCTCACCGTGAGCGAGACGTTCCCGCTCGAGGTGCGGGCGCTCGCGATTGCGCTGTTCTACGCGATCGGCACAGGGATCGGCGGCGTGATCGGACCTGCATTGTTCGGCGCGCTGATCGATACCGGATCGCGCAATTCCGTCTTTGCCGGCTACCTCCTGGGGTCGGCGCTCATGATCGTCGCGGCCTTGGTCGCGTGGCGCTACGCCGTCGCCGCCGAGCGAAAATCGCTCGAATCTGTCGCGCGGCCACTTGCTGTTGTGGAGTAGAATGACATGACTGAGGAACTGGCTGACATGCCGCTGGACGAAGACTTTTCGCCGGAAGACGAAGCATCGCCGGAAACCGTGCCGGTGCCGAGCGCGTTGGTCGGGCATCTGAGCGAGACCGCTGTCCTGCTCGACGTCGACGGCACCTTGCTCGACTTCGCGCCGACGCCGCGCGAGGTCTGGGTGCCGCCCGGGTTGGCGAAAACGCTTCATCGCCTGCTCGAGCGCACCAACGGTGCGCTGGCGCTGGTCAGCGGCCGTTCGGTGAACGATCTTGACCTGATTTTTGCCCCCGATGTCTTTCCTGCGGTCGGCGGTCATGGCGCGGAGATGCGGCTCGATCCGCAGGGCGATGGAGATGCAGGCCCCGCGCTGCAGCTCGACAAGGAGCTGAAGCGCCGTCTGGCCGCCATCGCCAGATTGAGCCCGGGCATTCTGCTTGAGGACAAGGGCTATTCGCTCGCGTTGCACTATCGCCTTGCGCCGCATGCCGAGAGGGCGATCTATGAGGCGGTGTCGCTGATCCGCGCCGATCTGCCCGATGCGCCGATCGAGGTGCTGCCGGGCAAGCAGGTCTGCGAAATCAAGCTCGCGGGCTTCACCAAGGCCACCGGCGTGCGCGAATTGATGAAGCATCCGCCGTTCAAGGGCCGCAAGCCGTTCTTCATCGGCGATGACGTCACGGACGAGACGGTATTTGCGATCATGCCCGAGCTCGAAGGGCTCGCTTTCTCGGTCGGCCGCCGTGCCAAGGGAGTGGCCGGTCATTTCGATGCGCCGAGCGACGTGCGCGAATTCCTTGCGCATCTGCTCGACGACGAGCGCGAAATCGCCGCGCCTTAGCCGAAACCTCAACCGCAAATTGGCGCGGAATAACCGCAGTTCCTTCTGTGGGCGGCCGCCTGCTCGCAAAAATTTTCTTTTTGTGAGTTGACGCCCCGGTTCCATGCGGGCCTGCCTGAATTTGGTTTCAATTCGGAGAAAGCGTGGCCAGGAACCATATTGATGAATGGTTGTTAATACGCGAATGCCCAACGGGAGGGGACCATTTGAACCTCGTTGTCGTGTCGAACCGCGTAGCGCGTGGAAAACCCAATGAACCCATGACCGGCGGCCTCGCCGCCGCTCTTTTGCCTGTCGTCGAGAAGTCGGGCGCGATCTGGGTCGGCTCCAGCGGCCGTGTCCGCGATGGGAACCAGAAGGAACCTTTCGCGGAGGTGGAAGCGCTCGGCGCCGGTGCGCTGGCGATGCTCGATCTCCCGGCCGCGCATTACGGCGGTTACTACGAAGGCTTTGCCAACTCCGCGCTGTGGCCGGCGCTGCATTCGCGCGCCGACCTGATCCGCGCCTCGGAGGAGGATTATGCCAGCTATCGCGAGGTGAACGCCTTCATGGCGCGCGCTCTGCTGCGCTTCCGCAAGGACGATTCGGTGTTCTGGATTCAGGACTACCATTTCCTCGCGCTCGGCGCGGAGCTGCGCGATCTCGGCATCGACAAGCCGATCGGCTTCTTCCTGCACACGCCGTGGCCGGCGCGCGCGGTGATCGAGGGCGTGCCGCATCATCGCGAGCTGATCGAGGCGATGCTTGCCTATGATCTTATCGGCTTCCAGACCGAGGAGGATTGCGAGAATTTCCTCGGCTATGTCGAAGCCGATCTCGGCCTCGTGGTGCGCGATGGCAGCGTGACCTCGCGCTATGGACGCAGCCGCGCCGCCGTCTTCCCGATCGGCATCGATCCGGAGAAATTCGCGCAGCAGGCGACCAAGGCGACGACCCATCCCGACGTCTCGCGCTTGCGACGCAGTCTCAACGGCGAGCGGCTGGCGATCGGCGTCGACCGGCTCGACTATTCGAAGGGCCTGATCAACCGCATCAAGGCCTTCGACCGGATGTGGACGATGCATCCCTCGCTGAAGCGCACGATCTCGCTGCTGCAGATCGCGACTCCTTCGCGCGGCGGCATCGAGGCCTACGGCAATCTGCAGAGCGAGGTGGCAAAGCTCGTCACCGACGTCAACGGCATCCATGGCGAGGTCGACTGGACGCCGATCCGCTACCTCAACAAGGGATTCAGCCAGGCGGTGCTGGCCGGCCTCTACCGCACGGCGCAGGTCGGCGTGGTGACGCCGCTGCAAGACGGCATGAACCTCGTCGCCAAGGAATATGTCGCCGCCCAGAACCCGGCCGATCCCGGCGTGCTGGTGCTGTCGAAATTCGCCGGCGCCGCCAACGAACTCGAGGCCGCCCTCATCGTCAACCCGCACGACGTCGACGGCATGGCGCGCACCATCGCCACCGCGCTGTCGATGCCGCTCGCCGAACGGCGGCTGCGCTGGGAAGCGATGATGGAGAAGATCTGCACGGGCACCATCCAGCAATGGTTCGCCAATTTCGTCGAGGCGCTGCAGGACACCGGCGCCGACGAAAAGCCCGAGCGCGCGCCGCCACTGGCCGAAGCCACGCACTGGCCCTATCGCAGCGCCCGCATTCATTAGCCGCTCTTCTTGGCACATCTCCGTCGGTCCCGGCGGAAGCCGGGACCCGTAACCACAGGCAGGTGTTGTGGCGCGAGCAAGCGGTTGCGGAGCCGTAGGGTGGGCAAAGGCGCATCAGTGCCGTGCCCACCATGACCACTCCGCTCGTGAGGGTGGGCACGCTTCCGCCTTCGCTCTACGAGCTACGGCGGACAAGTCGCTTTGCCCACCCTTCGGCATCGCCGCGAGTTATGATTCAAATTTCAAACAACGTGAGGATATGAGCGTGCATTCTCGCGGCGCGTTGCACCCGAGCTTTGCGTCTCGTTCCACCCTCCTCGATAGCAGAGGGCGCAGGGAAAGCCGGGTGCCGGTTGCACCCATGGGTCCCGTGCAACAAAAAGCACGGGGGTAGGACCACAGGTTCAACCGAAGCATTCCGGCTTTCCCTGCGCGATGGTGTTACGGCTTCCTTCGTACTCTCCCCGGTGACCGGGCTTTCTTGCCACCGTCGCCTCTCGCGCGAACTGTTCGCGCGAAAAACTTAGCGCCAGCGTCGGGGCGCCAGGACCATACGACTTCGCCGTCCGCGAGTGCCACGCTCGTCAGTCGTGACACTCCCGTCCACCGCATCTCACCGCAACGTTCGTGACGATCGCGATCCGCCCCTCATTCGGGTGAGACGCGCGGAGTTAAATCACTGATTTGCCCGACGACGGAAGCGGAATGTTTTTTGCGCGAGGGCTGGACAGACTTTCGGTGATTTGCCCGTCGGGTTGATTTGTCGCACCGAAAGTCGCCACATCGTCATTGCGAGCGCAGCGAAGCAATCCATCGCGCCGCTTGTGGAGACATGGATTGCTTCGCTCCGCTCGCAATGACGGAAAGTAGGGCACCCGTGGGCGCGTCAGCGCAAACGCGGACAGATCAATAACAATACGGCACGCCATCGAGCACCGGGCAGCGCGCCCGCCGCGGGTCGCTTGGATTCTCCATCGGCACAACGCCGTTGCCCTTGCCGACGAACACGCCTTGCCCGACCCTGACCGAGGACCGGTTGCCGACGATCACGCTCGGATGCGGCGAGGTCAGGCTCGAGCGCGTGCCGTCGCTCCAGATGATGGTGTCGCCACCGTCCGTCGTCGCAGCTCACATCCGTCCCCGCCTTGGTGCAGCTTTGCGCCAGCGCCGGACCGGCGCCCACAACCGCCACCACGACCAGGCCGAGAATCGCAAATGCCCGCTTCATGCCGCCCTCCACCGCTGATTTGCCTTGCGGTCGTCGGTGCTGGGCGGATTCGGGTTCAACAGGCCGAACCCGCGCCCCGATCCCGACCGGCAGCCCCGCCAAAAACCCAAGCTGTTCCAAAAACTTAAGGAAATTTCAGCTTCCACCTGCTCTCTCCCTTGCAAAATCCGCCCTATCCCTTCAAGAGAGGGCGCTTCCGGAGAGATGGCCGAGTGGCTTAAGGCGCACGCTTGGAAAGCGTGTGTGCGGGAAACCGTACCGTGGGTTCGAATCCCACTCTCTCCGCCATTTATGCGAGTTTGTACGCCGGACTACGATTTGGACGGTGTTGCACGCGATATCACGCCGTTGCACACGCAGGGCATTCTAGAGCTTTGCTTAGCGGGTGGTTCAAGGCAACGGTCTCGAAGTGCATAATGCAGACATCTAAAACTGTCTAAGCGGTGAACGAGAGGTGCGAACGATCTCCGCACCTCCCACCAACGGGCTTACAAAAACCCGATAGAAATCCAGGGCACTACAGCCACTAGAAGTGTGCCGAGGAGTAAGGCCAGTATGTACGCGACGATCGGACCCATGCCTTCGTCGGGATGAATTCGACTGATCGCGCAGGCTGCGTAATAGCCAACGCCGAAGGGCGGGGCAAAAAGACCGATTCCCATCGCGAGAACGACGACCATCGCATAGTGGACCTCATGGACGCCCACTTGACGAGCAATGGGGAAGAGCAGTGGTCCAAAGAGCACGATGGCAGGAATACCTTCGAGTACACTCCCGAGGATGACGAACGCGATGATGGTGACGATCAGAAATGCCGGCGCACCACCGGGCAAGGAGGTCATGAACTTCGCAAGCCATGCCGAGAAGCCCGACTGGGTCAAAGCCCAGGCCATTCCCGTCGCCGCACCGATGATGAAGAGGATTGCGCCGGAGAGAGCCGCGGTCTCAACCAGCATCGGATAGAGGCGACGCCAGTCAAACTGGCGATAGATGAGAAGCCCAGCCAATATGGAATAGACGATGCCGATTGTCGAAACCTCGGTCGCAGTCGCGACCCCTTCGATAACCGCGGCGCGGATCACAAAGGGAAGGGCAATAGCGGGAATAGCAATCAGAAACGCACGACCAACTTCTCGGCCCGTCGCTCGCTTGACGTGGGATAAGTCCTGCCGACGGTATCGCCACCACACGACCGCGCACAGCCCGATCGCGAGCACGATGGCTGGCAATAACCCACCGGTGAACAGCGCGGCGATTGACACGCCGGTCACCGATCCGATCGTGATCAGCACCAAGGAGGGAGGGATCGTCTCGGTCTGGGCGCCGGTAGCCGCCAACAGTGCGACGAGGTCGCCGCGCTTTGCGCCGCGCTTGGTCATTTCAGGGAAAAGCACGGGCGCTACCGCCGCCATGTCGGCCGCCTTGGATCCTGAAATGCCTGAGACCAAGTACATCGCACCGACCAACACATACTGGAGGCCGCCCCGGACGTGGCCGAGCAGGCTGGCAAGGAACCCGACCATGGCGCGTGCCATGCCTGTCATTTCGATTAACAGACCGAGAAATACAAACAGGGGTACCGCAAGAAGGATGAGATGGCTCATGCCTTCGTCCATGCGGCCGATGACAACCACGTCGGGCGTGCTGGTGGTCAGCGTGATATAGCCGATGGTTGCCAGGCCGAACGCGAAGGCGATCGGCACCGCCGCAAAAACCATCGCCCCGACGATGAATACAAAGAAGATCAGCAAGTTGAGATTGCCGAGCGGTTTCAGCACCGGCGCTAGTAGCGCCAGAACTGCGACCAGCGATCCCACCGCGACGACAGCCCCAACGAGGTGCTTGAGATTGGCCGTGGCCGCCAGCCTTAGGCTTGCGACGATCAGCATCAGGCCAATTCCGACCGGAAGCGCGGCGGCCCGCCAGGTGTTGACGATGCCCAGTGCAGGAGTGGTGACATAGACTTCGTCGGCCGCGAACTCGTACGCCGGTTGAATGACCAAAAGCAGGAATGCCAACGATGCGGCTGTCGCGAAAACATCGAGGAACAACCTGGCTTCAGGGCGGATCATGCCGATGACCGCCGTCATCCGCATATGTTCGGCTCGTTGGAAAGCGATAACTGATCCCAGCATCGCGAGCCATAGGAACAGAATGCCAGCAAGTTCGTCCGACCAGACAATCGGCGCCTGGAGCACGTAGCGGGAAATGATGCCGACAGAGAGGACGATCACCTCGGCAACGATGAGCAGTGCGGCAGGGACGGCGACGACAGGCTTGAGCGCGCGGTTCACGCTCACGACAATCTTTCGCCATCCGGAGGCCGGTTCGGGAAGGGCAAGAACCGCCCCTTCTATGTGTCCGTGTTCCATGGCGCTCAACCCAGCTTACCGGCGGCTTTCTCGAGCTGCGCCCATGCTTCTTCACCGAATTTGGCTTTCCAGTCGGCATAGAAGCTCGTCTTCGCCAGCGCCTGGCGGAAGACCGATCGGTCGACCTCGAGGAATTGCATGCCCTTTGCGGTCAAATCGTTGCGTAGGGACTCGCTGAGCTTCGCGATATCCGCCCGTTCATCATTCGCAGAGCGATCGAACTCGCGCGTCACGATCTCTTGCACGTCTTTCGGAAGCTTCTCGAAGGCGCGCTTGTTGCCGAGAATCCAGTAGTTGTCCCAAACATGCCCGGTCAGGCTGCAGGTCTTCTGCACCTCATACAAGCGCGCCGTCGCGATGATCGGAAGCGGATTTTCCTGACCATCAACGACCTTGGTCTGCAGCGCGGAATAGACTTCGTTGAAGTTGATCGGTGCCGGACCCGCGCCAAGAGCTAGAAACAGCGAAGTCAAATTCGGAGCAGCAGGGACCCTCAGCTTGAAGCCCTTGAGATCCTCCGGCTTCTTGATCTCGCGCCCGGAGGACGTAATGTGCCGGAAGCCGTTGTCCCACGGCTTTGACACCGCCATGATCGGCGTCTTTGCAATCTGCGCGCGGATATAGGCGCCGAGTTCGCCATCCATGGCCTTCCACACCGCATCATAGTTGGGAAATAGGAAGCCCAGGTTGACGGTGCCGGCGGCCGGTACGAGCGTGGCCAAGATCAGAGAGGAGAGGTTGAAGAATTCGACACTTCCGTTGCGAACTTGTGTCAAGAGATCGGTATCCGAGCCGAGTTGATTGGCGGGGAAAACGTTGATCTCGAGACGTCCGCCGGTCGCCTCCTTGATGCGATCGGCCGCTTCTTTGGCGCGAACGTTTACGGGATGCGTCGGGTCCTGCCCGGTCGCAAGCTTGTATGTGAATTCTGCCGCCGCAGCGGGTCGTGTGAGGATGGCGCAGAACGGGACGGCCGCGCCGGCCAAGAGTAATTTGCGACGACTGATGGCGATCGGTTTACGTTGGGTCATAGGTTCCTCCTTGTTAGTGCGAAGTGGTCTATTCACCGGTAGCGGGACATGATTGCAGCTTCGACCGGCTCTCGGACGCCGGGTTCGGGTAGCAGCCATCCTTCTGCGCGGTGGGGCCGCGCAGCCGATGTTTTTTCGCAGTCGAACGTGACGAAGGGACGATGCGCGCTTAGCGCAGCCACTCCTTGATCTGCCGCGAGACTTCGGCAGTGGAAATTCCGTAGCGATCGTGCAGCGTGGGGAGCGCCCCTGCGGCAAGAAACTCGTCGGGTAGCGCGACCTGACGGAAGGCAGGATGGACTCCCGAACGCATCAGCAGAGCCGCAACCGCCTCCCCGAGGCCGCCGATGGTGGTATGATTCTCGGCGACGACAACGAGGCGACCGGGCTTGCCGGCCTCGCGCAGGATCGCTTGCTCATCGAGCGGCTTGATGGTCGGAACATGCAGCACGGCAGCATCGACTTTGTCGTCAGCAAGCGCTTTGGCGGCTTCCAGCGCGCGCATGGTCATGATGCCCGAAGAGATGATCAGGACTTCCCGCCCGTCGCGGATTAGCGACGCCTTGCCGAGCTCGAAGCGGTAGTTGTATTCGTCGAGCACAAGCGGCACCTGGCCGCGCAGCAGTCGCATGTACACCGGTCCCCGATGAGCGGCGATGGCCGGAACGATTTGCTCGATCTCATGAGCGTCGCAAGGATCGATCACCGTCATGTTCGGTATCGCGCGGAAGAGGGCGAGGTCTTCCGCCGCCTGGTGGCTTGGGCCGTAACCGGAAGTGAGGCCGGGCAAGGCGCAAGCGATCTTCACGTTGCGGTCCTCTTCCGCAATCGTCTGATGAATAAAGTCGTAGGCGCGTCGCGACGCGAACACCGCATAGGTCGTCGCAAAGGGCATGAAGCCTTCGGCCGCCAATCCAGAGGCGGCGCCGAACAGCAGTTGCTCGGCCATGCCCATCTGATAGTAGCGATCCGGAAACTGCTTCGCGAAGATATGCAGGTCCGTGTACTTGCCGAGATCGGCCGTGAGCCCGACGACCTCCGGCCGGCTCCGTGCCAGTTCGACGAGCGCGTGGCCAAACGGCGCAGGTTTGGTCCGTTGGCCTTCGGCCGCGATCGACGCGATCATTGCAGAGGTAGTGAGCCGCGGTTTCCCGGGGCTAGCTGGGGCTGCCGATTTCATGACCTGTCTCCCGCATCGAGTTCTGCCAGGGCGAGCTGCCATTCGTGCGGCTCAATCCGGATGAAATGGTTCTTTTCGCGCTGCTCCAGGAAAGGAACGCCCTTTCCCATGAGGGTGTCGGCGACGATCACGCGCGGTTGCGGTTCGGGGTGCGAACTCGCTGCGTCAAAGGCCGCCACGACGGCGTCGAGGTCATTGCCGTCGACCCGGCCTACGAACCAGCCAAAGGCTTCGAGCTTGTCGACCAACGGCTCGAATCCCAGCATCTGCTTTGAGGGGCCATCGGCCTGCTGATTGTTAACGTCGATGATCGCGATCAGATTGTCGAGCTTGTGGTGTGCTGCCGACATCATCGCTTCCCACTTCGAACCCTCGTCGAGTTCTCCGTCGGAGAACAGTGTGAAGACGCGACTTTTGGAGCCCTTTCGCTTCAAGCCGAGACCCATGCCGACCGCGATACTTAATCCGAGCCCCAGTGACCCGCCGGACATTTCCATGCCGGGCGTGTAGGAGGCCATGCCAGACATTGGAAGACGGCTTTCGTCGAAGCCGTACGTCTCCAGTTCGGCTTCCGGGATAATGCCGGCCTCGATCAGTGCGGCATATAGGGCGATGGCGTAGTGGCCGTTGGAAAGAAGGAAACGGTCACGATCTTCCCAGGTGGGCTCCTCGGGCCGGTAGCGCATCGCGTGAAAGTATGCGACCGCTAGCACATCGGAGATGTCGAGAGCCTGCGCGATGTAGCCTTGGCCTTGCACTTCGCCCATGAGCAGGGCGTTACGGCGAATGTTGCGCGCACGCTGTGCAAGGGTCGGCGTGTTAACAAACGTATTCGTGGACATCCTTCTCTCCATCGCTTCTCTCAGTGAATGAGCATCCCGCCGTTGACGTCGATCACCGCGCCGGTGACGTAGGCGGAAAGGTCCGAAGCGAGGAATGTGTAGATTCCCGCAACATCCTTCGCTTCCCCGAGCCTTCCCAGCGGAATGCCTTCCAGAATCTTCGCCCTCATTTCGTCAGTGAGCTTGCCGGACGTGATGTCGGTGCCGATCAATCCCGGCGTGACGCAGTTGACGCGAATTCCATCGGCGCCAAATTCCCGCGCCATCGCCTTGGCAAGCCCAAGG
Organism: Bradyrhizobium sp. Leo78; assembly: GCF_059512425.1. NCBI lineage: Bacteria > Pseudomonadati > Pseudomonadota > Alphaproteobacteria > Hyphomicrobiales > Nitrobacteraceae > Bradyrhizobium > Bradyrhizobium sp. Leo78. The sequence continues at coordinate 17,791 of NZ_JCAMOT010000010.1, forward strand.
ACGCCCGCCTTTGCTGCCGAGTAGTGCGGTCCACCGAAAATGCCGCCACCGCGCTGGGCTGATACGGACGACATGCACGCAATGGATCCGGACTTGCGCTTCTGCATGTGCGGAATCACCGCCTGAGACAGGAACAGTATGCCCTTGAGATTGACGTCCTGAATCCGGTCCCAGTCGCCCGGCTTGATGTCGAGGAACTTCACCGGCTGGGTAATACCAGCGTTGTTGATCAAGACGTCGATCTGACCGAAGACGCTGGCGACGGTTTCGACCGCTTTCAGGCAAGCGGCCTGGTCGGCGACGTTGCAAGCCACTCCAATATGAGCGTCGCCCAGATCTTTTGCGGCGGCTTGCGCGGCGGGGCCATCGAGATCGAGGATACCGACGCGAGCGCCTTCTTCGGCAAACCGTCTGGCGGTCGCGAGGCCAATTCCGCGCGGCGAAGCCGCACCTGTAATAATGGCTGTCTTGCCGCGAAGCAGCATTCGATCCTCCCTGTGTCTATTCTTCCAAGGCGCTGCGGTAGGCAGCCGGTCTTCTTCACCCCATTCCTAGGTCCGAGGCGCTGCAGGGACAAACGCGCTGTTGTCTTGGATATGTGAATCTGGTTCACTCATAGGCATGCTGCTGTCGAGCATCCCGATCTCGGCGATCCGAGCCTTCGAGGCGGCTGCGCGCACCGGCTCCTTCAGCGGCGCGGCCGACGAACTGCATTTGACTCCGAGCGCAGTCAGTCACGCCATCCGCAAGCTCGAAAGCACGATGAGCACCACTCTGTTCGAAAGGAGTGCACGTTCCGTCCGTCTGACGCCGGCGGGCGAAAACCTGATGCGTCACGCCGGCGCGGCTTTTGACAATCTGCGACGTGGCATCGAAGAGGTTGCCGGTCGCGGGCCGCAGCTCTTGAGGGTGCATTGTGCGCCAAGTTTCGCCGCGCAATGGCTGGCCCCGCGATTGACAAAATTCCTCGCTGCCGAACCGCGGCTCGAAGTGAGGCTTGCCGCCAACACCGACTATGCTCGGTTCACCAATGACGACTTCGATCTTGACATTGTTTATGGTCAGCCGCGCGGCGAAGGCGTCGATGTGATACCTCTTGGGGAAGAAACTGTTACCCCGCTTTGCACGCCTGAAGTCGCGAAAAAGATTCGCAAGCCAAAGGATCTTTTGGGCGCGGTGCTCATCCGTTCAGACGTTAAGCAAGTGCAGTGGCATCAATGGTTCACTGCGAACGGACTTGAGCCGCCGGCCATCCACGGAATGCGTTTTGATCGCAGCTTCCTCGCGATAGCCATGGCATGCGGCGGTGTCGGCGTTGCTTTGGAATCGACTCGTCTGGCCGAGCGTGAAATGGCATCTCGCAGATTGGTGGCGCCGTTGGTCGGTCGTTCTGTCGACATTCGATACGTCGGCCATCATCTGGCATTTCCGCGTGCAAGTCGGCAACGCCGCGCCCTGCGAACGTTCGTGGATTGGATCACGTCGGAACTCGCGCTGGCCGATAAGGGTTAGTTCGAGTTGAGTTAGGAAAACCCGCTGGCCATCTGCCAGCCGGTGGCGCAGTGCGCTCTCGCCGCTGTGCATCAATTCCGATCATCGCGCGGCGGCTGCCTTCGGAGGGCAAATGGTCGCCCGACATGCAAGGGACAACGCATCGACCAGTCCCAAGGATCGTGTTTTGCAGCATCTGTGACCTCGCCGCCCCGCTCATTCATACGCCGCACCACGCTGCGTCGCGAAACTGGCATAAGGTACTGTTGTCGATGAAAAGATCTATCAGCGGAAAGAGATTCTGTCGGAGACAAAATACTATCTTCCAGCGTAGCTTAGAGTGTGGGTTTTGGTCTAGGAAAGACAGAAACGCTTTATCTTTCAATGGGGATTGACTGACACTCTCTCCGCCATTTACACGATTTTGTACCCCAAACTACGATTTCGCGCGCTGGGGTTCGTTAGTTGTGCCGAATGCACGCCAGTGGCTTGCATGAGGGACTTCAAGTGATCTCCCATCAACAAGGATGTGGACGCGCCGATCTTCCAGGTGCCGTTGGGCGAAGCATCAGCGGCAAATCTTCGGGCGCGATACCGAGCCGTTCGACTAGCTCGCGACCATCGGGCCGCCCGGGTTTGCCGCGCGTTCGTCTCTTCATCGACTCGGTTGCCGCTGTTCTCGGCCCCGGACGGCGTCTTTGGCGGTTGTGCTAATCGATAAAGGCCGCAAGCTCCTCCGGTGTCCCTGAGGGGAAGGCTTCCTTGAGAAAGTCGAGGAACGCGGATACGCGAGCGCTCAGCAGTCGGCGCGATGGATAGAGTGCCCAGAGGACGATCTCCGGTCCGTCGACATCACCCCAGTGGACAAGCTTGCCGGCGGCCAGATCGTGACTCACGAGCGACACAGGAAGGCGTGCGGCGCCCACGCCTGCGCGGACCGCATCGCGGACCATGACGATCGACGACAGGCGAAGCACCGGGGCGGTCGTGATCCGAGAGTTTCCGCTTGACGACTTCACATCCCATGCGGATGTCAGATCGCTCACCCCGCGCACCACGGTCGGAACGGCAAGATCGCGCGCAGGACGACTTAGGTCGGGGCTCGCCACCACCACTAGCCGATCGCGCATCAGGATTCGTCCGACAAGGGTTTCGTCCGGATCCGGATTGACCCTGATCACCAGGTCATAGCCTTCCTCGATCATGTCGACGGCGCGGTCTTCCGTCGTGACCTCGAGCCGAACCTCCGGGTATCTCAGCGCGAACGCGGCAGCCAGCTTTCCCATCGCGGTCTGCGAGAAAAGCAGAGGCGCGCTGACCCGTAACCGGCCTCGCGGCTTGTCCCCGCCCGAAGCGATCGCCGCCGCCGTTTCGTCGAGCTCGGCGAGCAATGCTCCTGTCCGCTCAAAAAGCGCTCGACCTTCCTGAGTAAGCTTCAGTGTGCGCGTTCCGCGCTCGAACAACCGCAGATCGAGGCTGCTCTCCAGTTCCGAGACTCGGCGGGAGAGCGTCGCTTTCGGGCGGCCGGCGGCCCGGGCGGCCCGTCCAAAGCCTCCATGGCGGGCGACGAGGTTGAAATCGGCGAGGGCCAGCAAATCCATTCGTTCCACCAGTGAGACGATCTGTCTAAATATAGCGTCTATCTGGCGGAATTTGGATCACTAATTTGCGGGGGTGTCGCAACCCACCCGGAGTGATCCCCATGACCATCCTCGTTACCGGCGCCACCGGCAATGTCGGCCGCCACGTCGTCGAACAACTCGTCAAGCGCGGCGCCGATGTCCGTGCCCTCGTGCGCGATCCCGCAAAGGCCAACTTCCCGGCAAGCGTTAACGCCGTGAAAGGCGACCTGCTGGACGTCGACTCGCTGCGCAGCGCGTTCTCGGGCGTCTCGACCCTGTTCCTGCTCAACGCAGTGGTGGCGGACGAATTCACCCAGGCGCTGATCGCGCTCAACCTGGCGCGAGAGGCCGGCATCGAGCGCATCGTGTACCTGTCGGTGATCCACAGCGACGTCTACGTGAACGTGCCCCACTTCGCCGGCAAGTTCGGAGTCGAGCGGATGATCGAGCAGATGGGCTTTAGGGCCACCATCCTGCGCCCCGCTTACTTCATGAACAACGATCTCACGATCAAAGACGTCATGACTGGCTACGGCATCTACCCGATGCCGATCGGCAGCAAGGGCCTCGCCATGATCGACGCGCGCGACATCGGCGAGATCGCTGCTATCGAGCTCGTCCGCCGCGAGACGTCCGTCGCGTCGCTTCCGCTCGACCGGATCAATCTCGTCGGTCCGGATGTGCTGACCGGCGCGAAAGCTGCCGCCATCTGGTCGGAGGTGCTGGGTCGCACGATCGCATATCCGGGCGACGATACCGCCGGCTTCGAGAAGAACCTGAGGCAGTTCATGCCGAGCTGGATGGCCTTCGACATGCGGCTGATGAGCGAGCGCTTCCTCACTGACGGAATGATCCCCGAGGCCGGCGACGTCGAGCGTCTGACCGCTCTCCTGGGCCGTCCGCTGCGCTCCTATCGCGACTTCGTCGCCGAGATCACGGCCGCTGCCTGATGGCAGCGGCTTCACCCAAACGCGACAACCAAGGAATACGACCATGATCCATTCGACCGCCACCGTTCCGGTGAATCCGAAAGGCGAGATTCCGCTGACCCGCGCGCAGGTGTGGAAGGGCCTTGTTCTCAAGGCCCGCGACGCCCGGCTGTTTCTTCCGCCCAATCTCTGCACGCGTTGCGAGGTGGTAGAAGAAAGCAAGACGCACATCGTGCGTGAAGCCACGATCGCCGGCGACGATCTGCGCGAGATCATCGCCTTCGAGCCGGAGAAGAAGGTGACCTTCTTCCAAGCCACCGGCCCGCGCGAAGGCGCGATCGTCAACGAACTCTTCGAGGACGAGGTCGGTGCCCTGCAACTGCGGTTCTATTGCTACACGGGGCTGCGCGGCAAGAAGCCGAATGGCCCCGAAGAGCAGGCCGAGCAGGCGCAGTTTGACAGCGACAAGGGCTACAAGGCCGCCATGCTGTCCACGCTAAAGCGGACCCGCGAATTGCTCGCGGAAACCAAGCTCTGATCATCACCGAAAACCGAAACCGCGGCACGACCTCCTGAGAGGCGTCCCGCCATTCAAGGAGGCATCCATGAGCAATCCCACGAACGACAGCACCAGGACTTCCCCATCGAAACTGTTGGTTCTTGGCGCGACCGGCGGCACCGGACGTCTGATCGGCAGCCAGGCGTTGGCGCGCGGACATCAGGTCACCGCGCTGGTGCGTTCAACCGAGAAGGCAAGCGATCTGAAAGGCGCCAAGCTCGTCGTCGGAGACGTCCGCGACGAACAAGCGTTGCGCGAAGCCCTCAAGGGACAGGACGCCGTCGTGAGTGCGCTCGGCACGCCGGCAAGCCCCTTCAGCGAGGTGACGCTGCTCTCGACGGCAACGCGCGCACTGGTGAGCGCGATGAAGGCCGAGCACGTGTCCCGCCTGGTTTGCATTACGGGGATCGGCGCCGGCGACAGCGCCGGACACGGCGGCTTTCTCTTCGACAACTTGATCTTTCCGCTTCTCCTGAAGAAGGTGTACGCCGACAAGAACCGCCAGGAAGCCGTCGTCAGAGACAGCGGGCTCGACTGGATTCTCGTTCGGCCCTCCGTCCTGAATGATCAGCCCAGCCGCGGCTCGGTCCGGGCCCTGACGGATCTCTCCGACTTCCATGGCGGAAGCATATCGCGACAAGACGTTGCGGCGTTCGTCCTGGATCAACTGCGCGCCGATGTCTGGCTGCATCGTGCTCCGTTGATCACCTGGCGAACGCGATTCCGCGCACCGTCTAGTCCGTAACGCGTACGAGTGCGCGGAATGTGGGCTTGACTATGCTGGCGTTCATGATGTGGGGCGCGCCAAGCTGGGTCGGCATCATTCTGCGCGTGGAAGCCATCATCCCCGTAGGCGACATGCTGCTCATTCTTGCAGAAGGCCCCACGAAAAGCGCCTTCGGTATGCACGGTCTCACGGCCGTGATCATGGTCGAAGTGCTAGAGTTGGAGGCAATGCATCGCCGCGTGCAACGTGGCGCTTTTCTCGGCTGGAGCGGTTTGCTGTCAGACAGAAAGTCGATAATATAGCGATAATACGTGAGTTTTGGTATCGGGGAAGGGCTCAGTGACCAAGGAACGAGAGTTGCCTCTCATCGCCCTTCGGGCGTTCGCCGTCGCCGCACGTGCGCACAGTCTGAGTTCCGCGGCGAAAGAACTCGGGGTGACTCACGGAGCGGTTAGCAAGCAAATTCGCTCCCTCGAGAGTTGGCTGGGTCGACGCGTATTCACGCGTGAGGGAAGGGGTCTTACGCTGACCCCCTATGGCAAGATTCTCGCAGAACAGTTGGGGCAATCCTTCAAGGATATCGGAGCCGCTTGCGAGTACGTGAGACGCCAGCGAAGCAAGACGGTTCTTGCCATTGAGGCACCCTCCACATTTGCAATGTACTTTCTGATGCCCCGATTGAGACGCTTCGAGGTGCGCAATGCCAACGTGTCGGTTTGGATTTCAACGCGCATGACCGGCGAGACCCCCGACATATCGGCCAATGATTTAGTGATAACGAGAGGCACAGCGGAGCGGATTGGATCGTACCTCAAGGATACCACGGCACTTTTCACCGAGAACCTTACCCCTGTCAGCGCGGAGGTCCTCTTGCAACGTCGCCCCGTTAAGAAGCCGGCTGATATCCTCAAGCATTCTCTGATCACATCGGCAACGCGTCCGGGGCACTGGGAAGCGTGGCTGCAGGAGGCCGGGGTCCGCGATTATCTGCTTGAAGGCGGCCACCGATTTGATCACATGTTCGTCGCGATGCATGCGGTGCGCGAAGGATTGGGGTCGATTGTAGCACCCAAAGAGTTCTTCGCTGGCCCGAGCAGATGGAAGCTGCGCTGTCCGCTCCCAGGCATCGCTGTGAAAGGAGAGCAGTACTTCGCGCATTCTACTTCGAGAGCTGACCCGCGACATGTCAATCGCGTCGTGGATTGGCTGAAAGAAGAGATCGGGAAGTAGCGCACCCACGAAACGTGCCGGTCAATTTTGTCCGGCGCCGGCGGATTTCTGCGTGCCAGAAAATTGAGTTCGGACACCTCTCCGCAAAACGATTTCGCGGATGTCCTCTGCTGGCTGGTACAGTTACTAGAACTCACATATAGGTGCATTTAATTCGATTGAAACTCTCGCTCGCGAGCGGGAATGTGCCGCCATGCACGATTTGCCCACCCGAGCCTTATCCATGAACCAACGCCTCGCGCCCTCGCAGAATCCCGCTACGGGAGTCGACGTGAACGGAAGATTTTATGCTGCGCCCAAACGTCCCACCGTCGTGGTGTGTGTCGACGGTTTCGACCCCGCTTATCTGGAGCATGGCATTGCGAACGGCACGTTGCCCACGATGAAGTCCTTCAAAGAACATGGCTTTGTTGCAATCGCGGATTGCTCGATGCCGAGCACGACGAACACCAATAATACGTCAATCGTCACCGGCGTGCCGCCGGTCGTGCATGGGGTCAACGGAAACTATTATCTCGATGCGGAAACCGGCAAGGAGATCATGGTTACCGACGCCAAACGCCTTAGGTGCGGCACCATCCTCGGTGCATTGAGTCGGGCTGGCGTAAAGACGGCTGTTGTGACCGCGAAAGACAAGTTGCTGAAGGTACTCGCTTACGAGATGAAGGGGATCAACTTTTCCTCGGAGTACGCCGGCAAAGCCAATCTGAAGGAAAACGGTATCGATAACGTCGAAAAATTGGTGGGGCGCACTACGCCGGACCAATACTCGGCAGATCTCTCGCAGTTCGTCTTCGACGCCGGTGTCAAGCTCCTGGCGACTGAGCATCCAATGCTCATGTACCTGTCGACCTCCGACTACGTCCAACACAAGCATGCGCCGGGCGAGCCCGAAGCTGACGCGTATCATCAGGCTGTCGACAAGGCGATCGCGTCCTTCATCTCGCTTGGAGCAACTGTTGCGATTACCGCAGATCACGGGATGAACGACAAGTCTGCCAAGGATGGCACTCCCAATGTCGTGTACCTCGAGGACGAACTGAACTCACGGTTCGGCGACGGCTCGGTGCGCGTGATTTGTCCGATTGCGGATCCATTCGTTCGTCATCACGGGGCGCTCGGTTCCTTTGTTCGGGTGCACCTGCGAAAGCCCGGCGATGTCCACGCGATGATTGCCTTTGCCAAGACGTTGCCGGGAATCGAACTCGTCTTGGACAAGCAGCAGGTATGTAGGCAGTTCGAACTGCCCATCGACCGTGAAGGAGATTTTGCGGTCTTCAGCGATCGGCACACCGTGGTGGGCGCTCGACAGGAGGATCATAATCTCAGCCAGTTGGCCGGCCATCGGCTGCGCTCGCACGGTGGCCTCGGCGAGCAGAAGGTGCCGTTCCTGATTTCGCGTCCGATCAGCGAGCAATACAAGGAAAAGGCAAAAGCCGGACCGCTGCACAACTACGACATTTTCGATTTCGCGCTGAACGGAGTTGTCGACTAGACAGCAAAGCGCCAATCGAGAGCGGCGGTCCGTAGCTGCGCGAACCGCTGATCGTTCCGTCCGTCAATGTCTATCCCTACAAGCACGCGATAGGCTTCCCAAAGGTTTTGCAAGGCCGTCCGGCGCAACACGCAGGGGGCGCCCACGTTGACCCAGGGGCGCTTGCGCCTTGCTCACATCGGCGCTCGCCAGCCGGCCGACCTGGACAGCGCCGGCCGGCTGCGTGCATCAATGGGCGTGCGTCGCTTAGGGACGAACGCGGATGATCGTCTTCCCCTTGCGTCGCTCGGTCGGGTTTAAGGCGATGACGGCATCGTCGAGGGGCGAGACGTTGCCGATGTTCGTCCGCAGTCGTCCGTCCCGCACCCGCTGGACGATCTCACTCAGTTGGGCACGATCGGACTCGACGACGAAGTCGACCGCGAGGCCGTCGGCGGGCCGTGCCTCGGCCGGCCCGACGATAGACACCAGCGTTCCTCCGGCTCGAATCAGGCCTGCGGACCGCTTCCCGATGTCGCCGCCGATGACATCGAACACGAGATCGACTCCGCCGACGTCTTCCAGGGCGTCGTTGTCGAGGTCGACGAACTCCTTCGCGCCGAAGTCGAGCACCGTCTGACGGTCGGCGGCGCGTCCGGTACCGATGACGTAGGCGCCGGCCTCTCGTGCGAGTTGCGTCACCATCGACCCGACTGCGCCGGCCGCACCGTGCACGAGGACGCTCTGCCCCGCCTGAAAGCGGCCGTGCTCGAACAGTCCCTGCCACGCGGTCAGGCCCGAGATCGGCAGGCTCGCGCCGACCGTGAAGTCGAGATCGCCCGGCAGCGGCGCGAGGTTGCGTGCCTCGATCGCCACATACTCGGCCAGCGTGCCGTCGCGATACCAGTCCGCGAGGCCGACCACCCGCTGTCCCACCGACAGACCGGTCGTGCCATATCCGAGAGCGGTGACCACTCCGGCCAGCTCGTGCCCCAGGATCGACGGTGTTCGATCACGGTCGAGGCGATCGGTCCAGGTCGAGGGCCACGCCAGCTCAGTCGGGACGAATCCCGACGCATGAACCTGAACGACGACGTCGTTTATCGCTGCCTGCGGCTCGGGCCGCTCCACCAGCGTCATCCCGGCCGTTCCCGCCGCTTGGTCCGTCACAACGATCGCTTTCATGATAATTTTCTCCTCGGTCATTTGTCTCTTTGGCTCGGGAGCGTGGACGCGCCGGCTATCCACAAAATGTCAGCCATTGTCGAAGTCCGGTCTCCATCCCTGCGATCTGCGCTGTCTGCATTGACCGGGGTTCCCACCAAGCCTGATGCATCGGGATCGCTCCGGTCGCCGGTGTTGACGAATAGATGCGCTGCGGCTGGTCATAAAACAGTACCAAGATTGCCAATTTTGGCTGTACCATCGCGCAATGGCTGGCCTCCGCATCCGACTTGATCGTGCCAGAAGGACCCCGCTGGCTGCCCAGATCTATTGCGCGGTCAGAGAGGGTATCGAGAACGGGCGGCTCACCTCGGGCGCGCGGTTACCCTCTTGGCGCGATCTGGCCGCTCAGCTCGGAAGGACTTGATGTCGCCGCTGGTGTCCAGACCGCCGGTGGAGCGACATTGCCAGTTGTAACGCCAGGCCAGCAGGCACCGCTCGGAATGACGATGTCGCTGCCGCGGCGGCTTGCACTGATCGCCTGGGCTCGGCGGAACGACGCCTGGATCATCGAGGACGATTACCTGAGCGAACTGCAGCTGAAAGGACGGGCGGCTCCGGCTCTCTCTCGACGGCCGGGAGCGAATAATATTTCGACCTTCTTGCGCTGTCGTCGTGATGCTCGACCCTTCCAGGATTTGGCAAGCGCCCGCGCCATGTCGCGGGCTCTTCATGAAGCGAGCGAGGTACCTTTCGAGCAGGCGGGCAGCAATGTCGATTGTTCAGACAAGAAGCCGCAGCGCAGGCTATTGGAACAAAAGCATGCAATGTCGGTTGGCCACCAGTTGTCCAAGGAGGAGAGCAATGGATTGGAATCGCGTTGAGGGCAATTGGAAGGAAATGAAAGGTAAGGTCAAGGAGCAGTGGGGAAAGCTCACCGATGATGACCTCGACGTCATCGCGGGAAAGCAGGACCAACTCGAAGGACGTTTGCAGCAACGTTACGGCTATGCGAAGGACCAGGCCAGAAAAGAGATCGATGACTGGTACGGTCGTCAGAAGTGGTAACTTCAAGAAGCCCCGCTTTTGCGGGGCTTTTTTGATCGGAGGTCCAGGGTTTCGACGTCCTTCAGGACAGGAACAAAATGTCGCACCGGCACGTTCTTCATCTGTAATCGGAATGGAGGAATGAAATGAGGAGCTACCTTCTTGCCGCCGCCTTGATGGTGTCGTTTGCCGCCCCCGCTTTGGCTGAAGACGTTGGCGTTGGGGTTCAAACCGGACCGGTTGGCGGAGGTGTCACTATCGGTGAGCCTCGCGATCATCGCGACCGCGATCGGACCACCGTCATCAAAGAACGTGAGCCTCGCGAGACCGACAGGACAACGGTCATCAAGAAAGAAAATGAGGACGGATCTCGCGAGAAAACCGTCATTCATCATGACAACGACTGACCGGACGACTGGTGAAGACGGCCGGCAACAGCCGGAGAAAATTGGAAAAGGCGATCGGGCCATCAAGCGGGCATTCTTGGATCCGCAAGATACTGCCCGGCCCTTCAACTTCTGAAAGAGCCTCCGCTGCCTAGCGGGGGCTTTCTCATACGAGGCGGCATGGTCGTACAAGCGCTTGGTCGGAGGTCGGACCCGTGCGATTCCGGTCCGCCACGAAGTGCGCTATCATCCGATTCGAGCGCGGCCCGCGCCTCCCCCTCCGATCGGGAAAGTATTGTTCATACCGGGCTACCTGATCATCGAACCGACTGTTCGAGCGGCAAGCATAAGGAGGGATTGCGAAGATTGCTCGCAATAGGAGGTTGCCGATGAAGCTGTCTGCGCCGCTCTACCATTTGAAGCGCAAAGCCAAACGACTATCCCGCGAGGAAGGTATTCCACTCCATGTCGCGCTGAATCGCATCGCCCTTCAGGAAGGCTATAGCGGTTGGAGCCTGCTTGCGGCGAAGCTGTCCGCGTCCAGGCCCGCCGGCAAGCTGCTTGCTCGGTTGAAGCCTGGTGACTTGGTGCTGGTGGGCGCGCGTCCGGGCCAGGGCAAGACGCTGATGAGTCTCGAGCTCGCCATTGAGGCCATGAAATCCGGCAATCGCGCCGTGTTCTTCACGCTGGAGTATACCGAAAGGGACGTTCTGGATCGCTTCCAGGCCATCGGCGCGGAGTACGCGCGGTTCGACGGACTGTTCGAACTCGACTGCTCCGACGCGATAAGTGCCGATTACATCACGAGGGTGTTGGCGACGGCAGCTCGCGGCACCCTGGTGGTGGTGGACTATCTGCAATTGCTCGATCAGAAACGTGAACACCCGGGATTGGCCGAGCAGGTTCGCGTGCTGAAATCGTTCGCGCGGGAGCGGGGGCTGATCATCGTCTTCATCTCGCAGATCGATCGCTCCTACGATCCGGCGAAGAAGACGTGTCCTGACATTGGCGATGTCCGGCTGCCTAATCCGCTGGACTTGCGGCTGTTCAACAAGACGTGCTTCTTGAACAAAGGCGAAGTCCAGTTCCGGGCCGTGAGCTAGCGCGGGCCAATCCGGTCCTGCTCCTGTCGTGTGCCAAATCGATCGTGCGCGACAGGGGCTGCAACGCCCCGTTGCTCCGTTTCTGATATCGCCAGTCGTGTTCACGCCTTCGGCAGGCTCGGCGGAAACCAATCGTTAGGATTCGGTCGGGTCCGCTTTTTCCGGCTTCGATTCGTTCTTTGAGAACGAAATGAAGTCAGATGCAGAACAGTCAAAGACAGGTGCATCGCCCGCAAAACAGCGCGCCCCGCCGCGGGCGTGCTAGTCGCCTCTCTTGCATTCACTCTCGCGCGCAACCACTGTCCGGCAACGCGCTAAGGGGCGGCCGCGATGGCTTCGATCTCAATAACGAATTCCGGTCGCACCAAGCCGGCCACCATTATCAGCGTCGTCGCCGGCGGCGTTCCCGGAAACTGCCGGTCGCGCGATCGCCTGTAGCCCTCCATGTGCTCACGGGCCGTCACATAGACGCTGAGGCGGACGACGTTCGCCAGCGCCATCCCGTCCTCGGCAAGGATCGCCGCAATGTTTGCGAAGCAGAGATCGGCCTGCGCTTCGCTGTCCGCGGGAATCCTCTCATCTGGAGCGATGCCGAGTTGCCCCGCAGTGATCACCAGGCGGTGGCCCGCCGGCACGGCGATCCCGTGGCTGTATCGCGCCAAGGGCGGTCGAATCGACGAGGGAGATAGTGCACGCATGGCGACCATCCTGAATGGAGACAAAGGGCAGATGACGCAGTCGATGCTAGTCAAAGCTACGACGCAGCGTCAATGAGATGACGTCGCCACGTTCGGCGGAAACTAATCGTTAGGACGCCGTCCGGACCGATTTTCGCGGCTTCGATTCGTTCCTTGGGAACGAAATGAAGTCAGATGCAGAACAGTCGAAGGCAAGATGCATCGCGACGGAAAACAGCATGCCCTGCCGTTGGCGCGCTAGTCGCCTTTCTTGCCATCGCTCGGAGGCGCAGGCCTCGGTGGCGGTGGGCTGCCCACGCTGCCGGGGGTACCACCGGTCCGGGCTCCAGGTTTGAGTGGCGGCGCGCTTCCGCCCACGGCGCCTGTTGCAGCGGCCGGGTCTCCAGGCCTGGGTGGCGGTGGACTGCCGACGCCTTGCGCAAACACCTGAAGTGGCGCGAGTGCGAGAGCTGCGGCGATCAGCATGGAGAGCTTACTTTTTGACATTCGCTTCTCCCAATGATGTCCCACGATAACTTTCAGGCCAGGTGCGAAGTTCCTCATCGACCCATTCGATCGATCTCGGCCGCAGCGAGTCGCGCGATGTGCAGATCGATCTCCGCCATCGGATCGCCGTCGCCCGAGTACCAGGCTGCAGACAGACCGGTCCAAGCCAGGATCCAGCGAAGCAGGCGAAGCCGGTCGAGCTTTGCGGCTTCTGCGACGATGTCCAGACGCCGTGCAAAGCGACCCGGCACGGTGGCCACCGGCCGCGTCGGGTCGGCGAGATCGGGATTGGTGAAGATGTTGGCGAAGTCGAAGCCGCGCTCGCCCACGATGTGTTTGGGATCGATCGCGAGCCAGCCGCGCGCGCCAAAGTCCAGCACGTTGTCGTGGTGCAGATCGCCATGGAGGACGACGATGTCGCGCTGATCGCGGAGCAGGGCTTCGGCCGTCTCGGTGCAGCGGGGAAGAATCCCGCCGTAGGTTCGCGCGGCTGGCGCGAGTTCGCGAAACCATTGCGCCAGCGGTATCAGCTTCGGCAAGGCCTTGGTGCGGGGCGCATGAAGGCGGGCGGCTGTCCGGCACAAAATGCGGCAGGCCTCATCGTCCTGCCCCGTTCGGGCCATGTCGCTGAGAGAGGCCGGACCGATGGCGCCCTCCAGCAGCAGCGCGTGTTCGTCGCGCGCCAGCACGCGGGCCGCACCGTCTCCATCCCACCATTCCATGACCGCGCCGCCGAGGCGTTCGTCCTCCTCGAACGACAGCTTGAGCATGGCGGGTTCGCCGTGCCGTAGCACCGGCAGCAGCCGCGCCGCATGGGTGACAATGGGTTCGCCATCAGGGACGAGGCGCCATTTTGCGAGATATGAATCGAACATCCGACGAGCGTATAGCGGCGTTTATCGTGTTGTTCACGCGGTCGTGTAGAGGTAATTCATCGTTATTTTCGCACCAGCCGCGATGCATTCCTTGCGCCGCTTGGCGACGCGCCGATTTCTGCGATTTGCGCACAAGTCTTTCAAGCGCGGCGCGCTTTTTCCGAATCGGTGTTCCGCGATAGCTGTGCTGTCAGATCAGTTGCAGCCATTGCGAGTCAGGCGGGCATGTCCCTCAAACGATTACCAGTACCACGCTGTTGCGTGGGCGATGATTGCTGCCGTGATCCTCACCAAGGCAGTTACGGAGAAACAAGATGAACAGCCTCAAAATATCAGTCGCTTCGGCCATGCTGCTTTCGGCGCTGGCGGCGGCGCCGGTGTTCGCGCAGCAAGCGATTCAAGAGCCCGGCCTGCGGGCATTCTATTACCCGAACTCGGACGTGCTGAATTCGGGCGCGAGCGCAAACAAGCTTGTGAATGACGCCAGCGCCTATGCGGCAATGGAAGGCGGTCGTGCTTCGCAATGCGCGCCGCGGGTTCGGTCTCAGAAATCCGGATCGCGAGCCGTTGCTGCAGCGGACAATCGGCAGCTTCGCTGCGACTGACGCATCGTCCATCCTGAATGTCGAACGACAGTGCGGGTTCGCCTCGGCGGCCCGCGCTTCACACGCTGAGAACCGGAGCGCTTCGGTCGCTTCCCTGGTCCTGGATCGCGCCCGGGTCCTCGGAAAGCAAAGCGCGAATTTCTCGCAGCTCTTCCAGGATGAAATTCAGCACCACGCGCGTGCGCGGCGCAAGATGTCGGCGTGAGGAGTAGACCAGGCTGAGCGGAATGTTCGGCGACGGGAAGTTGTTCAAGACGCGGATAAGCTGGCCACTGCGCAGATCGTCGAACACGTCGACCAGCGTGAGATAGGCAATCCCGTATCCGCCTCTGGCGGCCAGATGCACAGCGCTGCCGTCATTGGCGAGGAATCCGCCCGACACGCGAAATTGCTGGGTGCCTTCGTTGGTCACGAACGTCCACATATCCGAATTCTGGCTGGTGGCGTGCACGATGCAGGTGTGCTCTGCAAGTTCGGCGGGCAAGGAAGGCTCGCCATACTTTTCGATATAGCTCGGCGCCGCCACGGCGACGCGCGAAATCGTGCCGGCGTGACGAACGACCAGCGATGCATCCGATATCTCGCCGGCGCGCATCGCTAGATCGAGACGATCTTCGATCATGTCGCCGATCCGATCGCTCACCACGAGCTCGACCTTCAGTCCCGGGTGATCCGCGAGCAACTCGGGCAGACGCCGCGCGAGGAAGCGGCCTGCGGTCCCCGTCACGCCGACGCGGACCAGGCCTATGGGAGAGGCGCTCTGTCGTCCCACGGCGGTCAGCATGCCCTCGACGCCGTCCAATATCGGTCGCGCGAGGAGGACAAGCATCTGTCCGTCATCGGTGAGGCTGATCTTTCGCGTGGTGCGATGGAACAAGCGAACGCCAAAGTGCTCTTCGAGCTGCGAAATCTGGCGGGCGACCGCGGCCTGGCTCACATCACGCTCGCGCGCGACGGCGGAAAACGAAAGAACTTCCGCTACGCGTACCAGAATGCCGAGGCTGCCGAGAAGGTCCATCGCCGGTGCGCCTGTTCTCTAAGGCTCCGCCACCTGCAGACGTGCTTTCTCCAGCCTTTCCTTGAGAGAGAATAGTTTTCCACTGAGCTCATCGAGTTCGCCGGGCGCGAACTCCGCGAAGATAAATTCAATCAATGAATCTCGTCGCGGTGCCAGTCCTTCCAGATGCTCCAACGCTCGATGCGTCAACGACAGGTTGACGATTCGTCCGTCTCGTCGCGATGTCTTTCTCTGGATTAAGCCCTCTTTCTCAAGGATTTTTGACTGTGTTGTGACAAACGATGCTTCGACGTTCAAAATTTTCGAGACGTTGCCGACGGACAACCCGTTGTCATCGCCGGCATCGGCGAGGATCAGCATGATCTTCCATTGCGGGCCGGTGATTCCGAGCGTTTTCGCCCAGGACTGATAGAGTTCATCAAGAGATGCGTGGAGCGACGCGATTTCCCGACCAAACTGTCGAATAGAGTCTCGCTTCCTCATTGCGAATACATCTGCTCCGTTCATTGGTCATGTCACCGAGTGTAGCTTGGCTGCAACAAGATCGATTTTGTTGTCATTTGATAATGGTGTTATCTAGATCATGACAAATAAGTTCGTTACTTATGCTCGGGCAAGGGGGCTGGTTGGCTGGACGCGATAAATTTTCCGTCAGCTTGAGACACTTGTAATTGGGCATTACGCGAGAGCGATGGGTCTCAGGCCGCTCGTTCCGCTTCGACTGACACCAGTCCGTCAGATCAGGAGGTTGCAATAAAATGACTGTCGTTAGGACATTCGTACTTGGTGGGGCCGCAAGCCTCATCACTCTGGCGGGCGCGCAGGCGGCCGACCTTCCGGTGAAGGCGAAGGCCGTCGAATATGTGAAGGTTTGCTCGCTGTACGGCGCCGGCTTCTGGTACATCCCGGGCACCGACACCTGCATGAAGATCGGTGGCTATCTGCGCGTGGACGCGACCTTCAACGGCGGCATCCATGGCACCCCGGCGTGGAACGGCGATATCGGTCAGGGGAACCGGTATCGCGATTACTTCGCCGCTCGTTCCCGTATGGCGCTGACGATCGATACCCGCACCGCCACCGAATATGGCGTGGTTCGCACCTTCGGTCAGGCCGACTTCCAGTTCTCGACGCTCGGCGGCAGCACCTACAACCCGAACTCGATCAATACCGGCCTGCCGGTTGCCGGCTCGCAGCTGCTCGACACTCCCGGCGGCGGCTATGTCGCGGTTGAGTATGTCTTCATTCAGTTCGCCGGCTTCACCTTCGGTAAGTCTGCCTCCGCCTACGCTACTCCGTGGCAGGGCTTCCCGGGCAACATCAACTCCAACCTGCTCGGCGGCCAGAACACCGACACCGGTGTGAACAACATCCAGTACACCGCGCAGTTCGGCAACGGCATCTCGGCCAGCATCGGCTTGGATGATCCGACGGTCTGGGATCGCACCGCGGTCTACAACCTGTCGCTGCCTCTGAACGCGACGTTCAATACGGGCAACGCCTATGCGGGCGTTCACGCGCCTGACGTGGTCGGCAACATCCGCATCGACCAGGCTTGGGGTCTGTTCCAGATTTCGGCCGCGGCGCATGAAGTGAGCGGCTCCTACAACACGCTCAACGCACTCGGCGCTCCCGCCGGCGGCGTGGGTCTGCCGGGTGCGGCACCGACCGGAGCGTCCGAGCTTTCCGGTCACCCTGACACCAAGTGGGGTGGCGCGGCGATGATCGGCGTGAACATCAAGAACATCCCGACCGGCCCCGGCGACGACATCAAGTTCGATGTCAGCTACGCCAAGGGCGCGACCAAGTACGTGATCGCCACCTCGTCGTCCTCGCCGAGCTTTGCGATCTTCGGCGGCGGCGGCGCGGGCGCCTATCAGAGCATCGGCTTCGGTGCCACCACCGACGGCGTCTACCTGCCGGTCGCGGCCGGCGGCGACGGATCGTTGCATCTGACGGAAGCCTTCGGCGTCCGCGGCGCCTTCAACCACAACTGGGATCCGTACTGGTCGACCAGCCTCTTCGGCAGCTATTCGGCGGTCCGGTATGATGGTGCGGCGAAGGCGTTCATGTGCCTCAACTACACCACGCCGGCCAAGGCGGTCAGCGCGAATTACGTCTGCAACCCCGACTTCAACGTCTCGCAGCTCGGCGCGGTCACCCGCTGGACCCCGGTCAAGAACCTGACCTTCTCGGCCGAATTCCAGTGGTTCCATCTCGACCAGAGCTTCCAGGGCTCCGCTGTCCTGGGCCCGTCGGCGCCCAAGCCTTCGGCCCGCTACGAGTTCAAGGACCAGGATACCTACCTGCTCCAGCTCCGCGCGCAGCGTAACTTCTGAGGACAAAGAGCCGCAGCGCGCCTGCGGCTCCAGATCATGATCCGATTAGACCAATCGGATCATGATCCCCTCTATCTGTTTGAGCATGATCTCCGCGCAAACGCCTCGCGTTTGTCGCGAGGGAAACCGGTTTCCACTTTTCCGGATCATGCTCTAGCCAACGTCAACAGAGACCTGCCGCAAACAGTTCTTCGTGTTGACCTCCAGGGACCTCCGGCGATGCCCCGCCGGAGGTCTTTCCTTTGAGATGACATATTATTCACGTGACATGGTGTCCGCGCGACATATTGTTGTTGCGCGTGTTCCGCTTTTGCTCATATTTTATGCAGAACCGGCCGGTGAATTTCGATTTTCGTTCTGGCGTTTCCTATGGCGGCCGATGCAGCATCCCGCGCCCTGTCGGCGCTCCAGGGTCGCTTCCAGAAGGAGCAGTCGGGGGCGCCGTCGGTCATGCCCATCCTGTCCCGCGAGCATATTGAACCAGCAGAAATGTCCTACCTTGACGATTCCCTTGGCTATGCCCTCCATCGGGCGCAACTGGCGGTGTTTGAGGGAATTCTTCAGTGTTTCGCTGAGTCCGACGTAACGGCTGCGGAATTCCTGGTGCTTGTGGTGGTGGCGGAGAACCCCGGCATCAACCAGGCTGATCTCGCCAAGAGCCTTGAAGTGGAGCGCCCGAGGATCGTTCCGACCCTCAACAGCCTGGAACAGCGCGGGCTAGCCAAGCGCACCCACGTCGCCCAAGATGCCCGCGTCAGACAGATCCACCTCACCAAGAGCGGCCATCAGCTCGTGAAGGTGCTGCAACGGCGCGCCCGGGACCATCAGAAAAGGGTCATGTCGCGGCTCGACGAAACCGAGGCAAAGGTGATTCTCTCCTGCCTCTGGAAACTTGCAGGGCGGGATTGTCCGGACGAAGAGCGCGTCCGTCGGAACGGAGCGCAAGTCCGCAGCGTCTGAGCCTTCGCCGCGAACGTGCTGTGACCATCGCTGCCGTTTCTCGTTTTCGCTGCGGCTGACGATCACGCCTGGACGTTGATCAGCTTCGCCGCGGTCAGGCCGAGGATGTCGGCCTTCTCCTCGTCGCTCAATGACGTGCATGCGAAGACGTGGTCGACCGGCTGCAACTGCCACGGATACGGATAGTCGCTGCCCAGCACGAGCTGGGATGCGCCGACCTGCGCGGCCAGATGCCGGATGGCCTCCGGCGTGAACACCAGCGAATCGAAATAGATCTGCTTGAGATATTCGGTCGGCCGCTTCTTCAGCTTGATGTCGGGATTGCAATTGGCCGGGCTGACCAGGCAAGCGTGATCTGCACGATCCGCATAGGAAGGTAGATAGCCGCCGCCATGCGCGGCGATGATCTTCAGGCCGGGGAAGCGATCGAACGTGCCTTCGAAGATCAGGTGTGCGAGCGCGATGCTGGTCTCGGTCGGGTAGGCAACGAGGTTGGAGAGCCAGCCGTTGCCGGCAAGATGCTTGTTCAATTCCGCGATCCCCTGCGGGTGGATGAACAAGGGGACGCCGAGCTCTTCAGCCTTGGCCCAGACCGGGTGAAATTTGGGATCGGAAAACGGCATGCCCTCGACCATGCCGCCGATCGCCGCGCCTTTCAGCCCCTGTTTCCTGACCGCCGTCTCCAGCTCCTTCACCGCGAGATCGGGCGCCTGCAGCGTCAGCGACGCGAAGGCCGCAAAACGCTCGGGCTTGGATGCACAAAGCTCGGCCAGCTTTTCGTTCTGCATCTCTACGATCTTGCCGGCGAGCTCACGATCGCGGCCGTACCAGAACGGATTGATCGACAGCACTTCCATGTCGACCGCCTGCGCGTCCATCGCCGCCAGCCGCTGATCGAGATTGATGAAGGCTTCCTCGGCGCCGCGCACCGGAGGAACCTGGATCTTGCTGGCATCGTTGCCCAGCAGTTCGCCGGCTTCCCGGATCTGGCAATGCGCGTGAACGTCGATGGTCTTCACACGCTTGCCGCTGACACTGACTGGCAGCGTCTGGCGCGCCGGCTGCTGCGCGTGCGCGCTGCGCAACAGGCCGCAACTGCAGAACATGATGCTGGCGGCAGCGCCGCCCTTCAAGAAGTTTCGACGGGTGGTCACGCGGGTTCCTCCCAGTTCTATTTTTGAAGTGTGCAAGGTAAGGTAGAAAACGCGGCCTCAACAAGGCAGCCGGTGCGCGCCGCACAAAATGCAACCGCGGCAACTTTTCAGAGGCGCTTCTCGAAGAACGTGTCCGGATACGGATCGTCGTTGAAACGCTCGATCTCGTTCCAGCCGCTGTTGCGGTAAAGCCGCTGCGCCTCCGGCAGCGCGCTGTTGGTATCGAGACGCAGGACCTTGATGGACAATTCGCGCGCGATGTCCCCGGCGGCCTCCATGAGACGATGTGCGAGCCCAAGGCCGCGCGCTGACGGCGCGACCCACAGCCGCTTGATTTCCGCGATCTCGCCGCCACCGCCCTTCAGTCCGACGCAGCCGATCGGCAGGCCATCCGATATCGCGACGAGAAACGCGCCGCGCGGGCGGATCATGTCCACGGCTTCCGGATCGCGGGACAGCGAAACGTCGAAGCCGTTCTCGAAGCGGCGTGCGAGTTCGGCATAATATTCGCCGAGGCAATATCTGGCGTCGTCGCGCCTCGGGTCCATTTCCTCGAGCACGATGCGGCCGCGCCCGAGCGCGGAAGCGACAAGGTCCATCGCGCGCAGAAGTTCTTCCTGCCGCGAGTGGCGGGCCAGGAAGTCTTTGGCCTGGGCGTTGGAGAGCGCTTCATAAGCGCGGAATTCGGAACGGCCGGCCTTGGTCAACCGGGCGACGCGCCGCCGTGCATCCTCGGGATGCGGCACGGTCTCGATCAGGCCTTCGTCTTCCAGGCCGCGCAGCAGGCGACTCATCAGGCCGGAGTCGAGGCCGAGATAGTCGCGGATCGCCGCGACATCGGACTGCCCATGCCCGATCGCGTTGAGCACGCGCGCGCTGCCGAGCGGGCGTCCGCGCCCGAGAAAGGAGGTGTCGAGGGCACCCACCTCGGAGGTGACGGCGCGGTTGAAGCGGCGGACACGCGCGATGGGGTCGAGCGGCATGATATCTGACTTTAGTCAGATAAATTGTTCTGTCAATCGAGGGCGGGGCGAAGTTGGACGAAGCCCTGCGCACTGCGTCATGTCGTTCGCCAGATCCGGGCTCGCCAGCAGGCACTTACCGCGCCCGTTAACCCAACCTCTTAACAATCCGTAAACACCTGCAAGCGCAGCCTCCGCACCGGAGGTGCAGCATGCTCATCTACCCCGTACCTGTCGAAGTGACGAAGGCGAGGGTTCAGCTTCTCGCCCATCAGATGGAAAAGGCCCCGCCTCGTGTCATCAGCGAAGCCGTCCTTGACGTCTTCGCGGCCAAGAACAAGGTCGAGCGCGACGCGGTTGCCGTCGATATCAAGGCGTAGCACGCACTGACGTCTTCTCGTATCCTCGCCGCGCGCTGCCTTTGGCGCCGTTGTCTTACCGTGAGGTCACGCGAATGAAGCGGCAGTTGATCATGGCCCTCGGCGCGACGACGTTGCTGCTCGCGTCATTTGTTTCCGGGCAGCCGATGGCGCAGGACGCGGGCGCATCGGGAAAGCAACTGTTCAACAATTCCTGCCGGACCTGCCACACAACGAAAGAGGGTGACAATCGCTTCGGTCCTCACCTGCACAACATCATCGGCCGCAAGGCCGGCTCGCTGCCGAATTATCGCTACTCCGAGGCGATGCAATCTGCCGATTTCGTGTGGGACGAAGACAAGCTCGGACGCTTCATCGAAAATCCGGATGCACTGGTGCCGGGCAACGGCATGACACCCTATACCGGAGTCCGTTCTGCCGAGGACAAGGCGAAGATCATCGCTTTCCTCAAATCGTCCGGCCCATGAGTCCGCAACTCCCGTCGTCGCGCGGGCGGGCCTTCAGTGCGTCGGCACGACGAAGACCTGCCCGGGATAGATGCGGTTGGGATTGCGGATCTGTTCCTTGTTCGCCCGGTAGATGACGGCATAGCGTTGCCCCGCACCGAACGCGCGCTGGCTGATGCGCCAGAGGCTGTCACCGCGGGAGACGGTGGCGGTCGTGATCTTCGGCACCACCACGGCGGAGGGCGAGCCCTTGTCGGACGGAGCGGTCGTCTGGGCAGCGGCCAGCTTGGTCGGGGCAGCTTCCGAGGGCTTGGCCTGCGCCGGCAAGGAGGCAGTCGTCAATGTGCTCGGAACGTTGAACGGCACCTCGGCGCGCGCGCGGACGGCGCCTGAAGCAGCCTCCACCTCGTCCAGCCTGATCCGGTAATTGCCCGCCGCCACGCCGGCGTTGATCGCGACGGAGAGGCGACCGTTGTCGTCCGACGTCACGGCGGTGACAAAGCTGTCGTTGAGATAGAGTCTCACTGCGGCGCCGGGATGCGCGCGACCGCTGACACGGAGCTTTCCGCCCGGCTCGGTCTCGACCGCTTCCACGACGATCACGCGCTCCGCCGCCGGCGTGGGGGCGGGATCCTGCGAGAGCACCTTCACAGGTTTATCCGGCGCTATCAGCGCTACGATCGGCTGCTCCTTCCCGGCAGGCTCGAGCGCCACCGCGACGCTCTGCTTGGACGCGGTCTCCTTGCCGTCCGGCTGCTTGACGCGCAGGGTCAGATCGTAATTCCCCGGCGGCAGTGGACGCGGGATCATGGCGAATTGTCCCGATTGATCGGCGACGATGCGATCGTGCAATTCGCCGTTGCGGAGCAGCTCCACCGTCGCACCCGGCGTCGCCCGGCCCGCGATCACGGCTTCGCCTGTTGGCTCGATGCGGACAACGTCGAACTCCGGCATGCCGTCGCTGCTACCCGGGGCGGGAGGCAGGCCGGTAAGCGCTGTTGCGAGGTTGGCCGCCTCCGATTGCAGGGCCGATAGAGCCGATGGTGCCTGATCGCGCTTGTCCGATGCCGAATCCTGCGCTGCAGGCGCAGACGTCGTGGCGGAGCTGGTGTCCACCGGTGGCGTTTGCCGCGCGGGAGGAATGAGGAAGAACAGCGCGACGACGCCGGCGATGGCAAATGCCAGCATCGGCACGACCATTCGGCTTATCGACGTGGCGCTCATGATGTTCATCCGTTTGGCCGAATCGCTTGACGGCGCGTGGCGCAGCATGTCGGGAACAGTGCTCCCATCTGTTCAGTCCATCAAGTAGCCTTCAAATCGCTTGGTGGATTGGTCAGCCAGGCTGACTTAATCCGCCAGCGCTCCTCAGTGCCAATCCGCCAAATTGATCGCGAGCGCGATGGCGCCGACCAGGACCAGGCTCACGGCCCAGACCGTCTCCAGATTGAACCAGCTTCTCGCCACATACCTCACGCCGAGATAACGATACACCAGCCACGCCAGGCATCCGCCGGCGGTGATCATGGCTGCGGTGTGGACCAGGGCGACCAGCAGCGCCATCGCGAGGTTCTGGTTGACGACGCCTGCCGCCGCCTCGTGGCCGTCATGGATGCCGGAAGGCAGGCAGAGCCCGAGATAGAGCGGCAGGATCATCAGCCCGGCGCCATGGGCGATCGCGACCGCGAACGACCACAGGCCAAGTTGCGTCGGCGGTATCCGTGCCAGCGCGCGCGGATGGCGAGGCCTGAGCAGTCGCGTGACGCCAAAGGCGATGACGAGCAGGCTGGCGCCGGCCTGGATCGGGCGCTGCCACTCGACCAGCGCGATCAGGAGCGCGAACGGCAACAGCACCAGCAGCATTGCCAAGAGGTGACCGACCGACAGCGGCAAGAGCGCACTGACGAGTGCACGAGGGGATTTCTCCATCAGGCCCGCGGCGACCGCGAGCGGCCAGCCCATGCCGGGATTGATCCCGTGATAGAGGCCGCTCGCGACGATGCCAAGCCAGAGCCAGAGGATGGGCGTGTCTGCCTCGTTCAATTCCAGACCGACGGATAGCAGAAGGAGTCCGTCGAGCAGTCGCCGCCTTCGAGGCGGATCTGATGCGCGCGGTAGCCATCGGGGAAGCTCACGAAGTAGTCGCGGGCGAGCTCCAGCCCGCCCTGCGGCCCGACATTGGCCATCACCTTGGCGCCCGGCACGCCGTCGGGATAGAACTGGTCGTCCCAGCTCGAATAGAGCGAGTTGGTCCAGTACACGCGCTTGCCGTCGCGGCTGATCTCGACCATCTGCGGGCCGCCGGCGAAGGCTTTTCCATCGGGGTGTGGCGTGCGGCGCGCGATGCCACCGATATGCACGGAGCCGGCAAGTTTCGGCTTCCTGGGATCGCTGACGTCGTATTGGCGCATTTCGCCGGTGCCCCAGCAGGCGACGTAGAGGAAACGATCGTCCATCGACAGATCGATGTCGGTCACCAGCGGCGGCACCGCGCCGAAGCCCTGCAACAGCGGCGGCAGTTTTTCCTTCGGTGCGGGCTCCGCGGGAATTGTCGCCGTCTTCTCGATGTGGAACTTGCCGCCCTCGCGCCACCAGGTCCAGATCGAGCCTTCGAGGTTGGTGGTGTCGACGACGACGCCGACGAAGCCATATTCCCTGACCGGATCATGCGCAGGACGCACCTCGAGCGCCATCTGGTGGTTGGCGCCGAGATCGAGGGTCTGCACGTTGCGGCGGGCGCGAAGGTCCCAGAAATGCAGCCTGTGGCCGTATTTGTTCGACAGCAGATCTTCCGGCACGACGCCGTTCTCGAATTGCGGCGGCAGCGCCCATTCGCTGCTCACCATGTAGTCGCGCGGCAGATTCCACCAGAAGTCATAATGCAGCGTCTGCGGGCCGCGATCGATCTCCCAGCGCCCGAGCACGTCGAAGGTTTCACAGTCCATGATGAAGATGCCGGGAGGCCCTTTGGTGCCGTCCTTGCCGCTGCCGCCGAGCGTCGAGACATAAATGCCGTCCGGCCCGCAATGGATCGTGTGCGGCCGCGAGTAGCCGGTCTTGTCGAACACTTCCTCGGGCTCGATGATCTTATGAATCTTTGCCTCGAGCGGCGATGGCTTTGTGTCGATCACATAGATGCGCGAGGACCGCAGTCCCGGGATGATGAGATAGCGGCGTTCGACAAAGGCGTGTCCCGTGAGCGGCGACAGCGCGGAGGAGCAGGCATTCCAGCCGAAATGATGGAATTCATCGCCCTTGTTCGGCATCGTCACGGTATGGACGATCTGGCTGTAGGTCTTTGAGCCCGGCTTGACGTCGATCACCGCGAGCGCGTCGGGCTTGGAGAAATCGGGGCTGAGCAACAGCGTGTAGGCAAAATTCTCCGGCGGCGCTTCCATGGCAAGCTTCGGCGACGCATGGAACGTGGGGTCCGGTCTCATCGTCATGACTTCCTCCGTTATTTCGGCTTGGGCCAACGGCTCGGACGGTCGGAGCGAGGAAACGGCTTGTTCTGGGACTTGCGATCGGGGC
This sequence comes from Bradyrhizobium sp. Leo78, assembly GCF_059512425.1. Taxonomy (NCBI): domain Bacteria; kingdom Pseudomonadati; phylum Pseudomonadota; class Alphaproteobacteria; order Hyphomicrobiales; family Nitrobacteraceae; genus Bradyrhizobium; species Bradyrhizobium sp. Leo78. The sequence continues at coordinate 42,977 of NZ_JCAMOT010000010.1, forward strand.
TCCGCGGGCGAGGGTTGGCAGCGCCAGCTTACGGCATCGCGCGCCTGCGCGGAATATGCTTGTGGGCGACAGCGGTGCGGCGATTGGGCCCTGCCGCGGAGTTCTTCGACAGCTGCGGAGCGTCGCACTGCGCTCGGGGTCACGCCGAATGGGCAAGTATCTCTGTGATTCCGGTATTCTTCCGTCAACCAAGCTTATTCAGCTTTCGGCTAGGAATACCTGCCAAGCTGTCGTCATTGCAAGTGGTCGCGACTGAAGCGTGATGACTTCTTCTCGAATTGTGATCCCGCTTTAGCTTCTTAGTTTGAGCATGATTTTTTCGGGGAGGCGGTAGTCACGCTTCCGGCTCATGCTTGAGCGACAGTGAATTCCGGAATGATCTGAAACCCGGACCAGCCCGGTTGGCGGTCTCTTCCACAAAGGAGGCCCCTATGCTCAAGGGCTTCGCAATTGCGGTTTTGCTGCTGCTTGGTGCATCGCAGTTCGATCAATACTGCTACGCAGGCCGTTACACGGATGCTGCGCTGTCAATGCTGAGACAGATCAGGCACTCATTTCGGATCTGACGCCCGGCGCTGTCTGCACCGGATCATCGTTCGGGGCGTATACTCGCACGCCTGGGACGCGCAAGCTGCCAATGGCCAAGCCCGCGTTCATTCGGGCTCGATCTGGCGCAGATTTCAATCTATGATTGATAACAGCAGAGTTCGGCGAGAGGCGTGAACCGGGAGGGGTCCAATGCGTTTCAAGATGCTGACGCTTGTCGCGTTGGTCGCGAGCTTTCAGTTCTTTGGCGCATCCAACCGGCTTGATGCCGCAACTGACGGTGAAGGTCCTCAGGAAGTCCTCTGGCCGACAAAATCCTGGCAGACGTCGAGCCCCGAAGAACAGGGGATGGACTCAGCGAGTCTTGCCCGGCTGATAGAGAATGTCGGCACTTATCAGCAGGACAGCCTGACGATCATTCGTCACGGCAAGATCGTCGCTGATGTCTACTACGCTCCGTACATCGCCGGGGTCAGCCACGATTTGAGATCAGTGACCAAGAGCGTCGTCGGCACGCTGACCGCTATTGAGCTGCAAAAGGGCGAGCTTGATAGCGTTGATCACCCGGTCATCGATCTGTTTTCAGACAAGCAAATCCAAGACGTCGATGACCGGAAAAAGGCGATCACGGTGCAAAGCCTTCTCGACATGACGTCAGGCATCGAATGGCTGGAGAAGGCGTATCGCCCCGGCGAGACCATCATGAAGATGTACGAGAGCCCCGATCGGACGGCCTTCGTGCTGAACCAGCCGATGGCTGGCGCGCCCGGTGCCACGTTCAATTACAATGGCGGCAACCCTTATCTGCTGTCCGCGCTCGTCAACAGGAAGTCCGGGCAGAGCGCCTTCGATTTTGCAAAGAAGGAGCTGTTCGAACCGCTTGGCATCCACAGTGCCCGATGGGGAAATGTGGACGCGCAGGGTGTGACGGACGGCGAAGCGGGCCTGTATCTCGCGCCGCACGACATGGCCAGGATCGGCTACCTGTATCTTCACAACGGGCAGTGGGAAGGAAAACAGCTTATCCCGTCGTCATGGGTCGAGAGGGCGAAGTCCGGGCCCGTCGCCGCGACGTTTGGATTCCACTATGGGAACCTGTGGTGGTCTTATCCCGAAAAGGGCGCCTACATGGCGCGCGGCCGGCATTCGCAATTGATCCTGATCATACCGAGGCTGGATGTTATCGCGGTTATGACCGGGGCCCTGCGGGACACCGAGTTCTATTCGGCCTCCGGGCTGATCGACGATATCTCGGGCGCGGTCAAATCCGACAAGCCGCTGCCCGAGGATCCCATCGCCAAGGCGTTATTGACCGACGCGATACGTCGAGCCGCGACGGAAAAACCATGCGCCATCGGCGGCACGCCAGAGTTGGCCAAGGCGGTTTCGGGAAAGGTCTATCATTTCTTCGACAACAGGCTGCGGTTGAAAAGTTTCACGCTGAATTTTTACGACACGGATTCGTCCTGGGTGATCACGACCTATACCGACAAGTCAGATGGCCGGTTCACAGGATTGGTCGGACTGGACGGAACCTATCGCAAGAGCCCTCCGGCGCGGTATGGGATCAACGCCGCAAGAGGGCGCTGGACCAGCGACCATACGTTCGTGATGGAGCGCCGGATCCTGGGGCATGGCGAAATCCAGACCTGGGCGCTGACCTTCGACGGCGACAAAGTGAAGGTGAATTTCGAAAACACCGACGGCTTCAAGGCGGAGCTGCAAGGCGAGAGCACCGAGTGAATGCAGCCCGCTGCGAAGGCGGGCCCGCTCCTGCAACAGATGGAGCGTAAGCCGCGCGAGTATTCGCATCTGTTTGGTCGACGAGACGGTCATGACTATCTCGCCGACCAAGGAAGCCAATTCAGTCCGTTCAGCGTCACGACAGCGATTGCCCGACGCCGGTCCGGCGGCGAAGCCTGGATACTTCGACCGGAGCGATTTCTCCATCGAGCCAGTCCTGCTCGCGCGCCAGAGCCCTCCAGGAATCTTCCAAGCGCTTGAAGTAAATTTTCGTCTGCTTGTCAGTTGTCCGCTTTGCAAGCTTTGAACAGATCACCGCGTTATCCAAGAGATGCTGCGATTGCTTCATGGAAAGTCCTCCCGTTCGAAGGAAACGTAGGCGATCGGCAAGGCCATTCAACGAAACTTCCGTGACGATTTGGTCACGCTCATGAACACCTGTTCATCATGAGCGTCCAGTCGCGGGCAAGCGAACGAAGTCAATTCGCGGCTGCAAATGTCTTGCGCAGCGATTTCCGAACGCGCTTACACCTCGACGTTGCGAGGAGCGGGAACATCACGACATTGTCCGCGTTGAGGGTGCCGTTGGAATGCTTCAATGAAGGGCGACCCATGAACAAAGCAACGCTGAACGGAATCGCAACCGCAGGTGTCCTGGCGCTCGCGCTCGGCATCGCTCCGGCTAATGCTCAAGAGGCTGGACGAACGAAGGTCGGCACGCTCACCTGCAGCATATCGCCAGGGGTCGGGATGATCGTCGGGGGACAGCGGCAGCTGAGCTGCATCCTTACGTCGGCGAGAGGCAGAGCACGCGAGCCTTATGATGGCACCGTCAGCACGCTCGGGCTCGACATCGGCGCCACATCCGGCGGCCAACTGACATGGGCGGTTTTTGCGCCGACGACACTGCGCCGCGGCGCGTTGGCGGGAACCTATGTGGGGGCGACCGCCGGCGGCACGGTCGGCGCCGGCGTGGGCGCCAACGTCCTGGTCGGAGGCTCGGACCGCACGGTCACCTTGCAGCCGCTGTCCGTGCAGGCGCAGACGGGCCTGAATATCGCGGCGGGCGTATCCAACATGGAGCTACGGCCGACCGCTGCGCCGCCTGCACGTCGCAGGGCTCAGTGACTGGAACGAGCCCGGCTCATTGCTGCGTGCCGGCGTCCTTGTTCCGGAATGCTTTCTCTCCGGCATCGGACACTTCGACCCACGTCTTGTCGGGCGCGGCGTCGGCGACGTAGTTGTCGTGCCAGTTCCACCACTTGTAGGTCGGGGTCTGGGGATAGCCTTCGGGCGAGTCCTCCCAGACCTCCTGCCGGCCCAGCGGCGTGATGTCGAGATAGTTCCAGGTGCCTCCCATCTGCTCGTCGCCTCGGTTGTTGATGAAGTAGGTGCGGAACACGCGGTCACCGTTGCGGTAGAACACGTTGGTGCCGTGCCACTCGTTGACGCCGAAGTCGGCGTCGAAGCCATCAGTGATGGTGAACCATGGCATCTGCCAGCCCATCCGCGCCTTCAGCCGCGCGATGTCCGCCTGCGGCGCGCGTGAGACGAAGACGAGGGTGGTGTCACGGGCGTTCAGATGGGCGAGGTGGGCGACCTGATCGGCCACCATGGAGCAGCCGCGGCAGGCGTGATCAGGCCAGCCGAACACGCCCGGCTCGAAGAAGGCGCGATAGACGATGAGCTGACGCCGGCCGTCGAACAGGTCGAGCAGGCTCGTCTTGCCCGCAGGCCCCTCGAACGTATACGACTTCTCCACCGCCATCCACGGCATGCGCCGGCGTTCGGCGGCGAGCGCGTCACGGGCGCGGGTCTGCGCCTTCTCCTTCACGAGCAACTGCTGGCGGGCCGCTTCCCACTCCCGCGGCGATACGACCGGTGGTGTGTGCATGGCGCGCTGGCCGCCTTTCCGTCCGTTCTCTGTCGATGTGTTCATGGCTCCGGAAACCTCCTGATTTGGACGAATTCGCGGCCTCGTGGCGTGAGGCGCGATTCCATTCGCCGCAAGTTGGCAGCGGAAATCGAACGGTGAGAGTAACAAGTGTGGCGCTATTCGGTTCGAGTCGCTGATTGCAGCCGCTATGCGCGAGGCAGACATTCCCCCGTCGATTCGATTGTGGCTTGGGGCCCAGAAGCAGAAGTGTCACTGACGCATTATTGGTGCGCTGCCATAAGGTGTTGGGAGCGGCCTCACCAGCTCCCCTTGCTTGATGTGCCGTATGGCTTGATGCAGACTCTGCTATCTCAAGACTTGTCTATTTGAGGCAAATTCGCGACTGAAGGGCAGGCATTGCCTGCGAGGCTGACATATGAGCGCAGGGCTCGACATGTCCGCAGCGCAAATGTTGCGTCATGGGCGCGACGTGCTGTTCGCGCTTTGCCTCGTGGTCGAACTTGTCTTCGGTCGGGTCACGCCGGCCCACGCGCTCGAACAGGTGTCGCTGCAATTGAAGTGGAAACATCAGTTCCAGTTCGCCGGGTATTACGCTGCGGTCGAGAAGGGATTTTATCGCGACAACGGCCTCGATGTCTCAGTTCGCGAGGGCGGCCCTGGCATCGATGCGGGCCTCGAAGTGGCCAAAGGCGCTGCTGATTTCGGCGTGTGCACGACCAGCGTGTTCGTCAACAGCGCCGAACGCGCCAACAATGTCGTCCTCGCTGTGATCTTTCAGCACTCCGCGGCCATCATCCTGGTGCTGCACCGCGCCGGCATCCATGCGGTCTCCGAGTTGAAGGGCCACGCTTTGATGGATGCCCCCAGCAGCGACGACATCGCCGCGATGCTGAAGCACGAGGGGGTCGGCTACGCGGACCTGCCCCGCATCGCCCATTCCGGGAATCCGCGTGATCTGCTCAGCGGCAAGGCCGATGCGATGGTCGCCTACAGCACCAACGAGCCGTATTTGTTCGAAGAGTACGGCACGCCATATCTGGCCTTCTCGCCGCGCGCCTACGGGTTCGACTTTTACGGCGACAACCTCTGCACCTCAAAGCGCCAGATCGCAGCGCATCCGGAGCGCGTAGCAGCGTTTCGCGAGGCGAGCTTGAGGGGGTGGGCGTATGCGCTCGCCCACAAGGAGGAGATCGCCGATCTGATACGAGGCAAGTACGCCGCGCAAAAAACTCAGAAGGCGCTGCTGTTCGAGGCCGCGCGGACCGAGCTGCTGATCGAGCCGCATCTCACGCCGATCGGTCAGCAGAGTGTCGCGCGCTGGAACGCCATCGCGCGCGCTTATGTCGACCTCGGCATGTTGGATGAAGCGAAGCTCCCGGAAGGCCTGATCTATGCGTCTGACGATCAATCATGGCGATCGCAGATACGAGATCCGAGACCGTGGGCCTTCCTTGCGGTCGTTGCTGCCATCCTGCTGAGCCGGACTCTTTATCGCCGGATTGTGCCCGCAATCGGTGCGCTGCGACTGAGCGCGGCGATGTCGGGATTGTTCGTCCTCCTCAGCATTCCCGCGCTGATATTCATCCTGGCCTACAATTACTGGCAAAACTCGGCCACGATCAATGCGACGCTGAACGACGTCGTGGCCAAGACAAAGCGGGCCAGCATCGATGACGCCCGAGGCCTGGTCAATCCGGTCGAGGCCACGCTGGAATTGCTCGCCTCCTTTGCCGCGGAAGATCCCGAGATATTCAAAAAGGAGGAGAGCCGCGAGTTGCTCCACGAAGCCCTTACATCTGCGCCGCAGATCGATGCGGTCTATGTCAGCTTGGAGGACGGCTATCATCGGGTTGTGACCCGGATCGACGATGACCGCCGGCGCTCCGATCCCAAGATTCCGGCGACAGCGAACTGGCATTCCGGCTACATCGACAGCTTCTCCGGCTCGCCGCGACGGGTCCGGCACCGTACGTTCTACGATACGTGGCCCCATGTCGTAGGGAGTTATGACGTTGGGACAATCGAGGACATCAGGACCCTTGCGGGTTACCAGGCGGCGAAAGATGCCCGCGCACTGATCATCGAGGGGCCTCGGCCAAATCCGGACACCGGCTTTCCGGTCATCATTGTGAGAGTCCCGATCATCAAGGACGGCGCGTTCGTTGGCTGTGCTTCGGCAAATATCACGCTCAACGTGCTGTCGCAGTTTCTCACCAGCCATCGCGCCAGCCCGCGCAGCACCACCGTGATCGCCAATCCGACCGATGGCACGATCATCTCTTATCCTGACCCGAAGAAAGGCGTGAGACTGGAGAACGACCGTCTGGAAATGGCCAGGCTGGATACGATTGACGACCCCAATGTGCGCGAGGCTCATCGGCTACAGAGCGATACCAATCGCGACGATTTCCTGTTCCGGTCGCCGCAGGGCGGCGAAGAGATCAGCGCCTCATTTGCCCGCTTTCCAGGAAGTTTCGGCAAACCGTGGGAGGTTATCACCCTGACGCCGACCGATGATTTTATCGGGACCCTCAAGCGAACGAACAGGCAGATGGTCGCCCTGATCGCCGCTCTCACCGGCATCGAGTTGCTGCTGATCCATTTCTTCTCCCGCAGATTGTCACGGCCGATCGAATGCGTGTCGCAGGACTTGCGGTCAGTCGAGGACCTGACGTTCTCACACGGGGTCGCGACGCCATCAAAGATCAAGGAGATCAAGGAACTCCAAACCGCCGTCAAGCTGTTCGAGACGTCGCTGCGCTCCTTCTCTTCGTTCGTACCGCTGGGCATAGTCAGGAATCTGATCAAGACGGGGACCCCGCTGACGCTCGGTGTCGAACAGCGCTTCATGACGGTGCTGTTCACCGACCTGAAGGACTTTTCCACCCTGTCGGAGCAAATGGCGCCGAATGATCTCCTCGCGCAACTTTCGCACTATTTCGAAGTCGTCTCGCACGCGATAGCGGAGGAGTCCGGTACGGTCGACAAGTTCATCGGTGACGGCATCATGGCGTTCTGGGGCGCTCCGGTCCATCGCGCCGATGATGTGTTGCGTGGCTGCTGTGGCGCGATGCGGGCGACGAGGCGAATGGAACAGCTCAATGCGGACTGGAGCAAGCAGGGGCGACCGTCACTGTATCTTCGGATCGGGCTGCATTGCGCCGAGGTGCTTGTCGGCAATGTCGGTTCAAGCGAGCGGCTCAGCTACACGGTGATGGGAGACGGGGTGAACGTCGCGGCGCGACTGGAGGGCATCAACAAGAATTTCGGAACCACGATCTGCATCAGCGACAGCGTGGTCGAGGCTGTCGGGCCGGAAATCGTGGCAAGGCCTATCAGAAAGGTTCAGGTCAAGGGTCGCAAGCGGGAGTTCATGATCTATGAGCTTCTGGGCATCAAGGCCAGCGACGATCCGGAGCTGAAGGCGTCGGTCAATGCCGCCAGACTGTGCGATTTGACGTGGGACGCCTCGTTACATTTCGAGCGAGGTGAATTCGATCAAGCCGCCCGCTGCTACCAGGGTATTTTGACTGCCTTCCCCGATGATCCAGTTGCAAAGTCGCTGCTCGCGATGTGCTCGGCAAAGGCATCGGCTTAGTCCAGGCGCGCGGCCTAATAGGGCACCGGCGCGTCGAACGTGTTCGGCGTGACGCAGACCATGGCGTAGATGCCGACGAGATAGGACGGCTCGGCCGCGCCGTGCGCGCCGAACTCCTGCACCGCTGTGCGATAGGTCAATTCTGGCAGCACGCCACGGTTCAAAGGCTCAACTGGTTTACGGCCAGCTACTTGCGCTTGGGCCTGATGGCGTCGGCAGTGCCCTGGATGAAGGCCTGGATTTTCACAACGTCCGCTTCCGTCAGCTTGCCGGTGAAATCAGGCATGCCCTTGTCGCGGAACGGACCGTGGAAGACGATGTCCTTCAGATTGGCGATCTCTTCGGCCGGAACGTAGCCGAGATTTCTAATGTTGCCTCCGGGGCCGACACCAGGCACGCCGTGGCAGGCTGCACAGGCCGCCGCGACATAGATGGCACCGCCTTCCCTCACATCCTTCGGATCGTACTTCACGCCCTGCAGGAGACCTTCGGTCTGGTACTTCACGAACTCCGGTAGCTTCGCCTTGCCGCCCAGCGCAAACGTATAGACCGTTCCCGGGTTCTGGAACTCGGTCACTCGCTGAGAAATGCCGAAAGCGCCGCCCCAGCCGACCGCAATCGAGACATACTGTATGTCATCGATCATGTAAGTTGCGGGAGCCGCGACCACGCCGTTGCCGGTCGGGGTTTCCCACAGCTTGGTTCCCTTTGCTGCGTCATAGGCGACAAAGCGGCCATCCGCCGTCCCCTGGAAAACCAAGTTGCCTGCGGTGGTCAGAGTACCGCCGTTCCACGGCGACACGTGCTCGACCCGCCAGACTTCCCTTTGATGCGCCGGATCCCAAGCGAGCAGACGTCCGAATGCGGACGATTTCGGAGGCGTGCTGTTGAAAACGAAGCCGATATTCCCGCCCAGTATGGAGCCAACCTTGCCCGGCGTAGCCGCATTCTGCGTAAACGACTTTTCCGGCGTCACACTAACCGGTATGTGCTGCACCGGAATGTAGACGAGGCCGGTCTGGGGATTGAACGACATTGGATGCCAATTGTGAGCTCCGTCTGGCCCGGGAATGGAGTCGTATGGACCGTCGCCGCGCGCAGGCGGCAACTCGATCGGCCGCCCGTTGGCGTCGTATCCCGTCGCCCAATTCACATCGACGAAGTTCTTCGCCGAGATAAACTTGCCGTTGGTACGATCGATAACGAAGAAGAAGCCATTCTTCGGCGCGTGCAAGATCACCTTACGCAGTACACGGTCGATCATGATGTCGGCGAGGATCATCGGCTGGGTTGACGTGTAGTCCCAATTATCGCCGGGCGTCTCCTGGTAGTGCCAGATATATTGGCCGGTGTCGGCGTTGAGCGCGACGAGCGAGGCGAGGTAGAGATTATCGCCGCCCGACGGACTGCGGAATTTGCGATTCCAGGGAGAACCATTTCCAGTACCGATATAGACCATGTTCAAGTCGGGATCGAACGTGATCGTGTCCCACGGAGTCCCGCCGCCACCGTTGATCCAGTATTTGCCTGCCGGGTCCCAGGTCTTGGCCGCGGCTTCCATCGAAGCGTCTTCAAACGGCTTCGATGGATCCCCGGGCACAGTGAACCAGCGCCAGAGTTGATTACCTGTCTCGGTGTCGTAGGCCGTGACATACCCGCGCGCACCGTACTCGGCGCCGCTCTGGCCGATCACGACCTTGCCGTTGAACGCGCGAGGCGCGCCGGTGATCGTATAGGAATGCGCGTGGTCGATCAGCGTATCTTTTTCCCAGACCTTCGCGCCGGTCGCGGCATCGAGCGCGATCAGGCGGCCGTCATAGGCCCCCACGAATACCTTGCCCTTGTAAATGGCGACGCCACGGTTGACCACGTCGCAGCAGCCCTTGTAGCCCTTTGACCGGTCGACACCTGGATCGAACGACCAGAGTTTTTTTCCGGTCCGCGCGTCAATCGCATGGACCACGCTCCAAGGCGCCGACTGATACATGATGCCGTCGACGACGACGGGTGTCGCCTCGACACCGCGTGATGATTCAAGATTGTAGCTCCAGACCAGCCCAAGATCCTTCACGTTGTCGGTGTTGATCTGATTGAGCTTGCTGAACCGCGTTTCGGCGTAGTCGAGGCCGATGGTTGGCCAATCCTTGGATGTTGTGGCGTTTGCCTTGATGAAGTTGCTGTCGACCGCCGAGGTACTCGCCTTGATGCGGTCGAGCTTCGCGTCGGTGATGCTCTGCGCCGATGCATTGAAAGGGAGAGAAAGACCAAGGAGAACCGCAAGAACAACTTTTATGTTATTGGAGGAACTCTGGATCTTGAACCGATATCCAGGTGTCGTCCCTGGCCATTCACCCTTCAAGTTTGATAGCGCCATGTGTCGTCCCCGGCCTACGCCTTGCGCTGGTTGATATGGCGTATTCAAACTGTCTTCCCGCTACGGCACTATTTCAGTCTCCCGAAAAACGGTTGCAGTTGTAGGCGTGCGGCCGTCACATGGCGGGGACTGCCGATGCCGTTGCCCGGGTGGAGCGTTAGCGTAACCCGGGGCTGCTCGTCGTGTTGATACGGATGTCCCGGGTTTCGCGTTCGCTCCACCCGGGCTACGCAGAGAGACGAACTCGGCTCTTGTCAATCCGGCACCGGCACGTCGAACGTGTTCAGCGTGACAGAGACCATGCAGTAGATGCCGACGAGATAGGACAGCTCGGCTGCGCCGTGCTCGCCGAACTCCTGCACCGCCGCGCGATAGGTCAGTTCCGGCAGCACGCCGCCGTTCACGAGCGCCGAGGCCATGTCAAAGGCGACCGCTTCCTGCCGAGTCAGGTCGACCGGGCGCTGGCCGGCGACGATGGTGGCGAGCTTTTCGTCGGAGAGGCCGCGCGCCTCGGCGACCAGCACGTGAGCATAGAGCTCATAGCCCGAGCGAAAATGCGACCCGGTGACGAGGATCGCGACCTCGCGCACCGGTGCCGGCAGCAGCGGGTTCGAGGCGACGGCCTTCACCAGATCCCAGACCGGCTTGCCGAACCTCGGCTCGCGCAGCCAGGGATTCCAGGGGCCGAGCAGCGCGCCGTCGGCGCGCATGTTCACGAAGCCCTTGAAATGGCGTTCGATGCCCTTGCGCATGTCATCGTAGAGCGGCTTCTGCTCGTCGGTCAGTTCGGTCGGATCGAGGATCGGAAGGCGCACGGCAAAGCTCCTCTCTCTGATGAAAGCCCAAAGAAGAGTTGAGCGTCGCGTGCATGGCGGCACGAAGCAAGTGAAGTTGCCGTGACATGCGATCGGCAAGATGCGGCCAATCCGGTTCAAAACTCCAGCGGTGCATTGTCCACCACCTCCTTCATCACGAAGAAGGTTCGCGTCTGCCGGACGCCAGGCAGCGCGATCAATTGCTCGCCGTGGATGCGGTTAAAATCTTCCATATCGCCGACGCGGATTTTCAGGAAGTAGTCGAAGTCGCCGGCGACGAGGTGACAGTCGAGGACGAATTTGAGCTTCGCGATCGCCTGCTCGAAGGACGCAAAGCTTTCGGGCGTGGAGCGGTCGAGTACGACGCCGACCATGACGAGCGCGCCCTTGTCCACTTTGCGTGGGGCGACGATCGCGCGGACTTCCCTCACGAAGCCTTCCTCGAACAGGCGCTGGGTGCGGCGGTGACAGGTGGCGGGGCTGACGCCGGCCTTCTCAGCCAGTTCGGCGTTGCTCAGCCGGCCGTTCTTCTGCAGCAATCGCAGGATCTTGAGGTCGATGCGATCGAGCTTGGCAGTCATGGAAGATTCTTTCGTTATTCAGCCGGTCTGTGAGAGAAATGGCGGTATGAACGCACATTTGGCGTAGCAGAGCATAAAGCAGTCAATCGAAATAGAGAGCACCTTTCGCGCAGCCGGTGCTAGGAATCCGCATCGAGACCACGCCATCAAGGGGGACCACGATGCTGGAAAAATTCGCGCGCTATCCGCTCACCTTCGGGCCGACGCATATCGAGAAACTGGAGCGGCTGTCGAAGCATCTCGGTGGCAAGGTCGAGATCTTTGCTAAGCGCGAGGACTGCAATTCGGGGCTCGCCTTCGGCGGCAATAAATTGCGCAAGCTGGAATACATCATTCCTGATGCGATCGCGTCCAACGCTGACACGCTGGTCTCGATCGGCGGCGTGCAGTCGAACCACACCCGCATGGTCGCGGCCGTCGCCGCCAAGCTCGGCATGAAGTGCCGCCTGGTGCAGGAAAGCTGGGTGCCGCATGAGGACGCGGTTTATGATCGCGTCGGCAACATCCTGCTCAGCCGCGTGATGGGCGCCGACGTGCGGCTGGTCGATGACGGCTTTGATATCGGCATCCGCAAGAGCTGGGAGCAGGCGATCGAGGAGGTGAAGGCCGCGGGCGGCAAGCCCTATGCGATTCCGGCTGGCGCCTCCGTGCACAAATATGGCGGGCTCGGCTATGTCGGCTTCGTCGAGGAGGTGCGGGCGCAGGAGAAGCAGCTGGGCTTCAGCTTCGACTACATCGTGGTCTGCACCGTGACCGGCTCGACCCATGCCGGCATGCTGGTCGGCTTCGCCGCCGACGGCCGCGCGCGAAACGTGATCGGCATCGATGCCTCCTTCACGCCGGCGCAGACGAAGTCGCAGGTGCTCTCGATCGCACGCAATACTGCCGCTCTCGTCGAGCTCGGCCGCGAGATCGTCGAGGACGATGTGGTGCTGCTCGAGGATTACGCCCATCCCGCCTACGGCGTGCCGTCGGACGCGACCAAGGAAGCGATCCGGCTGTGTGCACGGCTGGAAGGCATGATCACCGACCCCGTCTATGAGGGCAAATCCATGCAGGGCATGATCGACCTCGTGCAGAAAGGCTTCTTCCCGGCCGGCTCACGCGTGCTCTACGCCCATCTCGGCGGCGCACCGGCGATCAACGGCTACGCGTACACATTCCGTAACGGCTGACGCGACGATTTTACGGACTGACGGCTACCAACGCGGCTTTTCTGAAGTCCGTGTTCTTTTGCTCGCGGAGCGGAGATTTGGCTTCCTCCATTCGGAGATTCGCGATGACCGAGAACATCACGAAGCCGCCCGCCTTTCGCGGGACGATGAAGTATTGCGAGATATTGGCGCGCTCAGAATCCTCGCAGGAGGACATCCCGCGGAATACAACATCGCTGTCAACCAACTCGCTGTTCCGAGCCGATGCGAACTTGCCTTTGCAGTCCTTCGCGTCATTCGCGACGATTGTGGATGCCACATCCAGGCCCTTGACGCCGCTCTCCGCCGGAATGATCCGGACGAATCCGATCGCATCATCCGATTTCCAAGCCGCTCCATTGTTGACAATCGTGGCTGGCGTTTCTGCCCGGCTAAGCACCCGCGGATTGCTCAACGAGGCCTTCAAAATAAAGTTGGTCGCGAGTTGCAAGGCTTCCAGCTGAAGTTCCGGCGAGGATGGACCGGAGGCTGGCCGAAGGCTGCTGCCGGTATCAGGTGAGTGAACGGGAGCAGCCCTCGCGACGGCGCCGGGAGCTCTTGGGGGCAACACAAAATCCTTTGCGCCTGAGATGCCATCGCGATTGACTGTAGCAACACAATTAACGAGAGCCGGAAGAAGAATACTTGTCTTGTCCAAGCTGAATTGGAAAAGGTTGCCCTGCGCAAATGCACTCATCGTGGACGAAGCACGAAACTGACGGATCAGCCCGGAATTATCGGGCATATCCACGCTCACCGTGTGGGCGGAGATTGATCGGCCAGTAACGTTGAAAGGCGTTTTCCCATCAAACGTCAGCACGATCGGAAATGTCCCTCCCGGCGTGAGAGACCAGGTCTCGTGGCTAAAACCCAAGTTCCAGGTCATGGCCGAACTGACCATCACAAAGAACGTGATTCCGCTCTTGTACGGAGCCGACGCTATGCAGCCGGTAAAGGCGCCCGTCTGATCGTTGGTGAATGCCCCTCCAGTCCAATTTCCGATCTTTATCGACCCGTACGGACCTCTGGCAGTAGCGGTCGAGAACGACAACCCCACTAGCAGTGCGGTCATACAGACAATTCGCCAACGCATAGTCCTATTGCCCCCATTCTCCCAACTGATTCCGCAACTGGTGCGAGAGTGCAAGGGGAAAGCTCGCTTTTTTCGTCGCTTGCCAATCACTTGGCACGTGCGCTTGCCTCACCCCGCGCGTCGCAGCGTGTGCAGCGTGATCTCCGGCGGGCAGTTGAGGCGGACCGGCAGCAGGCTGGTACCGGCGCCGACCGAGGTGTAGCCGGCCATCTTGCCGTAGCGCCAGGCGCCGGCGCCGAACGCGCGTGGCAGCCACGCTTCCAGCTTGATCGCGATGCCGCCGGGCAGGCAGAGCTGGCCGCCATGGGTGTGCCCGCTCAGCATCAGGTCGAAGCTTGCGGCTGCCGCCGCCCGGTACACTTCCGGCGTATGCGAAAGCAGGATCGAGAAGGCGTCGCCGGGAATGGGCGCGGCGGCCTTGCCGATGTCGTCGGCGCGATAGAAATGCGCATCGTCGACGCCGGCGAGATAGATCGCCTCATCGCCGCGCCGGATCGCTTCGCACTCGTTGAACAGCATCCGGATGCCCATCGCTTCCAATGCCGGCGTCATCCGGATCGTGTCGTGATTGCCGAGGATGCCGTAGACCGGCGGCTTCAGCGCCGCGATCACCGGCGCAAGATAGTCGAGGCTCTTGTCGAAGGGACCAAAGGTCTGGCCGCGATAGTCGCCGGTCAGGACGCAGATGTCGTAGGCGAGCTCCGCGACCATGCCGGGCAGCCGCCGCATCGCGCCGGCACTCATGTCGGCGTGCAGGTCGCTGATATGGAGCATGGTGAAACCCTCGAAGCTCTTGGGCAACACGGTCGAGGCAAGCTCGTTCTGCCTGAGGCACACGCGGTCCGCGTTCTGCCGCGCGCGGCCGTAGAGCCCGGCAATCTTGAGCGCTGTCGCGATGACGCTCGGCGCGAGCAGCGAGTTCTCCAGATTGAAGAACAGCGTGCCCTGGCCGAACAACTGCGCCTCATGCTCGGTCTCATCGTTCAGCCGCCGCCTGACATGCTCGGCGCCGATCCGCTTGATCAAATCCTGAAGACCCAATTCGTGCATGGCTTGTTCCAAGTTCGAACCTCTTGCTCAGGACGCCATACGGCTCCGGCTATCTTAGAGCGCCATGGAACCATTCAAAATGGCTTCGCATCGCCATTGATGGGAATATCATGACGCAATACAAACTTGGCAAAGCGGTAACAAAGCAGATTGTTAGAGGCGCCAATGAAGCTCGGATGGCGGCCGCAAAAGTGGCTCGAGAAAAAGAGTAAATTGGGATTTCGGGGTTATCCGGTCGGCACCATCGCGTTTTACGGACCTGACGACCGGCACGCCACCAAGGTGGCTGTCTCCATTATTTCCGAATCAGGCGTGGAAGCGGTCGTGCTGGCGCGCTTGTTCGCCGAGAATGGCGATGTCCGCAAGGACCCGGCGATCATTGAACAAGTCGCCTCGCTCCTTCGGGGCGCAGCGGTGCACTCGGTGGCGATGGCGGAAGGGGTGTATGGATGTCCGCACGAGGAGGGAATTGATTATCCCGTCGGCGAGCCATGTCCGCATTGTCCGTTTTGGGCTGGTCGCGATCGTTCGCTCCATTTGACAAGCGGGTGAGCTGCACGAAGTTCGGATGATGGCACGATAGGTTTAGCCTTCGTTCGATCGCACCAGAGCGACCAACTCGTCGCCGTAATGCTCGAGCTTCTTGTCGCCGATCCCGACGATGCCGCGAAGCCGGTCGAGCGTCGTCGGGCGCACGGCGGCGATGCCGTCGATGGTGGAATCGTGCAGCACGACATAGGCCGGCACGCCCCGCTGCCGCGCCACCTCGGAACGCCAGGCGCGCAGCGCGGCATGAAGCGCGGGGTTCGCTGCCTTGCCCTGGCCGGTCGCGACCGGCGCTAGCTCGCCGCGCCGCGACTTGGAACGGATGGCGCGGTTGCGCGCGCCTTCCGCCTGCTCGCGCAAGAGAACTTCAGTCTCGCCCTTGAGGACGCCGCGCGCGCTCTCCGTCAGTTTCAGCGCGCCGAAAGCCTCGCCGTCGGCCCAAAGATGCCCCATCGCGACAAGCTGGCGCAGCACCGCGCGCCACTGCTTCTCGTTGAGCTCGCGGCCGACGCCGAACACCGAGAGCTTGTCGTGCCCAAACTGGGTTACGCGCTCGGTGAGGCGGCCGACCAGCACGTCGATCAGGTGCATGGCCCCGAAGCGCTGGCCGGTGCGGTAGACGCAGGACAGCATTTTCTGCGCCAGGATCTTGCCGTCGCGGACGCGCGGCGGCGACAGGCAATTGTCGCAATTGCCGCAATTCTCTTCTGTCAGCGTCTCGCCGAAATAGGCCAGCAGGCGCCGCCGGCGGCAGCCCACGGTTTCCGCCAGCGCCACCAGCGAATCGAGCTTGCCGATCGAGACGCGCTTATAGGCATCCGAGCCGGTGGACTCGTCGATCATGCGGCGCTGCTGCACGATATCGGAGAGGCCATAAGCCATCCACGCGCTGGACGCCTTGCCGTCGCGCCCCGCGCGGCCGGTCTCCTGGTAATAGGCTTCGATGCTCTTCGGCAGATCGAGATGGGCGACGAAGCGCACGTCCGGCTTGTCGATGCCCATCCCGAAAGCAACCGTGGCGACGACGACGATGCCGTCCTCATTGATGAAGCGATCCTGGTTGCGTGCGCGCACGCTCGGCTCGAGCCCGGCGTGATAAGGCAGCGCCGGGATGCCGGCCGCGCTGAGCGAGGCTGCGACGTCTTCCACCTTGGCGCGCGACAGGCAATAGACCACGCCGGCCTCGCCCGCATGCCGCTCGGTGATGAACGCCTTCAACTGCACCATCGAATTCACCTTGTCGATGATCTCGTAGCGGATGTTCGGTCGGTCGAAACTCGACACGAAGCGCGGCGCGTCGGTGAGTGACAGCCGTTCGGCGATCTCCTCGCGGGTCAGTTCGTCGGCGGTCGCGGTGAGCGCCATCCGCGGCACGTCGGGAAAGCGCTCGGCGATCACGGAAAGGCCGATATATTCGGGCCGGAAATCATGGCCCCATTGCGAGACGCAATGCGCCTCGTCGATCGCAAACAGCGCGATCTTCGCCTGCGCGAGCAGACTGAGGCAGCGCGGCGTCACCAGCCGCTCCGGCGCGACGTAGAGCAGATCGAGATCGCCTGCGATCAGGCGGCGCTCGACTTCGTTGGCTTCCTGCGGCGACAGCGTCGAGTTCAGCACCGCCGCGTTGACGCCGGCCTCGGTGAGGCCCGCGACCTGGTCGCGCATCAGCGCGATCAGCGGCGAGACCACGATGCCGCAGCCCTCGCGCAGCAGCGACGGCAACTGGTAGCAGAGCGATTTGCCGCCGCCGGTCGGCATTAGCACCAGGCAATTGCCGCCATCGGTCACATGCCGAACGATCTCTTCCTGCGCGCCCCGGAACGCGGTGAGGCCGAACACGGAATTGAGCACGGCAAGCGCATCGCTGGTCTCGCCGGACGGACGGTTGAGGACAGAATCCATGTCGGTTTCAGACGCAGTCAAGAAGCGGTGATCGGGAGCCCCGCCGGCGAACGATGCCGGGATCTCCGTGTTAAAACACGGTCCAACCACAAACTCAAATGGCCGGCATGGCGAGATCGCCACGGATCATCGCAGGCATTGTCGCTGTCGCGCTGGCCGCAGGCGCAGCGGCGGCCTTTGCGATCGTGTGGCAACCCGCAATCGCCGCGATCGAACCGCCGCAACCGGCATCGTTCGATCCGGCCGTTGTCAAGCGTGGCCGCGAGCTCGCTGCACTGGGAAATTGCAGTAGCTGTCACACCGTGCGTGGCGGCCAGGATTTTGCCGGCGGCGTGCCGGTCCCGACCCCGTTCGGTGTGGTCTTCTCCTCCAACATCACGCCGGATCCGGAGACCGGCATCGGCAGGTGGTCGGAAGAGGCGTTCGGCCGCGCCATGAGCAGCGGCGTCAATCGCGAGGGCCAGCATCTCTATCCGACCTTCCCCTATGACCACTTCACCAATGTCACCGATGAGGACGACCGGGCGCTTTATGCGTTCCTGATGACCCGGCCGCCGGTGCATGCGGTGGCCCGGCCGAACGAACTCGTCTTTCCGCTGGATCAGCGGCCCATCATCGCCGGATGGAAATTGCTGTTCCTGCGCCGCGAGACATTCCAGCCGGATCCGGCAAAGAGCGCCGAATGGAACCGCGGCGCCTATCTGGTCGACGGCCTCGCCCATTGCGGCGCCTGCCACACGCCGCGCAATGCGCTGGGCGCCGAGCGCGTGAGCGCGCAGTTTGCCGGCGGCGAGGCCGACAATTGGCACGCTTATGCCCTTAACGACCGCGCGCATGCGCCGGTGCCGTGGAACACGGAGTCGCTTTATGCCTATTTGCGCAACGGCTGGCATCCCGATCATGGCACCGCGCGCGGGCCGATGGCGGAGGTGGTGAGCAACCTCTCCACGGTGCCCGACACCGACGTGCGCGCCATCGCCATCTATATGATGGACGTCTCCGGCGCGGCGAAGCCGGAACGCGATCGCAGCGCTGTGCTCGCCCAAGCCGAATCGGCACCTGCGCAAGGAGACCCGACGGGTGCCGCGATCTACGTCGCGGCCTGCGCCTCCTGCCATGAATCCGGCCGGCCGCTGCCTTATGGCGGCGTCAACCTTGCGCTGAGCACTGCGGTCACCAGTCCTGATCCCCGCAACCTCGCCAATCTCATTTTGGCCGGCGTTCCGGCGGTGGCGGGCGAACGCAGTCCGATCATGCCGGGCTTCGCCGACAGCATGACCGACGCGCAGGTTACTTCGCTCCTCAATTACCTGCGCACGCGTTTCAGCAAGGAACAGCCCTGGACTGACGTTGAAAAGACCGTTGCGGATGCTCGCCGCACCCAGACCGCGCTTCTCCAGACTTCCATTGGGCCGCGCAATGCGCCGGCCGACCCTTCGCAGCGAGATCAGCCATGATGACATTGAAGGTCAACGGCCAGGACAATCACATCGATGCCGATCCGGACACGCCGCTGCTCTACGTGCTGCGCGACGATCTGAAACTCAACGCCGCCAAATTCGGCTGCGGGCTCGGCCAATGCGGCTCGTGCACTGTCCTCGTGGATGGCAAGGCCGTGCTGTCCTGCGTGACGCCGCTGGTGCTGCTCGAGGGCAAGCAGGTGACGACGCTGGAAGGTCTCGGCACCGTGTCCGCGCCGGCACCGATCCAGCGCGCATTCATGGAAGAGCAGGCGGCGCAATGCGGCTATTGCATCGCCGGCATGATGATGCGGGCGCAGGCGCTGCTGCTCAGGAACCCAAAACCGACCGATGCCGAGATCCGTGCCGAGCTTCAGCCGAATCTTTGCCGTTGCGGCACCCATATGCGCATCCTGCGCGCGGTGCATCGCGCCGCGCGATTGATGGATACGGCGGATGCATCCGCAAACGAGAGGAGCGGCCAATGAATGCGCCTGTCATCCTCGATCGGCGCCACGTACTGCAAGGTGGCGGCGCCCTCATCATGAGCTTCTCGCTCGGCCGTGCATTCGCGGAAGAAGGGACGCCGGCGGCTGCAAAGCGGCCGGGCAGTCTCGCGACCGCGCCTTATCTCGATTCCTGGCTCCGCATCGATTCCGATGGCCGCATCACCGCCTTCACCGGCAAGGTCGAGCTGGGGCAGGGATTCAAGACGGCGCTCCAGCAGATCGCCGCCGAACAGCTCGATGTGGCCTTCCAAGCGATCCACGTCGTCACCGCGGACACGCAACTCACGGCCAACGAGGGTTATACCTCAGGCAGCCACTCGATGCAGGATTCCGGCACCGCGATCCTGAATGCCGCCGCGCAGGTGCGCGAACTCCTGATCGCGGAGGCGGCAGGAAAGCTCGGTCTCGCCGGAGACAGCCTGAAGACCGAGAACGGCGCGGTGGTCGCGCCGGATGGCAGGCGGCTGACCTACGGCGAACTGGTTGCGGCCGACATGCTCCATGTGCAGGCACAGCCGCAATCCAAATTGAAGGACCCTGCAACGTTCAAGATCATGGGACACGCGGTGCCGCGCGTGGACATCCCGGCGAAGGTCACGGGCGGCGAAGCCTATGTACAGGACATGCGGCTGCCTGACATGGTGCATGCGCGCGTGGTGCGGCCGCCGAGCTATGGCGCGCAGCTCGTCGAATGCGACAGCTCGTCCGTCGAGAAACTGCCCGGCGTCGTCAAGGTGGTGCGCGATGGCAATTTTCTCGCTGTCGTCGCGGACAAGGAGTTTCGGGCGGTCAAGGCGATGAACGCGCTCGCCGCCGCCGCGAAATGGAAGGAAAGCCCGAGCCTGCCGAAGCAGGATGATCTGCTCGATGTGCTCACGAGCTTGCCTTCCCATGATTCCACCATCTTCAATCGCAGCGATCCTTCCGTCTCCGGCCAAAAGACCCTCGAGGCCACTTACACGCGCCCCTATCAGTCGCATGGCTCGATCGGGCCATCCTGCGCGGTGGCGCATCTCGTTGGCGACGCGATGACGGTCTGGACGCACACCCAGGGCGTCTATCCCGACCGCCAGGCGATTGCGGAGATGCTGCGGATGCCGCCCGCGAGCGTCCGCCTGATCCATGTCGAGGGATCCGGCTGCTACGGCCATAACGGCGCCGACGATGTCGCGGCCGACGCTGCGCTGATCGCGCGGGCGCTGCCCGGGCGGCCGGTGCGCGTGCAGTGGATGCGCGAGCAGGAACACGCCTGGGAGCCGTTCGGGCCGGCGATGGTGACGAAGCTGAAGGCCTCGCTCGACGCCGATGGCCGCATCGCCGACTGGAATTTTGCGGTGTGGAGCAACACCCATTCGATGCGGCCGGGCAAGGCCGGCACGCTGCTTGCTGCGCAGCACATGGCGCAGGGCTTTGCCGTTCCGCCGCCAAAGCCGTTGCCTTTGCCGGAAGGCGGCGGCGACCGCAACGCGATCCCGCTCTACAATTTTGCCAACGCGCACGTGGTGCATCATTTCATTCCAGCGATGCCGCTGCGGATTTCGGCGATGCGCGCGCTCGGCGCCTATCACAACGTGTTCTCGATCGAGAGCTTCATGGATGAGCTTGCCGGGCTCGCCGGCGCCGATGCGGTCGAGTTTCGCTTGCGGCATCTCGAGGACGCGCGCGGACGCGACGTCATCGAAAAGGCCGCGCAGGAATTTGGCTGGACGCGAGATCAGAAACCGCAAGCCGGCCGCGGCTACGGCTTTGCCTTCGCGCGTTACAAGAACCTTGCGGCCTATTGCGCCATCGCTTCGGAAGTCGAAGTCAATCGCGAGACCGGACGTGCGCGGCTGCTGCGCGCGGTCGCCGCTGTCGATTCCGGGCAGGTCGTCAATCCGGATGGGCTGACCAACCAGATCGAGGGCGCGATCATGCAATCGATGAGCTGGACGCTGTATGAGAGCGTCAGCTTCGACGACACCAGGATCACCAGCATCGACTGGCAGACCTATCCGATCCTGCGCTTCGACGCGGTGCCTGACCGCATCGATGTCCACATCATCAACCGCCCTGGCCAGCCGTTCCTCGGCAGCGGCGAGACCGGCCAAGGCCCCGCCGCAGCCTCGATCGCCAACGCCATCGCCCACGCCACCGGCAAACGTCTGCGCAACCTGCCGCTGACGCGCAAACGCATCAAAGACGCGATCGACGCGTGAACGGTAAGAGTATCGCGCTGACATCGTGCGCGCCGTCTCCACTTGTTCGGACGCGCCTCTCCCCTTGTGGGAGAGGCCGTATCGCATGCAGCGAAGCGGAATGCGATGCGGGTGAGGGGTCTCTCTCCACGCACTGTGCTCGCGGAGGCAGACCCCTCACCCGGAATTCAAGCTGCGCTTGAATTCCGACCTCTCCCACAAGGGGAGAGGTGGCGTTCGCCGCGCCAGCGTCGCGCAACGTTTCACGCCGCCCGCGGTTTATTGATAAGTCGCGACGATATCGGAGACCGCGCGTTCGAGCTGCTGGGCGGTGGCACATTGGCGCACCACGCTGCAGAAGGTGGCGTAACGCGGCATTTCCGAATCGCCGAAGCCCCAGGTCATACGGCCTTCCGGGTTGAGCCAGACCAGGCGTTTCGAACGCTCGGCGATGCGGCGCAAGATGTCGGCGCGCGGATCGAGGTTGTTGCTGCGGGCGTCCCCGAGCACGATCACGGTGGTCTGCGGCGTGATCGTGTCCATCCAGCCCTTCTCGAAATCGGCAAGCGAATTGCCATAGTCGGAAGAGCCGAAGCCGACCTTCGACATGATCTCGGCCATCGCCGCCTCAGGCGATTTGTCCTCCAATATGTCGCTCACCTCGATCAGATGGCCGGAGAAGGCAAAGGAGCGGACATCGTCGACCACTTCGTGCAGCGAGTGGATCAACAGCAGGAAGAAATCGGACACGCGCGCGACCGAGCCGGAGACGTCGCAGAGCGCGACGATCTTCGGCCGGTCGCGGTGCTTGCGCTTCCAGGCCGTCAGGAAGGGCACGCCGCCCCAGGCCGCGTTTCGCCGCAGCGTGCGGCGCACGTCGAGATGGCCGCGGCGCTGGCGCTTGCGCGGCTTGGAGTAGCGTTCGCGCAGGCGGCGGGCGATCTGGCGGATCAGCGCGCGCATCTGCTCGACCTGGCGCGGCTCGATCCGGGCGAGCGGCGCATTGCGCAGGATCTCGTTGCGCAGGTTCTCTGTCTCCTCGCGGCCGTAGAGCAGAAGCGCCTGCGAGACCGTGTCGCGGACGGTGCCGCGCAATCCGTCGAGTGCCGCCTGCAGCCGCTCGGCCAATGCCGGATTGGTCGCGGTCAGGTTGTCGAGATCGTCGCGCAGGCGCTGGATGCCCATGGCGTCCAGGATGCGGCCCGAGAAGATGCCGCGTTGGGTGAAGTATCTGATGTTTGAGAGCGAGGCCGCGCCGGAGGCGTTGGCGATCGCCGCCGCTATCGCATTACGGTCCTGCGACTGCAGCATCTGCGCGAGGGGGCCAAGATTCTGGGCCTGATCGCCGCTGCCGCTTTCGCTCGAGGAATCGGAGCCAGCGCTTGAATCCGCCCGCTCGGCATCGTCCGACTTGCTCTCGTCCTGCGCCGTATCCTGCGCCGGCTCGGGCTGGCTGAAGAACAGATCAAAGCATTCGCCGAGCGCGCGCTTCTCGTCCTGCGACTTCGCAAGCGTCAGCAGGAAAGTGTCGCGCAGGACGCCGCGATCGGCAAAGCCGACCTTTGAGACCGCGCGCATCGCATCGATGCTTTCGGCAGGCGAGACCCGGACCCCGGCTCCGCGCGCGGCACGAAGGAACCGATGCAGGTTCTCGCGCATGGCGTCTACCCGAACACGCCCTGCCGCGACGCCTTGGCGATGAAGGTGGTGAGTTGCGGCTGCGCGGCCTCGATGTCGGCCTCGTATTTGAGCAGGACGTTCAGCGTGTCCTTGACGATCTCGTGGTCGAGCTCGGTCGCCTGCAGCAGCACCAGCACGCGCGCCCAGTCGATGGTCTCGCTGACCGACGGCAGCTTCTTCAGGTCGAGGGTGCGGATTTCATGAATAAAACCGACCATCTGCCGGCGCAGCGTCTGCGAGATGCCGGGCACGCGGCTCTCGACGATGCGTTCTTCCAGCTTCTGTTCGGGGAAACCGATATGCAGATGCAGGCAGCGCCGCTTTAGGGCGTCGCCGAGATCGCGCTCGCTGTTGGAGGTCAGGATCACGGTCGGCGGCGCGATCGCCGAAACCGTGCCGAGCTCGGGAATGGTGACCTGGAAATCGCTGAGGATTTCGAGGAGCAGCGACTCGAACTCGGCGTCCGACTTGTCGATCTCGTCGATCAGGAGCACGCAGCCCGCCGGCTGCTCCAGCGCCTGCAGCAGCGGCCGCGGCTCGACGAATTCCTTGGAGAAGAACACGTCGCCGAAGGTGTGGAGCTGGTCCAGCGCCTGATGCAGCGTCTGCGCGCCGCCCAGCACCTCGCCGAGCTTGTCCTTCAAGATCTGGGTGTAGAGGAGCTGTTTGGCGTATTTCCACTCATACAGCGCCTTGGCCTCATCGAGGCCCTCGTAGCACTGCAGGCGGATCATCTTCATGCCGCGCCAGGCGGCGATCGCCTTCGCCAGCTCGGTCTTGCCGACGCCCGCGGGCCCTTCGACCAGGATCGGTTTCTCGATCTCTCGCGACAGATAAACCGCAGTCGCGATCTGCCGGCTCGCGATGTAGCCTTGCGCGGCGAGGCCGCTTTCGACGGCCTCGATCGAGGCCGCAGGCCGATTGTCAGCCACCGATGTGAGCTCCGGATTTGCCTTGGTGCATCAGGTTGTTCTGCCTCCCTCTCCGCCAAAGCACAAGGCTCATTTGCGCGAGGGCGGACCTGGTTCCGGCATTTTCCGCCTAGCGACATTTGTTCTCGAGCCGGGAGGCGAATTCCGCTTCGCGAGGCCGGATCGCATCGCGGATGCGATCCGGGTGAGGGGAAGCCCCCGCGATTCCATCTGTCACGGTGTTTGCGGAGGCCGCCCCAACCCTCCCCCCGTAAGAATGGGGAGAGGGGGAAGTACCGTCGACGCCGCTCAGCAGCCGCGGCAGATGCTGCGCAAGCTCTTGTAGACTTCCTCGTCATCCCGCCGCATCTGCTGCAGCGATTCCATCGGCTTGCTGTCGTAGACCGGCTCCGGCTTGCGCTTGGCCTCGAGCGCCACGGCCTGCCGCTCGTAGCAGGCTTCCCGCTCGGCTTTCGCCTGGATGAACCGGCATTGCTCGACCGCTGCCGAGGGAGGGGCGAAGCCGACCAGAAGGCCGAGGGTTATGAGGCTGAGGAGTTTCATGTCGCCCGTCCTTTACCGGCCCCTTGTCTCAGTTCCGTGAAACGCGAGCAACATCAACTTTGCGCGCGAGCCATTTCCTGACCGAGCTTTCTTTGCTAGCCCGTTGTTGCGATAACAAAATCCTCCAGCCCGTCATGATGGCGGGTCACTTCCGGGAAGCAAGCGTGCCAAAGACGATCGACGAACCCGCACGGCGCGTGCCGATCTATGGCGAATATGAAGTCGCGGTGCTCGGCGGTGGGCCCGCCGGCATCGCGGCAGCGGTTGCCGCAGCGCGTGCGGGGCGGCGCACGCTCCTGATCGAGCGCTACGGCTTTCTCGGCGGCATGGGCACCGCCGCGGGCGTGACCAACTTTTGCGGATTGCACGCCAACGTCCACGGCGAAGCGCATCGGGTGGTGCAGGGCATCGCCTCCGACCTGCTGGATCGAATCGACCGTCTCGGCGGGCTGAACAAGCCGCATCTGATCCTCGGCAAGATCCTGGCGCAGGCCTATGACACCGCGGCCTACAAGATCGCGGCCGACGATCTCCTGGCGAGCCACAAGGTCGATATCCTTTTCCATGTGCTCGGTGCCGGCGTCGTGATGGATGGCGAGAAGCGCATCGGCGCGCTGATGGTAGAGACTAAGGCTGGCCGCCGCGCGGTGCTGGCCAGCATCTTCATCGATTGCTCAGGTGACGGCGATCTCGCCGCCTGGGCCGGCGCGCCGTACGAGATTGGCGATGAGCAGGGCAGCATGCTCTACCCCTCCATGATGTTCCGTCTCAACGGCATCGACCCCGAAAAGGCCGGGGACGCCTGGCGCACGATCCCGGCGCTGATGGAAAAGGCGGAAGCCGCCGGTACCCACCAGTTTCCGCGCAAGGCCGCCATCGTGCGGCCGCAGCGCTCGCAGATCGAATGGCGGGTGAACTTCACCCAGCTTGCGCGCGAGGACGGCTCGGCCGTCAATGGCCTCGAGCCCGATGACCTTACCCGCGGCGAGATCGACGGCCGCCGCCAGGCGATCCAGGCGTTCGAATTCCTGCGCACGGTGCCGGGCTTCGAGAATTCCTACATCGTCGACCTGCCGCCGCAGCTCGGCATCCGCGAAACGCGGCGCGTGGTCGGTGGTTACAAACTCAGCGGCGAGGATGTGCTCGGCTGCGCCTCGTTCGAGGATTCCATCGGCGTCAACGGCTGGCCGATCGAGGCGCATGTCGCCGGCGATGTCATCTTCAAGTTCCCGCCGATCCCGGAATCGCGCGGCTTCAACGAACTGCCCTATCGCATGCTGGTGCCTGAATGCGTCGACAATCTCCTCATTGCCGGGCGCTGCGCCTCGATGACCCATGAGGGACAGTCGGCGGCACGGGTCTCCGGCGCCTGCTTTGCCATGGGGGAAGCGGCAGGCTCGGCCGCCGCGCTGGCGCTGTCCGGCAATACCAGGCCGCGCGACATCGCTGTAGACAGACTGCAACAGGGACTGAAACAGCAGGGCGCCTTCATCGGGCGCGAGCAGAAAGTTCCTGACGGATTGTGAGGAGGAAGCGGATGAAGGGTTTTGTGCGGCTCGCGCTTGCGGGCCTGCTGGCGCTGACGGCGAGCGGGACAGCGCGGGCCGATGAGCTGCTGAAGGCCAAGATCGGCGTGCTCCGGCTGTCGTCCTCGGCGCCGGTGTTCATCGCGCAGGACAAGGGCTATTTCCGCGAGGCCGGGCTCGATGTTGAACTGAAATTCTTTGACGCGGCGCAGCCGATCGCGGTCGCCACCACTTCGGGCGATGTCGATTTCGGCGTCACGGCCTTCACCGCCGGGCTCTACAATCTCGCCGGCAAGGGCACGCTGAAGGTGATCGGCGGCATGAGCCGCGAGAAGGCCGGGTACCCCTTGATCGGCTATTTCGCCTCAAACAACGCCTATGCGGCCGGGCTGAAGACGCCGAAGGATCTTGCGGGCAAGCGCGTGGCGGTGACGCAGGTCGGCTCCAGCTTTCATTATTCGCTCGGCCTGCTCGCCGACAAATATGGCTTCAAGCTTGCGGACGTGAAGGTGGTGCCGCTGCAATCGCTTTCGAACGCGGCCGCCGCGCTGAAGGGCGAAACCGTCGATGCGGCGCTGCTGCCGGTCTCGACCGCGCGCCCGCTGATGGAGACGAACGGCGCCAAACTCCTCGGCTGGGTCGGCGACGAGACGCCGTGGCAGCTTGGCGCTGTGTTCGCTTCGCCAAAGACGCTTTCAAACAAGGCGCTGGTGACGAAAGTGCTTGCAGCTTTGGTGAGGGCCGACCGCGAATATCACGTCGTGATCCTGGCTGCGATGAAGAACGGCACAGCACCGATCAACGAAAAGACAAAACCGCTGCTCGACATCATCGCCAAATACACAAATCTGCCAGTTGAGCAGGTGGTCGGCAATTGCGCCTATATCGATCCCGACGGCAAGCTCGACGTCAAGAACGTCGCCAACCAGATTTCCTGGCTGCAGGAGCAGGGCTTTGTCGACAAGGGCTTTGATGCGGACAGCATCATCGCGAAGGAATATGTGAAGCCGGATTGATACCGTAGTCGCCGTCATGGCCGGGCTTGTCCCGGCCATCCACGCACTTTGTGGCCAGGGAAGGAAAGACGTGGATGCCCGGGACAAGCCCGGGCATGACGAGCGAGAACGAAGTGCGGAGCCAAGCAAGAGCCAGATGGACCTGATCGCCGACCATATCAGCCACCGCTTCGACACGCTCGACGTGCTCGACGACGTCTCGTTCACGGTGCGGGCGGGCGAGGTGGTTGCGATTGTCGGCCCCTCCGGCTGCGGCAAGAGCACGCTGCTCTCGATCCTCGGCGGCCTGTTGCGGCCGAGCGGCGGCGCGGCCGAGCTGTGCGGTGCGCCGCCAAAGGACAGCCTTAATCCGCTGACCTTCGTGTTCCAGGATTTTGCGTTGCTGCCCTGGTGCACGGTGGAGGAGAACGTCGCGTTCCCGCTCGAGCATACGGCACTCAGTGCTGCGGAGCGCCGCGGCATCGTCGATGATGCGCTCCGCCGCACCGGGCTTTTCGATTTTCGTGGGACCTACCCAAAACAGCTTTCCGGCGGCATGCGCCAGCGCGTCGGCATTGCGCGGGCGCTGGCCGTAAAGCCGGCAATCCTCCTGATGGACGAGCCGCTCTCGGCGCTGGATTCGCAGACACGCGAACTCCTGATGGAGGATTTCGTCCGCCTGCTTGCCGACGGCGCGATGGGCGCGGTCTATGTCACGCATAATCTGGAGGAAGCGGTGCGGCTTGCAGACCGCATCGTGGTGCTGTCGCGCCGGCCCGGACGCATCCGCAAAGTCGTGCCCATAGCGATGACACGCAGCGAGCGCGGCGACAGGAATGCGCGCGAAAAACTGCTGGTGCTGCAGGACGAGCTATGGTCGCTGATCCGCGAAGAGGCGATCGATGCCGAGCGCGAGGTGCAGCATGCTTGAGCGCGCGCCACCAGAGACACCATCGGATATCGACGCCAAGCCGCGGCCGGTCGCGTTTCGCGGCGCCGGCTTCACGCCGAGCACGGGGCGCGCGTCGGGCTGGATCGCGCTCGCGCTCGTCATTGCACTGTGGCAACTGGCGGGCAGTGCCGGATGGGTCAATCCGCTGTTCCTGCCCCCGCCATCGGCGATCGCGGTCGCGACCTATAAGCTCGCGATGTCGGGCGCGCTCTGGCAGCATCTCGGCTGGTCGGTGATGCGGATCGGCGTTGGCTGGCTGCTTGGCACGGTGGCCGGCGTCATCGTCGGTTTTGCGATCGGCCTGTCGACGCTGGCGCGCGGCGTGGGCATCACCTTCATCTCGGCGCTGTTTCCGATCCCGAAGATCGCGCTGCTGCCATTGTTGATCCTCTGGCTCGGGATCGGGGAAGAACCCAAGATCGCGACCATTGCGCTCGGGGTGTTCTTCTCCACCGCGATCTCGGTCTATAGCGGCGTCGATGCGGTGCCGCGCAATCTGATCCGCATGGCGCAAAGCTTCAACGTGCCGTTTCATGCCATCGTGCGGCGCGTGATCTGGCCGGGCGCGCTGCCCTCGATCCTGGCGGGTTTTCGCATCACCGCCTCGGTCGCGCTGCTATTGGTGGTGAGCGCCGAGATGATCGGCGCGCAGTACGGCATCGGCGCTTTCGTGCTGCAGGCCGGCAATTTGATGCAAACCGATCAACTGCTCGCCGGCGTCGTGATCCTGTCGCTGTTCGGGCTCGCAGTGGGGAAGCTGATCAATTTGCTTGAGGCGAGGCTGCTCCACTGGCGATGAGAGGTGGTTCCGCTCCACCACAGCCGTCATGCCCGGGCTTGTCCCGGGCATCCACGCTCTTGCTCTCCTGTTGCGCCAAAGGCGTGGCTGGCCGGGTCAAGCCCGGCCATGACGGAGAGAGCGGCTATGCATTGCCGCGGTCTTCACGGAACAGGTCGAGCTTCTGCTGCACCGGGCGGTCGGAGAAGCTGAAAAGCACCGAATCGACATCCGCCTCATGCGTGACCCAGTGCCAGCTCGGCACCACGAACAGGTCGCGCGGGCCCCATTCGAAGGTCCGCTCGCCGATCCTGGTGCGACCCTTGCCCTCGATCGCGGCGAATACGGTCGCATCCGTTGAGCGATAGCGCGCGGTCTTGAAGCCCTTCGGCAGGAGCTGGATGAAAGTGCCGATGGTCGGCATCGCATAGTCGCCGGTCTCGGGGTTGGAGAATTTCAGCTTCAGGCCGTGACAGGCGTCCCATTCGTCGCGCGCCTTGGCCTGCTCCAGCGCTTCGCGGGTGTAGCTGTAGGGATAGTTGAAGATCGGCGACGTCTTCGACGCGCGCTTCTGGTCGACAGGCAGCAGGTTGCGACCATAGCGCGCAAAGCTGTCGCCGGCGGGTTTTGTGATCTGCTGCTGATCTTCCTTCGCGCCCTCGGCGAAGGAAGCGTCGAAGAACTGCACCATTGGGATGTCGAGCCCGTCGAGCCAGAACATCGGCTCGCTGGTTTCGTTGGAATGGTCGTGCCAGGTCATCGACGGCGTGATCACGAAATCGCCCGGCGACATCGCGGTGCGCTCACCGTCGACGGACGTATAAGCGCCCTTGCCCTCGAGCACGAAGCGCAGCGCCGATTGGCTGTGGCGGTGGGCCGGGGCGATATCGCCGGGCACCACCATCTGCACGCCGGCAAACAGCGACGTCGTGATCTTCGATTGCCCGCGCAGGCCGGGGTTTTCCAGCACGAGCACTCGACGCTCGGCTTCCTTGGCCGTGATCAGCTTGCCTGCCTCATTCATGTAGTCGCGGATCTGGTCGAACTTCCACAGGTGCGGCCGGCAGGCGCTCCTCGGCTCCGGCGTGATCAGATCGTTCATCACGTTCCAGAGTGCGGAAAGATTCTCGCCGTCGATCTTCTTGTAGAACGCCTCGCGCTCCGGCGTCTTCTGCACCGCTTCCATGGCAGGCCTCCCGTCCATTTCTTTGTTCGCTGATTGACAGCATACTGACAATATGGCTAGCGTCAACTTGAAGAAAATCAGAAGACACCAGGGAGGTTCCGATGAAGCTGCACGGCTATTTCCGCAGCAGCGCCGCGTATCGGGTGCGGATCGCGCTGAACCTGAAGGGGCTCACCGTTGAACATCTGCCGCATCATCTTCGCAAAGGCGAACAATGCGCGCCCGCCTATCTCGCAATCAATCCGCAAGGGCTGGTGCCGACATTGGAAAGCGACGCGGGCGCGATACTGACCCAGTCGCTCGCCATCATCGAATGGCTCGACGAGAGCCATCCAGAACCGCCACTATTGCCAGCGGATTCGCTGCAGCGCGCAAAAGTCCGCGCCTTCGCGCAGGCCATCGCCTGCGACACCCATCCGGTGCAAAACCTCAAAGTGCTGGCGCGGCTGCGACAGCTTGGCCTGCCTGAAGAAAAGGTAACGGAATGGGCGGCCTGGGCTAACCGCGAGGGGCTTTCGGCCTGCGAGATATTGGCTGCGGGCGAAGCGGGGCCGTTCTGCTTTGGAGCTATGCCGACGCTGGCCGACCTTTGCCTGGTGCCGCAGCTTGCCAATGCGCGGCGTTTCGGTGTCGATGTCAGCGCTTTTCCGCGGCTGCTCAAGGCGGAAGCCGCAGCCAAGGCAATGAAGGCGTTCGCCGACGCCGCTCCGGACAGGCAAGGCGATGCCGAATAATAACAAGCCAACCCATGTTACCATGGACGCGGTCTATACCGCGCCTGGTTATCTGTTCCGGCGGATGCAGCAGATCGCTGTCTCGATTTTTGTCGAGGAGTGCAGGGCGTTCGACCTGACGCCGGTGCAATATGCCGCGTTGATCGCAATCCACACCCATCCCGGCATCGATGCGACGCGGCTGTCCGCCGTGATCGCCTTCGATCGCTCCACGCTCGGCAATGTGATCGAGCGGCTGCAGACCAAGGGTCTGATCGAGCGCAAGTCCGATTCCGATGACAAGCGCGTCAAGCTGCTCACCATCACCCGGCAGGGCGCTTCGCTGCTGCGCGAGATCATGCCCGTGGTTGACCGTGCCCAGGCGCGGATGCTGCAGCCGCTCAAGCCTGCCGACCGCAAGACGCTGATGGCGCTGCTCGCGCAGCTCGTCGATCTCAACAACGAGGCCTCGCGCGTGCCGCTGCGCGCCGAGGACGCCCTCGAACATCTCGGGAAGTCGGGCTGATGGCAAAGAGCAACCTGCCGGTCCTGATCGCAGGTGGCGGCATCGGCGGCCTTGCCGCGGCGCTCGGGCTTGCGCAGAAGGGCATTCGCTCGATCCTGCTGGAAAAGTCCGCCTCGCTCGGCGAGATCGGCGCCGGCATCCAGCTCGGCCCGAACGCATTCCATGCCTTCGACTATCTCGGCGTCGGCGAGGCCGCACGGCGCATGGCCGTCTATATCGACCAGCTCCGCTTGATGGATGCACTCACCGCCGAAGAGATCACCCATGTCGATCTGCGCGAGCCGTTCCGAACCAGGTTCGGCAATCCCTATGCTGTGGTGCATCGCGGCGATTTGCATGGCGTGTTCCTGCGCGCCTGCCGCGAGCACGAACTGATCGAGCTGCGCGTCAGCAGCGAGGTGACCGGCTACGAGCAGGACAGTGCCTCGGTCACCGCGCACCTCGCCAATGGCGAGCGCGTCACCGGCCGGCTCCTGATCGGCGCCGATGGCTTATGGTCGAACATTCGCAAGCAGGTCACATCGGATGGGCCGCCGCGCGTGTCCGGCCACACCACTTACCGTTCGGTGATCCCGACCGAAGAGATGCCGGAGGATCTGCGCTGGAACGCGGCGACGCTGTGGGCCGGGCCGAAATGCCATATCGTGCATTATCCGCTGTCGGACTGGAAGGTATTCAACCTCGTCGTCACCTATCATAACGACGCGCCCGAGCCGGTCGCGGGAAAGCCGGTCAGCGATGAAGAGGTGATGCAGGGCTTTCGGCACGTCCATGCGCGTGCGCAAAACATCATCCGTCACGGCAAGAACTGGCGGCTCTGGGTGTTGTGCGACCGCGATCCGAACGAGCGCTGGGTCGACGGCCGCGTCGCGCTGCTCGGCGATGCCGCGCACCCGATGCTGCAATATTTCGCGCAAGGCGCGTGCCAGGCGATGGAGGATGCGGTGTGTCTGTCGCACATGCTGTCGCATCACGACGACCACGCAGTCGCGCTGGAGCATTACCGAACACAACGCTTCCCGCGTACCGCGCAGGTGCAGCTTTGGTCGCGCGCGATCGGTGAGCACATCTATCACCCCGCCGGCGACCACGCCCGTTTCCGCAACGCCATCATGGGCGCGAAGACGTCCGAGGATTATTACCAGGATCTCGCCTGGCTCTATGGCGGCACGGGGTTGGGAGTATGATCCTCGCGCCACATACTCCGCCGTCGTCTCGGGCTTGACCCGGGACCCATAACGACGAATGTTGATGTGACGTGATGTCCGTGCGGCAAGCTCCACCTCTCCCTTGTGGGAGAGGTCGGAATCCAAGCGCAGCTTGGATTCCGGGTGAGGGGTATGCCTCCGCGAGTCGTGGTCCCTCGATAGACCGCGACCCCTCACCTGGATCTCATTCCGCTTCGCTACATGCGCTCCGGCCTCTCCCACAAGGGGAGAGGCGGGGCAGTTGCGTAAGCGGATATCACATCTTCATCACCGCCTGCCGGTCGATCTTGCCTGTTCCCGTTTTCGGCAGCTCGTCAATAAACTTGATCTCGCGCGGATATTTGTACGGCAGCAGCTTTGCCTTCACGTAATCCTGCAGCCGCTTCGCCGTCTCCTCCGCATCGAACGCGCGGTCGTTCATCACCAGCACCGCCTTCAGCGTCATGCGTCTATCAGGCAGTTCGGCGGCGAAGACTGCGCATTCGCGCACGTCGGGATGATCGGCGAGGCAGAGCTCGACCTCCAGCGGATAGACCCATTGGCCTGATATCTTGATCAGGTCGTCGGCGCGGCCGCGGAAGAAATGGAAGCCGTCGCGGTCGCGGACGAAGCGGTCGCCGGTGTAGATCCAGCCGCCATCGCGCACGGTCTCGGCGGTCTTGTCGGGACGATTCCAGTACAGCGGCGTGTTCGAATCGCCGCGCACCCACAAAATGCCTTCTTCGTTGTCGGCGACCTCGCGGCCGTCCTTGTCGCGCAGCAGGATCTCGTAGCCGGGGACGCGCACGCCCGCAGCGCCCAGCTTCTTCCTGTCCGCGCGGTTGCAGAGATAGATGTGCAGCACCTCGGTCGAGCCGAGACCTTCGATGATCTCGAGCCCGGTCAGTGCCTTCCAACCGTTGAAGACGTCGGCCGAGAGCACCTCCGCGGCCGAGATCGCCATGCGCAGTGAGGAGAAATCGGCCTTGTCAGCACCGTCGGCCTTGGTCAGCGCGGTGTAGAGTGTCGGCAGTCCGAAGAACACGGTCGGACGATACTGCTCGATCGCGGCGAAGATCGATGCCGGCTTCGGCTGGCCGGGCAAGAGCAGCGTGGCGGCGCCGACCGAGAACGGGAAAGTGATGGAATTGCCGAAGCCATAGGCGAAGAAAATCTTCGGCACCGAGAAGCAGATGTCGCCGGGCGTCAGCTTCAGCACGCTGCGGGAGAATGCCTGCTCGCTATAGGCCATGTCGTGGTGTAGATGCACGATGCCCTTCGGTCGGCCGGTCGAGCCGGAGGAATACATCCAGAACGCCATCTCGTTGCGGTGGGTGTCGGCTGTGGCGAGCTCGGTCGAAAAACGCGGCAGCCATTCATCGGCCAGCAGGGCCTGCGGTACGGCAGGCTCGCCGGCCGCGCCATTGACCACGATCAGCGTTTGCAGCGGCGTGTCCTTGCAGGCCTCAGTGTTGAAGCGCGAACAGAACTCGGCATCGGCAACCGCGATCGTCGCGCTCGCGTCCGAAAGATAGAACTGCAGGAGGTCCGGTGGCGTCAGCGTGTTGATGAGCAGCGGCACGAAGCCGGCGCCGATAGCACCGAAGAAGGCCGCCGGATAGGCGGGGGTGTCGTCAAGGAACAGCAGGATGCGATCGCCGCGCTTCAGGCCCAGAGAAGCGAAGCCATGGCCCCAGCGCGCGGCGTCGGCGCAGAGTTCGCGGTAGGTCCGCGTTCCCGCCGGGCCGGTCAACGCCGTCAAATCCCCGCGGCCCTGCGCGAGATTGTCGAACAGGATGCGGCTTGCGTTGTAGCGCTCGGACAGCGCAAAGCCGATCTCGCGCGCGCCCGGACTGTCCGATGGTACCTGGTCGGCGATCTCGTTCACGACTTGCTCCTCGAGGCCTCGTAGCCTGCCATGAAGTTCGGCGACATCGCGCGCAGCCGCGCGTCGTCGATCCGTCCCGAACGGGTGATGTAACTGAAGGCAAAATCCATCGGGTCGAGCTTCATGTGTTCGGGGAATTTCTCGTACCAGTCGGCGCTGGTGCGCGCCGCCGTCACCAGCTTCTTCACGATCGGTTTGCGTTCGGCTTCATAGCGGTGAAGGGCGGTGGAGACATGCGCCTCGGATTCGAGCGCCTTCGTCAGCGCAATCGCGTCCTCGATCGCAAGGCGGGTGCCGGAGCCGATCGAGAAATGCGCCGAGTGCAGGGCGTCGCCGATCAGTACCATGTTCTTGAACGACCAGTGCTCGTTCCAGATCCACGGGAAACTGCGCCACAGCGATTTGTTCGAGATCAGCGGCTGTCCGCCGAGCGTCTCGGCAAACACCTCCTCGCACACGGCCTTGGCGTGATCGGCGTCCTTGTTGGCGAAGCCATAGGCGTGCCAGGTGGCACGGTCACACTCGACCAGGAACGTGCTCATGGTCGGCGAATAGCGATAGTGGTGGGCATTGAGGGCGCCGCGTTCGGTCTTGACGAAGGTCTGCGATAGCGTCTCGAACCGCTTCGCGGTGCCGTACCAGACGAACTTGTTGGACGAATAGGACAGCGAGGTCCCGAAGTCGCCCTCAAAACTCCGGCGCACCAGCGAGTTCAGCCCGTCCGCGGCGACGATCAGGTCATAGCCTTGCAGCGCGTCGACCGACTGGATCGGTTTTTCGAATTGCGGGGTGACGCCGACCGCGCGGACGCGCTCCTGCAACAGGGAAAGCAGCGCAAGTCGGCCGATCGAGGAGAAGCCGACGCCGTCGATCTCGACGCTCTCCCCGCGCAGGTTGAGCGTGATGTTCTTCCAGCTTTCCATGTTCGGCGCGATGGCGTCGACCGTATCGGGATCGTCGGCGCGCAGAAATTCCAGCGCCTGGTCCGAGAACACGACGCCGAACCCCCAGGTCGCACCGGCCGGGTTCTGCTCGAACAATTCGACGACCGCGTCCGGATGTCGGCGCTTCCAGAGATAGGCGAAATAGAGGCCGCCGGGACCTCCGCCGATCACGGCGATGCGCACGATATTCCTCCCGATCGACAGTGCACTTACGATTTTGCGGCTAGACTATCCGCAGGGCGCGCGCAGCGCCACCGGAAAGTTTCGCTCAAGCTGATTCAGCTTATTCTCGTGTTCCGCTGCGCGGAGCGGGTCGGTCGCGGCGGGCTCATCGCGCCGCGAACCGTCCCAGCACTTCCTTGCAGGCGGGCGACAGCGAGGCGGCATTCGAGGCCAGGCACTGCGCGATCCGGCCGCCTCCCGGCGCAACGCCGCCACACAGCGAGCGTACGTCGGCGCCGCAGGCCGACCGCACGACGAGCAGTTCTTCGCGCGGACGCAAGGGCCTCAGTACGATCCCTGCCGCGGGCGCCGCCGGTGCGGTAGCCGCCGCGGTGGAGCCGTCGCCTGCCGCTGGCGCCGCACCACCACTCGCGGCCGCAACTGCCTCACCGCAAGCGGGCGAGAGCCTCGCCTTGTTCTTCTCGAGGCATCGCAGTGCGGGGGCGCCGCCGGTCGGCACGCCGGGACAGACCTTCTGATAGTCGGAACGGCAGGCGCTCCGGATCGCGGAAACCTGCGCCTCGGTCGGCTTGGCCTGCGTGCCCGCCGCTTTCGGCTTCGCTGCGCTGGTTGCCGCCGCCGGCGCCTCGGTCTTGGTAGGGGCCGGCGCCGTCTCCGCCTTCGGTGCGGCCGGTGCTTCTACTGCACGCACCGCACTGGCGCAGCCTGCAGACAAGCTCGACATGTTCTTCTGCAGACATTGCAGCGAAGCCTCGCCGCCGGGCGGAATGCTGGAGCAATGCGCCATGTAATCGTTGCGGCATTGCGACTTGATCGCCTCACGCTGGGCCTCGCTCGGCGCCTGCGCGAGCGCTGCGGTCGCCAACAGTACGACGGAAAACGGCAGGGCGCGCCCGCACGCGCGCTTCAATGTCTTGATCATGTAAGCAAACCCTTTGTTGTCGACGGAAGCCGCCGCTTCAACCGAAGTTCATTCTTGCGAAGTTCGTTCTTGAAGAAGGTCGCTCTTTAAAAGTCTGCTACGGCAATCTTAGTGGGCGGTATCATTTTCTGTTTCGGGTTCCACTGCAAGCCAATTGTTGCTATGGATGCATCGCGACAGTCGTCTCCGGATGAACGCCTCTTTGCGGGGCAAGTTGAACTGGTGCACGGAAATGAAGCTTGCGCACCCATCGGCCTGTTGCAGATCGAACCATGGCGCGCGGCCGGCCGCTGCGCCCCTGTTGCGCATTAGCTTCCTGCTGTCCGTCTTGGTCGGTTTAAGTGGCTGCGAGCAAAATACTTTCGTGCCACCGCCGCCGCCAAAGGTGGAAGTCGCCATTCCAGTGCAGCGCAGCATCACGCGTTTTCTGGAGACAACCGGCACCACCGCGCCGGTCAAGAGCGTTGACCTGGTGGCGCGCGTGCAGGGTTTTCTGCAGTCGATCGATTATCAGGACGGCACCTTCGTCAAGCAAGGCACCACGCTGTTCACGATCGAGCCTGAGACCTACAAGTTGAAGCTCGAGCAGGCAAAGGCGGCGGAGGTGGGCGCGCAAGCGACGCTGAAGCAGGCCGAGACCGATTTCAAGCGCCAGATCGACCTGGTGCAGCGACAGGCGGTCTCGCAGGCGACACTCGATACGTCGACGGCGAATCGCGACAACGCCCAGGCCAGCCTGCAGCAGGCGCAAGCCAATACCCGGATCGCAGAGGTCAATTACGGCTACACCAATGTGACGGCACCGTTCGACGGCATCGTCAGCGCGCACCTCGTCTCGGTCGGCGAACTCGTCGGCTCGACTTCGCCGACGCAGCTTGCCAGCATCGTCCAGCTCGATCCGATCTGGGTCAATTTCAACGTCAACGAACAGGACGTGTTGCGCATCCGCGAGGACGCGAGGCGGCGTGGTCTCTCCGTGGCCGAGCTGCGTCAGTTGCCGGTCGAGGTCGGCCTGCAGACGGAGACCGGCTATCCGCACAAGGGCAAGCTCGACTACATCTCGCCGATCCTCACCCAGTCGACCGGCACGCTGCCGGTGCGCGGCATCTTCGACAATCCCGACCGCACGTTGTTGCCGGGCTTTTTTGTCCGCGTCCGCGTGCCCTATGACCAGCAGCAGGACGCGCTGCTGGTGCCCGCTACCGCGCTCGGCAGCGACCAGGCCGGCCGCTATGTGCTGGTCGTCAACGCCGACAACGTGGTCGAGCAGCGCAAGGTGGAAACCGGACAGCTCGAAGGCGAATTGCGCGTCATCGATAGCGGGCTGAAGCCGGACGACCGCGTCCTCATCGCCGGATTGTTGCGCGCGATCCCCGGCCAGAAGGTCGATCCGCAACTGCAGAAGATCGAAGCCTCCGCATCGGCGAAGTGAGGGGGCGGCCATGATCTCGAAATTCTTCATCGAGCGGCCGGTCCTTTCCAACGTCATCGCGATCCTGATGATCCTGATCGGCGGCGTGGCGCTGCTCAACCTGCCGGTCGCGCAATATCCCGACGTGGTGCCGCCGACCGTGCAGGTGACGACCCGCTATCCCGGCGCATCCGCCAAGACCGTGATCGACACCGTGGCGCTGCCGATCGAGCAGCAGGTCAATGGTGTCGAGGACATGCTCTATATGCAGTCCTATAGCGGCGCCGATGGCACCTATACGCTGACGGTCACCTTCAAGATCGGTACCGATCTCAATTTCGCGCAGGTGCTGGTGCAGAACCGGGTGTCGAGCGCGCTGTCGCAATTGCCGCAATCGGTGCAGAGCCAGGGCGTAACGGTGCAGAAGCGATCGACCTCGATCCTGCTGTTCGTGACGCTGACCTCGCCGAACAAGACCTATGACAGCCTGTTCCTTTCCAACTACGCGACCATCAGCATCAGGGATGAGCTGTCGCGGCTGGCAGGGGTCGGCAACGTCACCGTGTTCGGCGCCGGCCAATACTCGATGCGGGTCTGGCTCGATCCGAACCAATTGCAGGCACGCGATCTGGTGCCGCAGGACGTCATCCAGGCGATCCAGCAGCAGAGCCAGCAGGTCACGGCGGGACAGGTCGGCATGCCGCCGACCCCGCCCGGCCAGGCGTTCCAGTACACGCTGAACGTTGCCGGCCGGCTTGATGACACGAGCCAGTTCGAGAACATCATCGTCAAGACCGGAAACGTCGGCGACGTCACCCGCGTCCGCGACGTCGGCTGGGTCGAGCTCGGCGCCCAGACCTACAGCCAGATCTTCTCGCTCAACAACAAGCCTTCCACCGGCATAGGCGTGTTCCTGTCGCCCGGCGCCAACGCGCTCGAGGTCGAGAAGGCGGTGGAGAAGAAGATGGTGGAACTGGCCAAGCAGTTCCCGCAGGACATCAAATACGACACGCCGTTCGACACCACCATCTTCGTCCAGGCCTCGATCAACGAGGTCTACAAGACGCTGATCGAGGCGGGCCTCTTGGTGCTGATCGTGATCCTCGTCTTCCTGCAGGACTGGCGCGCGATGCTGGTGCCGGCAACCACCGTGCCGGTGACCATCATCGGCGCGTTCGCGGCGATGGCGGCGCTCGGCTTTTCCATCAACCTCTCGACACTGTTTGCGATCGTGCTGGCGATCGGCATCGTGGTCGACGACGCCATCGTCGTGGTCGAGGGCGCCGCGCACAATATCGAACGTGGCCTGTCCGGCCATGATGCGGCGATCAAGGCGATGGATGAATTGTTCGCGCCGATCGTCGGCATCACACTGGTGCTGATCTCGGTGTTCCTGCCGGCGGCGTTCCTGCCGGGCCTCACCGGGCGCATGTACGCGCAGTTCGCGCTGGTGATCGCCGCGACCGCGCTGATCAGCGCCATCAATGCCGCGACCCTGAAGCCGACGCAGTGTGCGCTGTGGCTGCGCCGGCCGGTGCCGCTGGAGCAGCGCAATGTCTTCTACCGCGGCTTCAATGCCCTCTATGAGCGGCTGGAGCGCGGCTATGCGCGGCTGATCGGCGGGCTCGTCAGGCACAGCAATGTTTCGGTCGTGGCTGCGCTGATCCTGATCGGTCTTGCCGGCTACGGCCTGTCGCGGGTGCCGACCGGCTTCATCCCGATCGAGGACCAGGGCTATCTGCTGGCTGCAGTGCAATTACCCGATGGTGCTGCGTTGGATCGGACACAACGTGTCCTCGAAAGGGTCAGCGAGATGGCCGGCAAGTCGTCTGGCGTGCAGCAGGTGGTCTCCATCGCCGGCATCTCCGCGCTCGACAACAGTTCGAGCCTGGCGAATGCCGGCGTCGCTTATTTGATCCTGAAGGATTGGAGCCAGCGCGGGCCTGGCGAGGATCTGCGCTCTCTGGTGTTTGGGCTGAACGACAAGCTTGCCGAGATCGAGGAGGCGCGCATCCTGGTGATTCCCCCGCCGCCGATCCAGGGCATCGGCAATGCCGCCGGCTTCGCGATGCAGGTCGAACTCCGCGACGGCAATGCCGATTACGCGAAGCTGCAGGCGATCACCGGCGCGGTCGTCGCCAATGCGCAGACGCAGAGCGCGCTGCAGCGCGTCAGCTCGTCCTTCCGTTCCATGGTGCCGCAGTACGACGTCGAGGTCGACCGGACCAAGACCCAGACGCTGAACGTCACGACCGACCAGATCTTCTCGACGCTATCGAGCTATCTCGGTGCGAGCTACGTCAACCAGTTCAACAAATTCGGCCGCACCTTCCAGGTCTATGTGCAGGCGGATTCGAAATTCCGCCTGAACCTGCGCGACATCCAGAACCTGATGGTGCGCAACAGCCAGGGCGAAATGGTCCCGCTTGGCACGGTCGCCACGATCACGCCGTCGGTCGGGCCGTCGCTGATCAGCCTCTATAATCTCTATCCGTCCGCCTCCATCATCGGTCTGCCGGCGCAGGGCTACAGCTCGGGACAGTCAATGGCGCTGATGGAGCAGATCGCCGCAAAGACGCTGCCGCCGGGTACGGGCTTTGAGTGGACGGCGATGTCGTATCAGGAGAAGGCAGTCAGCAACCAGATCTACTATGCATTCGGCCTTGCCTTACTGCTGGTCTACCTGGTGCTGGCCGGTCAGTATGAGAGCTGGTACGCGCCGATCTCGGTGATACTCGCCGTGCCGCTGTCGTTGCTCGGCCCGATGCTGGTGTTGTCAGCCTTGCGGATCGACAACAACCTCTACACCCAGATCGGCATCATCTTGTTGATCGCACTGTCGGCGAAGAATGCGATCCTGATCGTCGAGGTCGCGCTCGAGCATCACGTGCGAGGCCGCGAGCCGCTGATCGAATCGGCGATCGCGGCGGCACGCGCCAGGTTCCGCCCGATCCTGATGACGTCCTTTGCCTTCATCCTCGGAGTGGTGCCGCTGGTGCTCGCGACCGGCGCCGGCGCCAACGCGCGGAAGTCGATCGGCATCACCGTGTTCTCCGGAATGATCGCCTCGACCTGCCTTGCCGTGCTGTTCGTGCCCGCGTTCTTCGTTGTGGTGCAGGGCTTCGAGAATTGGCGCAAGTCGCGCAAGGAAACGGCGCCGGATACGGGGATTGTCCCGCAGGCGCCGTAACGGCTCCTTCACTGCACCTCGCCCCGCTTGCGGGGAGAGGTCGGATCGCATCGCAGATGCGATCCGGGTGAGGGGGAGTCTCCGCGAACTCAGCTATTACCGTATTTGCGGAGAGAGCCCCTCACCCAACCCTCTCCCCGTAAGAACGGGGAGAGGGAGAAGGCCGCATCGCCAGAACATCACACCCGGATCATGCGCTTGCCGCGGTTCTCGCCGGCGAGCAGGCCGATCAGCGCGGCCGGCGCGTTCTCCAGCCCGTCGATCACGTCCTCCTGCACCTTCAGCCTGCCTGAGGCGACCCAGGACTGCAGGTCGGCGAGTGCGGCGTCGCGCTGGTCCATGAAGTCCATCACGATGAAGCCCTGCATGATTAGCCGCTTGACAACGATCAATCCGGGCACGCCGCGCGGGCCGTGAGCGGAGGGGACGCCGTCATATTGCGAGATCGCACCGCAGCAGGCGATGCGGCCGCGATTGTTCATCTGCGGCAGGCAAGCCTCCAGGATGTCGCCGCCGACATTGTCGAAATAGACGTCGATGCCATCAGGCGCAGCCGACCGTAGCGCCTTGTAGGTGCCGCCGT
Organism: Bradyrhizobium sp. Leo78; assembly: GCF_059512425.1. Taxonomy (NCBI): domain Bacteria; kingdom Pseudomonadati; phylum Pseudomonadota; class Alphaproteobacteria; order Hyphomicrobiales; family Nitrobacteraceae; genus Bradyrhizobium; species Bradyrhizobium sp. Leo78. Next base: position 84,600 of record NZ_JCAMOT010000010.1, read on the forward strand.
CCTTGTAATCGACCGCGGCGTCGAAGCCGAGTTCGCTGGTCAGCCAGTGGCACTTGTCCTTGCCGCCGGCAATGCCGACCACGCGGCAGCCCTTGATTTTTGCGATCTGTCCAACGATCGAGCCCACCGAGCCGGCGGCTGCCGAGACCACGACGGTCTCGCCTTCCTTGGGCTTGCCGACATGGAGCAGGCCGAAATAGGCGGTGAGGCCAGCGATGCCGTAGACGCTGAGCAAATGCGTCATCGGCTCGAGCTTTGGCATCTTGGTCAGATGCTTTGCCTGCACCGCGGCATAATCCTGCCAGCCGGTGTCCCCGAACACGATGTCGCCCGGCGCAAGGCCTGAGGCCTTAGACGCCACCACCTCGGCGATGCCGCCACCGGACATCACGGTGTTGGCCTCGACCGCGGCGCGGTAGGTCGCGCCGTGCATCCAGGCGCGGTTGGCGGCATCGAGCGAGAGATAGCGCAGCCGCAGCAAGGCCTCGCCGTCCTTCGGCTCGGCGATGCTGCCATTGACCATCCTGAAGTGCTCAGGTCCGAGCCTCCCGGTCGGCTTCTCCACCAGCAGGATCTGACGATTATTAGCTTCGCTCATGGTGTCCCTCCCTTGTTGGTCAATCCCGATGCAACTGCGTGCGCGTTGCGCGCCAGATTGCACAGATTGTGCGCTGCCATGACGCTAATCCCCGCGTGTCTATTCCACAACTGGAACATGCAGCTCTGCTCGCACAGAGCGAAAGCGTGTTGCGCGCCTGCGTAAATCTGCCACACTCCATCGCTTGCCGGGTGACTTACGGGAGTAAGAGCATGTCGAGCAGGTTCACGCAGTACATCCTCATCGCGATGGTGCTGGGCATCGTGATGGGTGCCTTCGTCTACAACTTCCTGCCCGACAGCCGGGCGGAGATCGCGGCCGACGTAAACCTGATCGCGATGCTGTTCCTGCGGCTGATCAAGATGATCATCGCGCCGCTGGTGTTCGCGACATTGGTCGGCGGCATCGCGCATATGGGAAGTGGCGCGCGGCTCGGGCGCATCTTCGCGAAGACCATGGGCTGGTTCGTCAGCGCCTCCTTCGTCTCGCTCCTGCTCGGCCTCGTCATGGTCAACCTGCTGCAGCCCGGCGCCAACTTTCCGGGCACGCTGCCCGACAAAGCCCAGTCGACCGGCCTGCCGGTCTCGGCCTTTTCATTTGAGAAATTTTTGATCCACCTGGTGCCGACCTCGATCGCGGACGCGATGGCGCAGAACGAGATCCTGCAGATCGTGGTGTTCGCGGTGTTCTTCGCGGTCGCGCTCGGCGCAATGCCGGAGCGGGCGAAGCCGATCATGGCCCTGATCGACGACCTCGCCCACATCATGCTGAAGGTCACGAGCTATGTGATGCTGTTCGCGCCGCTTGCGGTGTGGGCCGCGATCATGGCGACGGTGTCGAAGAACGGACTTGGGGTGCTCTGGAAACTCGTCGTGTTCATGGGCGGCTTCTACGTCTCGCTCCTGATCCTGTGGGCGATCCTGGTCGTCGTCGGCTTCATCGTGATCGGGCCGCGCTACAGCCACCTGTTGCGGCTGATCCGTGAGCCATTGATGATCGCGTTCTCGACCGCCTCGTCGGAGGCCGCCTATCCGAAGACGCTGGAGGGATTGAACCGCTTCGGCGCCTCGGCGCGGATTTCGGCCTTCGTGCTGCCGCTCGGCTATTCGTTCAACCTCGACGGCACGATGATGTACTGCACCTTTGCCAGCATCTTCATCGCGCAGACCTATCATATCGACATGTCGCTCGGCACCCAGCTCGCGATGCTGGCCACCTTGATGATCACCTCCAAGGGCGTCGCCGGCGTGCCGCGCGCCTCCCTCGTCGTGATCGCCTCGACACTCAGCCAGTTCGGCATTCCCGAGGCGGGCCTGCTAATGATCATGGGCATCGACACCTTCCTCGACATGGGCCGCAGCGCCACCAATGTGATCGGCAATTCGCTCGCCACCGCCGTGGTCGCCAAGTGGGAAGGCGAGTTGAAGGAAGAGCACGAGCTTGGGCCTGACGATGCGGTGCCGTCCGATGCGGTGCCGGGTGCGGTGATGGCCGGCCATTGATGGGAGGGGTGCATGCATCACGCCCGAAGCTTGGCCGCGGCGCTGTTGTCAGCAAGCCTGCTGGCCGGCGCCGCGGTCGCTCAAACGGTGGAGGGCCTTAGCCCGACGCTCGCCAATATCAAGAACACCCATGTGGTGCGGCTCGGCTACCGCGAGAGCTCGCCGCCGTTTTCTTTCCTCGATCAATCCAACCGGCCGATCGGCTACAGCCTCGAATTGTGCGAGGCGATCGTGGAGGAGATCGGCGTCGAGGTCGACGACCCCAATCTCAGGATCGACTACGTCAAGGTCACCTCCGACGACCGCATTCCCGCCGTCGTCCAGGGCAAGATCGATCTCGAATGCGGGTCGACCACCGCGAACGCCGAACGAGCCAGGCAGGTCGCATTCTCGCCTTTGATCTTCGTCGCCGGCACCAAACTGATGGTGCCGAAGGCCTCCTCGGTCTCGGCGGTGACCGATCTCAAGGGCAAGACCGTGGTGGTGACCAAGGGCACCACCAACGAGCAGGCCATGCACAATGTCGACAAGAAGTTCTCGCTCGGGCTGAACATCGTGACGTCGCCCGACCACGAGCAGTCCTACCAGATGCTGGCCGACGGCAAGGCGGATGCGTTCGCGACCGACGACATCCTGCTCTACGGCCTGATCGCGCGGCACAAGTCGCAGGACAAGTTTCGCGTGGTCGGCGACTACCTGTCCTACGATCCCTACGGCATCATGTACCGCAAGGGCGAGCCGCAGTTGAAGGACGTGGTCGAGCGCACCTTCCGCAAGCTCGGCTCCGGCCGCGACCTGATCCCGCTCTACAACAAATGGTTCGTCGCCCGGCTTCCCACCGGCGAACGCCTCAACGTCCCGATCTCGCCGCAGCTCGAGGAAGCTTTCAAGGCGTTGGACGATAACGAGGGGACAAGTAATTAGCTTCTCGTCCGTCATTGCGAGCGCAGCGAAGCAATCCACGCTTCCGCAAGCGGCGCCATGGATTGCTTCGCTACGCTCGCAATGACGGGGAGAGAGCGCCGCATTCCGACTTCTCCCCTCACCCGAGGAGGCCGCGCAGCGACCGTTTCGAAGGGCGAGGCCACCGGCGGGGCCTCATGGTTCGAGACGCGCGTTCCGCGCTCCTCACCATGAGGGTCTCACAGCGTCACTGCCTTACTGCGCAAACACCCTATCCAGCGCCGCTTCATACGCGGCATATGCCAGTTCCGGGTGCGAGCGGCTCAGCGCTTCCATCTTCACGCCGGCGTTGACTTCGAGGATCCGCCAGGCGCCATCGGTGCGCACCACGTCGATCGAGCCGAAACGGATGCCGATCGCGCAGGCGGCCCTGATCGCGATTTCGATGCAGGCGTCGCGCCTCTCGCCCTGCTTCAGCAATACCGGCCGCGCGCCGGAATCGAGGTTGTGGCGCCAGTTGAGGATGCGCCGCTCGCCCTCCGGGACGATCGCATCGAGCTCGGCCCGCCCGATCGTCGCGATCAGGCCGGGCAGCGCCGTCGATCGCCGCTCGGCAGGCATGGCCGCGAGCGCAAGCTCGAGCAGCGAATGCCTGCCGTCGCCGATCACGAACGGGCGCTCCTTGCTGTAGACGACGACCGGGAGATCATCGACCAGGACAACACGAATCTCGTCCTCGATCTCGACATAGGGCGAGATAGCGAGGCTTGGGTAGGCCGCCAGGATCCTGCCGACCGCGAGCTCGAGCGCATGCTTGGTCGTCACCCGGAAGACTCCCTCGCCCGACGTGCCCTCGTTTGGCTTGACGACGAGCCCGTTGGGATGCTCGGCCAGCAGGCGGAGCATCGTTTCCCAGGAGCCGGCCGACCGCGTATAGGCCGCAAGCTTCGGCCCAAGGAACAGGGTGTGGGGGATGCAGGGCACCCCAAAACATTGTAGCACCTCGGCGGTAGCCGCCTTGTCGTTGGCGATCTGGTGCGCGACCGCGCTGTTCAGCCCGACGTCATACGCGAAGGCGAGGTGCCGCCGCTGCCCACGTTGCATGACGATCAGCCAGGCCTCCGACCGCACCTCGACCGTAATGTTACGGGCCAGGCAATATTTCGTGACCGCGTCGACAAAAATCCGCTGGCTGATCGGGATCGCCAAGTCGATTTTCCTCTCTCAATGGTGCCGTGTGGAATTAATTGCTCTACCGGCATCGTTTCCAGCAAGTTAATTGCGCCGCGCCGGAAACCTTAACAACGATGTTTTGAACCATTCTGCGAAATCAATCGACAGCCATGCTGAGTTCGCAATTGCACAATGGATGAATTCCATTATGTGTGTCAGCGGCGCGACGGGCAGGCGGGCTTCCCCTTGATGTCAGTCAATTACGTGCGGTCGAGCAGCCGCTACTCGACCTCGTTTATGTAAGGTCAATCGGAAAAACCAGACACATGAGCGCGTTCTATCGAGAGAAGGTCCTTTCTGTTCGTCACTGGACCGATACGCTTTTCAGCTTCCGAGCCACCCGCGATTCCGGCTTCCGCTTCCAGAACGGCCAGTTCGCCATGATCGGCCTCGAGATCGATGGCCGGCCGCTGCTGCGCGCCTATTCGATGGCGAGCGCCAATCACGAGGAAGAGCTCGAGTTCTTCTCGATCAAGGTGCAGGACGGTCCGCTGACCTCCAAGCTGCAGAAGATCCGGGAAGGCGACATCATCCTGGTCGGCCGCAAGGCGACCGGCACGCTGATCACCGACAATCTCATCCCCGGCAAGCGGCTGCTGCTGCTGTCGACCGGCACGGGTCTGGCTCCCTTCGCGAGCCTGATCAAAGACCCCGAGGTCTATGACCGCTACGAGACCATTGTGCTGGTCCATGGCTGCCGCCAGGTCGCCGAGCTCGCCTATGGCGAGGATCTGGTCGCCAATCTGCGCGACGACGAATTGTTCGGTCCGCTGCTCGCCGAGAAGCTGCTCTATTATCCGACCGTGACCCGCGAGCCGTTCCGCAACCGCGGCCGCATCACCGACCTGATCACGTCGGATCAGCTCTTCAACGACATCCACCAGCCGCCGCTCGATCTTGAGACCGACCGCATCATGATGTGCGGCAGCCCGGCGATGCTGGAGGACCTGCGCAAGCTGTTCGAGGGCCGCGGCTTCACCGAAGGCAGCCACAGCACGCCCGGCCATTTCGTGATCGAAAAGGCCTTCGTCGAGCGCTGATCGGCTTCGAGTTTTAAGCCAACTCTCTCGCCCGTCATTCCGGGGCGCGCGCAGCGCGAGCCCGGAATCCATTTCTCCGCGGCGTTTGTGGCCCGATGGATTCCGGGCCCGATGCTTCGCATCGACCCGGAATGACGGCGGGGTGCCTCTTCCCCCTTTCGTTGCGGCGCAATACACCACCCCGGATCGTGTAGCGTCGGTGTCACATCCGTGAACCCGAAGTCCCATTATACCGTATAGCGTGTGGCGGACGGCGCGGGATCGATTAGGCTCTCCGCCCGCCGATAACCAGTTCGGCAGGATCCGCTGAGGGGTTTCATGGCAACGCTGCTGCTTCCGTTCTCGCCGCGCTTCATCGTGCTCACGATCTGCTCGGTGGTCACTGCGCTCCTGCTCGTGTTCGGCATCGTCGACCGGAAGCTGATCGACGTCATCCTGATCCCCTTACTGATCTTCGGCGCGCTGACGCTGCTGGGCGTCCGCGACCTCATGCAGAAGCATCACGCGGTGCTGCGCAACTATCCGATCTCGGCGCATCTGCGCTTCCTGCTCGAAGAGATCCGCCCGGAGATGCGGCAGTATTTCTTCGAGAGCGAGAAGGACGGCATGCCGTTCTCCCGCGACACCCGCGCCGTCGTCTATCAGCGCGCCAAGATGGTGCTGGACAAGCGGCCGTTCGGCACCCAGGAAGACGTCTACCGCGAGGGCTACGAATGGATGCACCATTCGGTGGCGCCGAAGCCCCATTCGAACGAGAAATTCCGCATCACCATCGGCGGTCCCGACTGCGCGAAGCCTTATTCGGCCTCTGTCTTCAACATCTCCGCGATGAGCTTCGGCGCGCTGAGCCCGAACGCGGTGCGCGCGCTGAACGCCGGCGCCAGGAAAGGCGGCTTTGCGCATGACACCGGCGAAGGCGGCGTCAGCCCGTACCACCGCGAGAAGGGCGGCGACATCATCTGGGAGATCGGCTCCGGCTATTTCGGCTGTCGTAATCGCGACGGCACGTTCAATCCGGACGAGTTCGCGCGCGTCGCCACTGAGGAGCAGATCAAGATGGTCGAGCTCAAGATGAGCCAGGGCGCCAAGCCCGGCCATGGCGGTGTGCTGCCGGCGGCGAAGGTCTCGGAGGAGATCGCCAAGATCAGGGGCGTTCCCCTAGGGGAAGATTGCATTTCGCCGGCCTCGCACAAGGCGTTCTCGACGCCGCTTGAGATGATGGCTTTCATCGGCGAGATGCGCCGGCTGTCGGGCGGCAAGCCGGCCGGTTTCAAGCTGTGCATCGGCCATCCCTGGGAATTCCTCGCGATCTGCAAGGCGATGCTCGAGAGCGGGATCTATCCCGACTTCATCGTGATCGACGGCAATGAGGGCGGCACGGGCGCTGCGCCGCTGGAATTCATGGATCATCTGGGCATGCCGATGCGTGAGGGCGTCAATTTTGCCCACAATGCGCTGGTCGGCATCAATGCGCGCAACCGCATCAAGTTAGGTGCCTCCGGCAAGATCGCGACTGCCTTCGACATGGCGCGCGCGATGTCGATCGGCGCCGACTGGTGCAATTCCGCGCGCGGCTTCATGTTCGCGCTCGGCTGCATCCAGTCCTTGAGCTGCCACACCGACCGCTGCCCGACCGGCGTGACCTCGCAGGACCCGATCCGCAACCGCGCGCTCTACGTGCCCGACAAGATCGAGCGCGTCTCCAACTATCATCACGCGACGCTGCATGCGCTGGCGGAACTGCTCGCCGCCGCCGGCCTCGAGCATCCGCAGGAGTTGCGGCCAATCCATTTCACGCAGCGGACGTCGACCACGGAAGTCCGCACCTTTGCCGAACTGTACCCGGCGCTGCGTCCGGGCGAATTGCTCGAAGGCACCCAGGACCGCCGCTTCCGCGACGCCTGGGCCATGGCCCGCCCCGATTCGTTCCAGCCAGCGGGGTGAGCACGTTTCCCTCTCCCCGCAAGAACGTGGAGAAGGCGAACCGCCCATCCCGGTCATTCCGGGGCGCCACGCAGTGGCGAGCTATGATGTGCAATTGCACATCAGAGAATCCATGTTTCCACCCGCATCTGTTGCTCGATGGATTCCGGGCTCGCCGCTTCGCGTCGCCCCGGAATGACAGGGTTTGTTGCGGCGGCGAGGTAGGGACAGGCCGCCTCGGCTAATGCGGGTTCTCCAGGCTGAACGTCTCCGACTGTTCGTCATAGGCGAACAGCTCGGCATAGCGTCCCCATGAGACGATGGTCTTCAGCGTCTCGTCCGCATAATCCTCGGACATGTAGTCCTCGAGCTCGTTGCGGAATCGCGCGGCGGGGGCTGTGTGGGACGGGCGTTCGTCAAGCACGCGTTTGATCAGGCCCATCACCGGCACGTAGCTGATCAGATGTTCGGCGAACAGTTTCTTGCGCGCGTCGGTTTCGAGATTGGCAAAGCGCAGACCGGCTTCGGTCAGCACCAGGTCGCCCTCGCTTAAGCGCGCGAACCGCAACAGCTGCAGCGCCTCGCCGAGATGCAGGATCTCGTCCGTCTCCATTTGCAGGCTGCCGGCGAGAACCGGCAGGTCGGCGTGGCCGTGATAGGGCGGCCCTGCCAGCGTCTCGATCAAGCCGGACAGTTCGTTGGACGAGACATGGCCGAGCGCCGTGCCGACGCCCGCGCCGGAAGCCGCCTCGGCTGCTGTGGTCGACTTGCCGTCGGTCCGCTGCGTCATGCGCCCATAGATGTTGTCGACGAGCTGCCGGAACGCCGGATCGAGGCGGTTGCGCGGATGCGGGAAATCGACCTTGATCTCGGTCGCCACTCTGCCGGGATTGGACGAGAACACGAGAATGCGGTCGCACATCAGCACCGCCTCCTCGATATTGTGCGTCACCATCAGCACCGATTTGATCGGCAGGCGGCCGTCGGTCCACAGATCGATCAGGTCGGTGCGCAGCGTTTCAGCGGTCAGGACGTCGAGCGCCGAGAACGGCTCGTCCATCAACAGCAGGTCCGGATGCACCACCAGGGCGCGCGCGAAGCCGACGCGCTGGCGCATGCCGCCGGACAATTCCTTGGGGTAGGCGGATTCGAAACCGTCGAGGCCGATCAGGTCGATCGCGGCGAGCGCGCGGGTGCGTCGTTCTGCGGCATCGATGCCGAGTGCTTCGAGCCCGAGCTCGACATTCTGCAGCACCGTGAGCCAGGGAAACAGCGCAAACGACTGGAACACCATCGCGACGCCGTTGGGGGGACCTGCGATCTTCTTGCCGCGGCAGGCCGCCTCTCCCGAGGAGGGATCGACGAGGCCGGCGATGATCCGGAGCAGCGTCGATTTGCCGGAGCCGGAGCGGCCGAGCAGGCCGACGATCTCGCCGGCGCGGATGGTCAGGTCGACGTTTTCGAGCACCAGCAGGTTCTCGCCGCTGCCCTTGGGAAAGGAGCGACAGACGCCGCGGATATCGATGAGGTTAGGCTGAGCGGATTGTTCGAGCATGGCGGCTCCTCATCACCCGAGGCGAAGGCGGCGGGACAATGGCTCCTTGAACCGATCTCCCGCGATCCTTTCATTTGAGCACGATCTTCCTGTGAAGATATGCTCTAGAATTCCCCGTGCAGCCTTCCCGCGAAGATGTGCACGGGGCCACGGTCGGCGTTATAGGCGGGGTTTGTGATGAACTGATAGTCCGCCGTCAAGGTGAAGTTCTTGCTGATCGAATACGCGTAGTACGTCTCGAAGATGCGCTCGTGGCTGTAGTTGAGCCGACCGTCGCCGATCAGGAGGCCGAGGCCGCCAGCCGCCAGGAAATCGCGATGCGCGGCGGACAGGCCGTTGATCGCGCCGCCAATGCCGAACGTGTCGCTTGGCCGGCCCCAATAGCTGCCCTTGACCGACAGGCCGCCCGAAACGCTGCGGTCGACGTCGGTGAACGAGAGAATTTCGGCGCGGCCGTCGTTCCAGCTCGCGCGGGCAAACAGGCCAATGTCCGTGGCGAGCTGCTGCTCGAGGTTGGCGTAGAAGCCGTATTTGAGATTGTCGCGGCGGATGGCCGTCATCACGTTATTGATGTCGAGCGCCGGGTTCAGGCTCTCGATATCCAACGCCTCCTGATAGATGCCGGTATTGCCGCGATTGGCAAATGCGCCGAGCCGCAGCTTGCCGGGCTTGTCGGAGAGCGCATAGCGCCCTTCGAACTCGACCGCGGTGCCGCCGGTCTTAAAGGTCAGGACGTCGCTGTTGGGCGCATCAGGCACCTGGAACAGGCCGGCGCGCACCGCCCAGTCCTTGCGGTTGAACTCGACCACCGCGCCGCGCGTATAGCCAGGCAGGTCGGCCGGGAAGTCGTAGGCGGCAGAGGCCCACATCGCCCAGTTCATGAAATCGGCGCGCGGGTCCTTTGCATAGGAATTGCCGTCGAAGAAGTCGCCGACCGCAAAGCGCCCGACGACGACGGTGATGCGGTTGATGTCGCGCTTGCCCGGCAACTGGTTGGGACCATCGGCGACCTCTTCCTGCTCGCCTCCAAGTCCAAAGGTCTGCTTGAGGAAGTAGCGTTGCGGCCGCAGCTTCGGAAAGGCCGCTCCTGCCTTTTGCGCTTCGCCGTTGGGGAAACCGGCAAGGCCGAGCGTGCCGTTGATGCCGAAGCCCTGCGCCAGCTCCGGATTGAAATAGAGCTCGCCGCCTTCCCACAGCCTGAGGCCGAGAAACGCCGTCGTGGTCCAGGTCGCCTGGAGTTGTCCAGGCCCCGGCAGGCTGTTGGTGCCCATGTAGGGCGAGCGGAACGACGGATAGCCCTGCGGCAGGAACGTGGTCTGCGCATGCACATTCCAGTCGTTCGACTCGGGAAGTTTGGTCGGGCTTGCCGCGACCGGCCAAGGCGCGTCGCCAAACTGATAGTTCAAGCCGAACTTCAGCAGATGGAGATCGGGCTTGATGCTGACGGAGGGCAAGCCGAATTCGCCGAGGTCGTAGGTCCGTTGCGCGAGGTTGACATAATCGTATTCGAGCTTCGCGCTCCAATTGCCGCTCAGCGCGAATTCGGCACCGGCGCCGACGGTCCAGCCGGTGTGATATCGACCGGGGGTCGAGACGATCTCGCCGTCGGCGTCGTTGATCCTGACATGGCTGTGCCCCCAGGCGAAGCCGCCGGTCAGATAGGGCATCCACCATCCGAATGCGTAGCCGACGCGGCCACGCAAGGTGCCGGTGTAGTCGATCGAGCTCTGGAAAGGGCCCGGCACCAGCCGCGGCACGTCCGTCGGGCTGGTGAAGGTGGCGTCGGCCTCGATGCCGAGCACCATGCGATTGAAGAATTGGCGATTGTATCCGGCCTGGTAGCCGCCGAGCAGCCCGGTAACGGTCGGTGGAAAGAACACGGACTGTTCGGGGAGGGGATTGGTGCGTGGGCCCAGGCTGCCATCGCCGTAGCCGGTGTGGCCCCCCAGATAAAAGCCGGTCCAATCGTAGACGGCGGCGTAGGCGGGAGCCTTGAAGGCGATATCGGCGGCAACCGCCGGGCCGCTCAAGGCGACGGTCGCGGCCGCCGCGTGGCCGAGAATCTTCGCAAAGGATCGGCTGCGGCGCGGCATGGCGGAGATGTTTCCAAACTGGACGTCGCGAGGGTTCGGCGTGCCCGTTCCCGAAGCGTTGCTACGACGCCTTCCCGCACACGAAATCATCACGCCGCCTTTGCCCCGGTCGCATGTCCTGATTCCCCTCCATCGCGCCAGATCGGGGAAGCTACACCGTACCACAATCCCTATTGCGAATAATTCGCAATAGCAAGAAACGGCGAGTCATTACCGCTGGATGGCATCGCTCAATGACAGTTTTGCAACAGAAGGCGCGATCATCTTGTCGCGGCCAGATCCGGATGTGGATGACCCGCCCGGGGGGACAGCCGGGCGGGTCCGGGGACGACACGGGGTGGATGAGGCGCCCGTGCCGGACGCACAATCCACGGTCGACGTGTTTTCGAGCGAAGGAGGTTTACCGGTTCGCGCCGCAATCAAGTTTACGCAGATTGCGTGGACTTATCTGTGCAGAAAACGCGTCAACCAAAACCGCTCCGTCGATCGATCAGAAATTGCAGGTACGCACGCGGCCCATGTAATTGCCGAACGCATCGTACTGGCGAACCCAGCCGCAGCGGCGATAGCCGTCGTAGTAGTAGCCGTTGTTCGCGGCGATGGCGCTGCCGACAACCGCTGCGCCGACGAGGCCGGCACCGACGCCCAAGCCCCAGTGGTGGTGGTGGAACGGCTTGGCTTGCGCCTGGGTGGTCGACGTCGCGATCGTGCCGGTGACAGCGAGCGCGGCGAGGGCGAGAGCAGCAATCTTGGTCTTGATCGACATGGATAACTCCATCCTGTTGAAGGCGGCGCCGGGATGGCCCGCACGCACCGTTGGACGGAGCCTCCGCGATTTGGGTTCGAAGCGGAGGATGAAGGCTATGCCTGTCGATTATTTTGCTGTCAGAACAGCGGCTTAGTGGATGAGCGCGGCCCGGCTGCGAGCTTGTTCACGTCGAAGTTATCGACGTCGATAAGCAGCTCGCAGAACGCGCGTGCGCCGTGATCGAGCAGGCGCTCGCCCTTCTCCGCGGAAGCCTTGGTCGCATCGCCGATCGCGCCGCTTGCGTGCAGGTCCTGCGTTTGCCAGGCGAACGGCGCGGGCCGTTGCGTCGACAGCCAGCGGTGATCCTTTTCGATGGCGATGCTGGCGGGACGAAAATCCGCGATCGCTTCGTTGCGCACCGTCTGCGGATAGCGCGCCAGCATGATCGAGGTCTCGGCCGCGCCGCCATGAATGCCGTGACGCACTTCTTCCGCATCGAACAGCTTGTCCGCCGCGCTCAGCCGCGACCAGCTTGTGGTGACCACCAGCATTTCATGTTGCGCACGCAGATCCTGCGCGACCAGGCTCATCGCGGCGCTGTTGCCGCCATGGCTCGTGACCATCACCAGCTTTTTGACGCCTGCGCGCGCCACGCTGTCGCCGAGCGTCGTCCAACTCTTCAATGCGACATCGGCCGGCAGCGTCAGCGTGCCAGGAAAGTCGATATGCTCGGTGGAAATGCCAACCGGCTGCAGCGGCAGGAAGGTCGCGGGGAGGCCGACGGGCAACAGCTCGCGCACAAGCGCCAGATAGGCTTCGGCGATCATGACGTCGGTGCCGAGGGGCAGATGCGGCCCGTGTTGCTCGGTCGCTGCGAGCGGCAATACCGCGATCCAGCGCGCCGGATCGGCGCCAGCGACCTGCGGCCAGCGGATTTCGGTCCAGTCGCGGGGTGGAACAGTCGAAGTCATTTCTCTGCCAAGCGTTCCTTTGCGCGGATTTGCGAGGTAATTTGCCGGCCCTGCCGCGGGCGCATTCGGCGTCCATCACCCATCATGGGCCATAACCAGCGACGGAGTCCAACCATGAAGCGGGCCTTTTTGCTGCGAGCGTTAACCATAGCCGTGTGCGGCCTGGTTGCGGCCTTTGCGCCCGCAAAGGCCCAGACCCTGGACAAGGTTTCGTTCGGCACCAACTGGGTCGCGGAGGCCGAGCATGGCGGCTTCTTCCAGGCGGTGGCCGACGGCACCTACAACAAATACGGCCTCGACGTCACCATCGTTCCCGGCGGTCCCAACAACAACAATCGCATCCTCCTGATCGCCGGCAAGATCGATTTCTTCATGAGTGCGAACTCGCTGCAATCCTTCGACGCGGTCACCAACAACGTGCCGCTGGTCGCCGTCGCCGCGATGTTCCAGAAGGATCCGCAGGTGCTGTTGACCCATCCTGACATCAAGGCAACCAAGCTCGAGGATCTGAAGCCGCTGACGCTGCTCGTCTCGAAGGAGGGTATGACGACCTACTTCCAGTGGCTCAAATCCGAATACGGATTCAGCGAGAGCAAGGTGAAGCCGTACACCTTCAACCCGCAGCCCTTCATCGTCGACAAGAAGAGCGCGATGCAGGGCTATGTCACCTCGGAGCCGTTCGCGGTGGAGAAGGCCGCAAGCTTCAAGCCCGGTATCTTCCTGCTCGCCGATTACGGCTTCAACACCTATTCGACCCTGATCGAGACCCGCCGCGACATGGTCGAGAAGAAGCCCGATCTCGTGCAGCGCTTCGTCGACGCCTCCATCATCGGCTGGTACAACTATCTCTACGGCGACAATGCCGCTGCGAATGCCATGATCAAGAAGCTCAATCCGGAAATGACCGACGAACTGCTCAGCTATTCCATCGACAAGATGAAGGAATACGGCATCGTCGATTCCGGCGACTCCCTGAAGGACGGCATCGGCGCCATGACCGACGAGCGGATGGCGAGCTTCTTCGACAAGATGGTGCGGGCCGGCGTCGTTCGCTCCGATATCGACTTCCGCCAGGCCTATACGCTGCGCTTCGTCAACAAGGGCGTTGGGCTCGACCTGCGGCCGAAGAACTGAGCGCGAAGAGAGCTCTCGTGATGGCCGAGCCAGCCCCGAGCGAACTGGACGCCGGCTCCTCGCTTGCGGTGAGCCTGCGTGGGGTCACGAAGGTTTATGACAGCGGCGTCGCGGCGCTCGGCCCGCTCGATCTCGAGGTCAAGCGGGGAGAATTCGTGACGCTGGTCGGGCCGTCGGGTTGTGGCAAATCCACTGCGCTGCGGCTGATCGCTGGCCTTGCGGCGCCGACCGCCGGCACCGTCAGCGTCTCGCATCTCGCGGCGGAAGTACGCGGTCATCACTCGATCGGCTTCGTGTTCCAGGAGCCGACCCTGATGCCGTGGGCGAGCGTGCGTGACAATGTCCGCCTGCCGCTGAAGCTTGCCCATGCGCCGACGAGCGAGGCGGATGCGCGCATCGACGAGGCGTTGGCGCAGGTCGGGCTCGCCGAATTCGCACACGCCTATCCGCGCGAACTGTCCGGCGGCATGAAGATGCGCGTCTCGTTGGCCAGGGCGCTGGTCACCGATCCCGATATTCTCCTGATGGACGAGCCGTTCGCGGCGCTGGACGAGATCACGCGTTTCCGCCTCAACAACGATCTGCTGGCGCTCTGGCGCAAGCTGCACAAGACCGTGATCTTCGTCACCCATTCGGTATTCGAGTCGGTGTATCTCTCGCAGCGCGTGATCGTGATGACGGCGCGGCCGGGGCGGATCGGCGCGGAGTTTCGCATCAGCGCGACCGAGCCGCGCGGCGAGGAATTCCGCACCTCCGCCGAATATGCCGGCTTCTGCCGCCAGGTCTCCGGCGCACTGGCGCCGGCCTACGCGGGACAGGCCGGCGCATGAAGTCCTCGCGGCATGCGGTTCGCCTGCTCTTGCCGGTCGTCGTCTTCGCGGCTGCTATCCTGCTGTGGGAAGCGATCGTTCGCGTCAACAATATCCAGCCCTATGTGCTGCCGGGGCCGGTGGCGGTGTTCCAGACACTGATTGGCGACTGGCCGGTGCTGTCGCAATCGCTGGGCGTCACGCTGCTGACCACGCTCGAAGGTTTCGTGGCGGCCGCGATCGGCGGCATCGCGCTGGCGCTGTTGTTCAACCAGTCGAAATGGCTGGAATATTCGCTGTTCCCCTATGCGGTGATCCTGCAGGTCACGCCGGTGATTGCGATCGCGCCACTGCTTCTGATCTATCTGCAGCAACAGACCGCGGTGGTGGTCTGCGCCTGGATCGTCGCCTTCTTTCCGGTCCTGTCCAACACCACGCTCGGGCTCAATTCGGTCGACCGTAACCTCGCCGGATTGTTCCAGCTCTACGGCGCGACGCGGCTGCAGACGTTATGCTTTCTGAAACTGCCCGCGGCGTTGCCGTTCATCCTCGGGGGGTTAAGGATCGCGGGCGGCCTGTCGCTGATCGGCGCCGTCGTGGCCGAGATCGCGGCCGGCACCGCGGGCGCAGGCTCCGGTCTCGCGTTCCGCATTGCCGAGTCCGGCTATCGTCTCAACATTCCACGTATGTTTGCGGCGTTGTTCCTGCTCTCGGTCGCCGGGATTGTCATCTATGGGGTGCTGGCGCTAATTTCGCACCTGGTATTGCGGCGCTGGCACGAGAGCGCGCTTGGAAAGGAAAGCTGATGGCTGCAACTATCTCTTCTGACAAGATCGACCTTTTGGTTTACGGGCCGATCCGTCCCATTCTGCAGAATGGCTTTCCCGATCAGTTCATCCTGCACACTGCGGAAAACCGCGCCGATCTCGAACGCTTGACGCCGGAGACCAAGGCCAGGATCCGCGGCATGGCCGTGACCTATCACACCGTGTCGACCGACAGGACCGTGCTGGCGCAATTCCCGAAGCTCGAGCTCGTCGCGAGCTTCGGCGTCGGCTACGACCATGTCGAGTCCGCCTATGCGCGTGAGCACAACATCATCGTTACCAACACGCCCGACGTCCTGACCGAGGAGGTGGCCGACGTCGCCATGGGCCTTTTGATCGCGACCCTGCGCGAATTCATCAAGGCCGACCGCTACGTGCGCTCCGGCCTCTGGCAGACGCAGAACTATCCCTTGAGCGTCGGCTCGCTGCGCGACCGCAAGGTCGGCATCGTCGGCATGGGTCGGATCGGGCAGGCGATCGGCCGCAGGCTCGAGGCTTCGCTCGTTCCCGTCGTCTATCATTCGCGCAATCCCGCGGCCGGCGTGTCCTACCAGCACTATCCCGACCTGATCGAGATGGCGAAGGCGGTGGATACGCTTGTCGTGATCGTGCCCGGCGGCGCCTCCACTGCGAAAATGATCAATGCCGAGGTGTTGAAGGCGCTCGGCCCGCGGGGCGTGGTGATCAACGTCGCGCGAGGTTCGGTCGTGGACGAGCCGGCGCTGATCGCGGCCTTGAAATCGGGGACCATCCTGGCCGCCGGTCTCGACGTGTTCGCCACCGAGCCGAACGTGCCGGACGAGCTGAAGTCGATGCAGAATGTCGTGGTGCTGCCACATATCGGTTCGGCTTCCGTGGTAACGCGCAATGCCATGGACCAGCTCGTGGTCGACAATCTCAAGAGCTGGTTCGCCGGCAAGCCGCCGCTCACGCCGGTTGCGGAGACCCCGGTAAAGGGATGTTGATCAGGGATCGTCGATGTCAGTCCGCCGTTTCAGCGTCGTGGCCGTGCTGCTGGCAATTGCCGGCGGCGCTGGACCTGCGTCGTCCCAGGATGCCTCGTCGCTGAAACAGGAAATGATCGGGCAGTGGGAGCTTGCCACCACTGAGCGCAGCAAGACCTGCGTCGTGACGCTAAAGGGCGATGCCACGGCGCAAGGCCTCAAGCTCGAGCTCGAGCCTTCCTGTCCGGCGGCGCTGCCCTTCACCAAGGACATCGCCGCCTGGAACATCAAGGGCCTCGACATCGTGCGGCTGCAGAATGCGGCTGGCGAGCCGGTAATCGATTTCACCGAGGTCGAGAGCGGCATCTTCGAGGGGCACCGGACCGGCGAGGGCGTCTACATTCTGCAAAACCTCGCCGCGGCCCGCGCGCTCGCCAAATCGATGGACCAGATGATCGGAGACTGGTCCATGGTGCGCGGCAACGGACAGGCGATCTGCGGCCTGACGCTGACCAACACCGAAGCCGGCCAGGACAATTTCCAGGTCTTCCTGAAGCCGAAATGCGATCCGGCGGTGACCGCATTCGCGCCGACGGTTTGGCGGCTCGATCACGGCCAGATGCTGTTGATGTCCGAGAAGGGCGAGACCTGGCAGTTCGAGGCTGACGACAATGCGCAGTGGCGCAAGGTTCCCGACACCGCCGACCCCCTGATCATGCTGCGTGATCAGTAGCGGCGCCGCAGGGCGTGACGACTCTTGTTTGACTCGGCGTGACCGCCGTTGTTCACCTCTCCCACAGGGAGAGGTCGGCGCGCAGCGCCGGGCGAAGGGTTACGGTCCCACGATGGAGTTCATCCCCCTCACCCGGATCGCATCTTGCGATGCGATCCGACCTCTCCCCGATGGGGAGAGGTAAGGCACCTCCGACGTGGTACCAACTCGCCTGATCTCGCGATCCGCGCCCGTGGCGATCCGCTACTATCACCCGATGGCGGCGGCCTCGTTGGCGGCGCGCTGCATGCTCGACGACATCTCGCCGGTGACGACGCTCTGCTCCTCGACTGCGGCCGCGGTCGACGTCACATATTCTCCCACCGCCTCGATCGAGCGGCGGACCGTGCCCAGCGCAGTGACCACGTCGACGGAAATGCCATTGAGCGAGTCGATCTCGACGCCAATCTTGTCGGTCGCCTGCTTGGCCTGGTTGGCGAGGTTCTTGACTTCAGCGGCGACCACCGCAAAGCCACGGCCGGCCTCGCCGGCGCGTGCGGATTCGATGGTCGCGTTCAGCGCGAGCAGGTTGATCTGGCCGGTGATGTCGCCGATCATCTGCAGGATGCCGCTCATCGAGGCGGCCGCGGCGGTCAGCCGCTGCGCCTGGTGGTCGGCGGATTGCACATGGTCGGTGGCGGCCGCAGCCGTTTCCTTCGACTTGACCATCGCCTCCGAGATCTCGCGCACCGAGGCATTCAATTCCTCGGCGCCGGCCGCGACCTGCTCCATCATGCCGCGGACGCGCTCGCTCTTCAGTCGCGCGATCACCTGGGCGGTGACGTCGGAGGAGTATTTGACGACTTTGAACGGCCTGCCATTGAGATCCATGATCGGATTGTAGGAGGCCTGGATCCAGACTTCGCGTCCGCCGGCGCCGACGCGGCGAAACTCACCGGTCTGGTATTCGCCGCGATTCAGCGCAGCCCAGAATTCGCGATAGGCAGGCAGGTCACGCTCGGCCGGATCGACGAACATGCTGTGGTGACGGCCCTGGATGTCGTGCAGCGTGTAGCCCAGCGTCTTCAGGAAATTCGCGTTCGCCGTTTTTACCGTGCCGTCCATCGCGAACTCGATCACGGCCTGCGACTTGTCGATGGCCGCGATCTGGCCGGCAAAATCGGCATTGCGCAGCTTCTGCTCGGTGACGTCGGTGGCGAATTTGACCACCTTGAACGGCTTGCCGTTCTCGTCGAACACCGGATTGTACGACGCGAGAATCCAGACCTCCCTGCCGCCCTTGCCGATCCGCTTGAATTCGCCGGTCTCGAATTCGCCCCGGTTCAGCTTCTGCCAGAACTCCCGATAGTTCGGGCTGTCGCGGAATGACGCCTCGACAAACATGCTGTGGTGCTTGCCCTGGATCTCGGCCAGCGAATAGCCGAGCGCGCGCAGGAAATTCTCATTGGCGGTGATGACAGTGCCGTCGAGATTGAATTCGATCACCGCCTGGACGCGGCCAATGGCCGTGGTCTGCGCCCGGAAGTCCAGGTTCTGCAGCCGGATCGAAGCATCGGACCATTCCACGGCGAAGCCTGCGCGCTGCCCGTCGTCGGTGGTCAGCGGCGTGATCATGAGATCAAAGGCACGGCCACCGAACCTGATGGTCTCCCGCTGCGGCGTCTTCAACTGCGCCAGCGCGTGGCGCTCGGCGGAATCCCTGTAAAACATGTCGATGCTGCTGCCGATCAGCTTGCCGACCGAGAAGCCCGGAAGCTGCTTGCGGATATCGGCTTCCGCGTCGGTGAGCAGCCTGGTCACCGCACGATTCATGTAGGTGATGGTCAGTGACGCATCTGCGATCATCAGGTTGGCAGTGATGACGTCGGCGGCAGTCTTGGCAATGTCACCGGCACGCGATTTCCGGCTTCCAAACATGTCTGGGTTCCTGCGTTGGCGGGCCAGGCGACGCAATTGTCGATCTGGTATTCATGATCGGCGAATCAAAATTCCAAATGTCACCAGAAGCTTCTCAGCATGGTGTGAACGGTCCCTTAAATATCCCGCTACCGCTGGCAAAATTGCCGAGCTCCGATATTGCGTCGCGGCCGAACACGCAAAACCGCGTGCTCGGCGCTTTCTTCGAGCAGTTCTTCACCCGCTCTCACCTGTCCTTGTGCTGGGACGAGGAACGCCCTTGGCGTGTGCGGCGTTGGCTGTTCATGTCTCGATCCGGCTTCTTCGGACCAGGAGCGCGCTATGGCGACGACCGTGCTTGCAATTGGCATCGATCCCGCATTCGCGGATTTCAGCGCCTTTCCGCAGCTCACGCCGGACCTCATCAGGAACTATATCGACGCGCAGATCGATCAGTTGCGCAGCCACGGCTATGAGGCGGACGCCTGCCTGGTCGACCTCGGCGATACGGCGGAGCAGGTGGTGGCCATGGCGCTCGAGTCGAAGCGGTTCGACTGCGTTGTCATTGGCGCCGGCCTGCGCGAGCCCGCCGAGCAACTGCTGCTGTTCGAGAAGATCATCAACCTCGTGCACCGGCTGGCACCGGAGGCCTCCATCTGTTTCAACGCGTCGCCTGCAGACACGATGGATGCGGTGCGGCGTTGGGTCGGGCCGTAACTCTTCGGCGATGCGAACGATCCGAGTGTTTCTCTCTCGAAGCTCCGCACACAATCACAACACTGATGTACCCCGACCGGGGAATCTGGTCAGGGCGCCGAGGGATGGAGTCTGTCGATGTAGTCGGTTACCTCCTTGTATGTGACCGGCTTGGCAAGGCTTTTCATCGGCGGCTCGCTACCTTTGCGGATCTCCAGGCTTTTTCCGTCACGAGCGTGCGTGACCTGATAACCGCGATACAACCAGGTTTTGCCTTCGGTCCAAGTCGGTCGTTCTTGCATCGGATCATCACTCCCTGACTGATCGGTTAACCTCTGGGGCCGGCGGTTAGTCTCTCAACAATCGAACGTGGTGTCACGGCGCCATCGCAATCGCACTAGATTGTGAACGTCGATTAATGAACGCTCGAGTAGTCGTTCGATACCAAGCTTTGCAGACGACGATTTATTGCAGTCACGTTTCCCACAGCAAAGATGCTAGCAAATGGCACCAAATCCGATCGTTATCGAAAACCAGAACACCGGCACCCCTCAAGAAGTATGGGACCTCAGCGGTCCGGCGGCCACCAATATCGAAGGCTTCGCCACCAGCATCAGCGTCAATAGTGGAAGCCAGATCGGCTTCAAGATCAATACCGATTCGACGAACTACCGGATCGACATCTATCGCCTTGGCTATTACGGCGGCGCCGGCGCTCGTTTCGTAACGTCCATTCAGCAGAACACCGCGTCGATCCAGCCGTCGCAACCGGACGGTGATCCGTCGATCGGTCTGTACGATGCCGCCAACTGGAACGTCACCGTCACGTGGACCGTCCCCGCGACGGCGGTCTCCGGCGTGTATATCGCAAAGCTTGTCCGTCAGGACACGACAGCCGGCGAAAGCCATATTACCTTTGTCGTCCGCAATGACGGTGTGGCGCGGGACATCGTCTTCAAGACCTGCGACACCACATGGCATGCCTACAACGGCTGGGGCGGTGCAAGCCTGTATGGAGGAAATGCGACGCAGAGTGGTGACGGGCGCGCTTTCAAAGTCAGCTACAACCGGCCCTTCGGTACTCGTGACGGCATTGGGCTATATGCTGGCCCGCAGGATTTCGTGTTCAGCGCGGAATATGCGGCAATTCGCTGGCTCGAGCGAAACGGATACGATGTGACCTACATCTCAACCGTCGACGCGGGGCCGGGCAACATCCCGCTGACGAACTACAAGGTGTTCATGTCGGTCGGACACGATGAATATTGGTCCGGCGATCTCCGGACCAATGTAGAGGCCGCACGTGATGCAGGCGTGCATCTCATCTTCATGAGCGGCAACGAGGTTTACTGGAAAACGCGATGGGAAGCGGATGCGAACGGCACGGCGAACCGCATTCTCGTCTGCTACAAGGAAACCCACGCCGCCGCAAAAATCGATCCGACGCCGGAGTGGACCGGCACCTGGCGCGATCCGAGCTTCAGCCCTCCGTCCGATGGAGGACGTCCTGAAAATGCGCTGACCGGCACCATCTTCCAGGTGGATTCATTTCGCGGCGACGCGATCACGATTCCCTCGAACCTCGCACAGTTCAGATTCTGGCGGAATACGGCGGTGCAAGCCGGCACGACCAGCTCTCTGGCAATCGGCATGCTTGGCTACGAATGGGACGAAGCGCCTGACAACGGCTTCCGGCCGGGCGGATTGATTGCAGTGTCATCGACGGTCCTTCCGGTGGACACCTATCTGCTCGATTATGGCAACACCACCGGCGCCCGGACTGCGACACATAATCTCGTCCTGTATCGCGCACCGAGCGGGGCAATCGTGTTCGGTACGGGAACGGTCTTCCTGTCTTTTGGCCTCGACACGACGCACGACTACTGCAACCTTGGCAGTGTGGGGCCGACGCCCGAGGATCCCAACGTACAGCAGGCCATGGTGAACGTGTTTGCGGACATGGGCGTGCAGCCGCAAACCCTGCAGACCAACCTCGTTGCCGCCAGCGCATCAACGGATCACACGCCACCGGTCTCGACGATCTCTACTCCCGCTTCAGGTGCAAGCCTTGTCCAGCAGCAAGCGGTGACGATTTCGGGCACCGCTGGAGATGTCGATGGGCTGGTTGCGGTCGTCGAGGTCTCGACCGACGGCGGAACGACCTGGCACCCGGCCACAGGCACCACGAACTGGACATACACGTGGTGGCCACTGCAGCCGGGCACGTTCACCATCAAGTCCCGGGCTGTCGACGACAGCCTCAATATGGAGACACCCGCCGCCGGTGTAACCGTAAGCGTTATACCTGGAGCGGTCGTGAGCCTTTTCACGCCTACTGATGCGCCGTTCGTGGTACTCGCCAACGATCCCCTGGCAATAGAGCTTGGTATCCGAGTGCAGATCAGCGCTGCCGGCACTGTCAGCGGTATCCGTTTCTACAAGGAGCCGCTCAACACCGGCCCGCACGTCGGCAATTTCTGGAGCGCTGACGGAACGTTGCTTGCAACCGCGGCCTTCTCCGGTGAAACGTCAAACGGCTGGCAGCAGGTCAATTTTCCGACTCCGGTCACTGTCAATGCAGGCGCGACATACGTTGCGTCGTACCACACCGCTACGGGCCTCTATTCTGCGGACTTGAACTACTTTCTCAATACGCGGAGCGCGGGTCCGCTGCGCGCACCGGCCGCCGGCGCCAATGGTGTATTTGCCTATGGATCGACGAGCATTTTTCCCGCGAGCTCAAATCTGAAAGGCAATTACTGGGTCGATCTGGTATTCAACCGCGCTGGTGGAACCGGGAATCTGCCACCCATCGCGAATGACGTCGGAGGCTTTATCACCCCTCCGAACTCCGTCCTGTCCATTCCGGCCGCCTCGATCCTGGCTAATGATACGGATCCAAATGGCTACACACTATCCATCTCAAGCGTCAGCAGCCCGGTCAATGGAACTGTAAGCTACGATGCAACAACGCAAGTCGTTAGCTTCACGCCGACGACCGGTTACCTTGGGACAGCCAGTTTCATTTATACAATCACCAACGGCCATGGCGGCACCGCCTCCGCGACCGTATCGCTGACCGTGAGTGCCGGCACCGTCAGCCTGTTCGGTCCATCGACGACACCGGCAACGATCACAGTCAGCGACGCCAACCCGGTCGAACTCGGGGTCAAGTTCGAGACATCCGTTGCCGGCCAGGTCCTCGGAATTCTTTTCTACAAGGGTCCGCAAAACACAGGCACGCATGTCGTCAATCTGTGGACCTCGACGGGTACCCTGCTGGCCAGTGCAACATCCAGCAACGAAACCGCGAGTGGTTGGCAGACCGTGGGTCTGACCACACCGGTGACCTTGACCGCCAATACGATCTATGTCGCTTCCTATCACACCAACGGCTTCTATTCTGTGGACGGGAACTACTTCGCCACTGACCATACCAGTGGGCCGCTCACGGCCCCCAACAGCGCCGGCAGTAACGGCAATGGAGTCTTCTCCTACGGCGCCAGCGGCAGCTTCCCAACCAGCAGTTTCGACGCAAGCAACTATTGGGTCGATGTCCTTTTCAACCCGAGTGGCAGCGGAGACCTACCTCCCGTTGCGAACAACGACAGCGGATTTACAACGCTCCAGAATACAGTCCTTGCCATTCCGGCCGCTACGATTCTGGCCAATGACTCCGATCCCAACGGCTTTGCCCTGTCGATCTCGAGCGTCGGCGCCCCGACCAACGGAACGGTCAGCTATAATGCAACGACGCAAGTGGTCGATTTCACGCCGACCAGCGGCTACCTCGGAGCGGCGAGCTTCACATACACAATCACCAACGGCCACGGAGGAACCGCCTCGGCAACCGTCTCACTGACTGTTCTCCCCTCCAATGCCGTCAGCCTCTTCACCGCCACGACCACACCGGCAAACATCACGGTCAACGATTCCAATGCGGTCGAACTTGGGGTCAAGTTCGAGACGTCGGCCGGCGGCCTCGTCTTTGCGATTCTCTTTTACAAAGGGCCGCAGAACACTGGTCCGCATATCGTCAACCTATGGACTGAGACCGGGACCCTGCTAGCCAGCGCGACATCCACCAACGAGACCCCCGGCGGCTGGCAAACTGTCAATCTCGCTACACCGGTGGCTTTGACCGCCAACACGATCTACGTCGCTTCTTATCACTGCAACGGCTTTTACTCGGCGGACTCCAACTATTTCGCCGCCGACCATGTCAACGGCGCACTTACGGCGCCGGCCAGCGCGAGCAGCGGAGGCAATGGTGTCTATGTCTACGGCACCAGCAGCAGCTTCCCGACAAATACCTTCGGCGCCAATAACTACTGGGTCGACGTGCTGTTCGTCGCCGGCGCTGGGCCGTAAGCGTGACAAGCGGGAAATGCAAAGTGAACCGGCTGCCGACTCAACCAATGGCACCACGCTCTAAGCCGAGGCCGCGATCAAGCCCTTCTTGATCGCGGCGTCCTCGCTGCTGAAGATGGCCATCGCCGTGAGCATGCGCCGGAAGCCGAGTTTCTCATAGAACGCCTCGGTGCCGGGATTGGCGTACAGGATGATCTTCCTGTGGCCGCGCGACAGATCCCGCAATCGCGTCGCGATCTCCTTGCCGAGGCCTCGCCCCTGAAAATGCGGATGGACGGCGATGTCGCAAATGTAGGAGCAATCGACACCATCAGCGACGGCGCGTCCTGCGCCGGCCAGGATGCCGTCGTCGAACGCGAAGCATTTGTACATGCTGTTTCCGAACGCGCGCTTCAGCTCCTCCGGTTTCTTGTCGCCCAGCGGAGCGATCCGATAGAGCTCCGACAGCGCATTCCAGTCGATCCGGTCCTGGTCGGATGTCCATTCCATGTCGTTGCTCCTCTCGGATCATGTACTAGAGCAGATTTGGTCAGAATGATCATTGATCATGGCCTATGCTGCAAATGTCGTTTGAAAGGCTAGTCGCTTCGGGGATCATCCAAGGGCGACGACGTCCGGCCAAAACGGCGCTCAAGATAGGTCACGCCAAAGGAAACGATGTCCTGCGCGTCGAACAGGTAGCAGGATGCGTCTCCTACTCGGTCAATCCGGTGCCGATCGAGGGCAGCGTATGCATGCGCGATCGTTTCGACCGCGTCAGGCTCTCCGTCGACCGCGAAGCGATCGAGGATGCCGTTCGAGTCGAAATCCTCGGCCCACTCCCAGACGGTTTGACCATCGGGGCCAAGTAGCGGCATCTCATAGGTCACGCGGCGTTTACCAGGAATATCGGCAATAGCCTCGGCATAGTGCAGTGCGGTAACTGAGTTCAGCGGAGCGCCTAGCAGAAGAACTTTTCCGCCCAGCTTGACAAAACGTTCGAGGGGCGAGCCTTTTCCCAACGCCTGACCAAGGTGATGAGACTTTGTCAAAGTTTCTGCGAGAGGACCTATAGCGACCATCGATGCGTCCGGATGTGCGCTACGTCGCGCACCGGGGGTCTGGACAAGGAACTGATTGAGCAGGCCGAAGCCCGCATATGTTCCAGAGGTTGCAGGGTCAAACGGAGGCCAGGTGCGACGGAGTTCTTCGTCCATCTGAGCGCCGTTCAATGTTTCCTCGTACGGTGATCGGTCCCATGAGGCATAGCCCATTACAGTACCCGTCGGCCCGACGGCGTCGAGAAGAGCGTCGACGACGGTGGCCGCGCCGCCCTCGACACTACCGATGGCCTTCAACGAGGCATGGACCATCACGAGATCTCCCGGTTGGACGCCCAGTCGTTGAAGGTCTGCTGTGATTTCGGTTCTTGCTCTCATTGGAATCTCTCTCCCAGTTTCTTCTCGGCTGGATCGGCCGTGCCGAGGGGCCGACCTCGAGGAAAAGTACCAGTAGGAGGTAAGCCGGCGGTACGTATTGGTCGACGTAGCTGACCGTCAGGGCAAACCGGGGCGCTGAAACCAGCATGGATTCAAATCAGCCGCATCCCCTTCAAACTCGCGTGGCCGTTCTTGCCGACGATGATGTGGTCGTGCACGGAGATGCCGAGCGGCTTGGCGATGTCGATGATCGCTTTCGTCATCTGGATGTCGGCCTGCGACGGCGTCGGGTCGCCGGAAGGGTGGTTGTGCACCAGGATCAGCGCGGTGGCGGACAGTTCCAGCGCGCGCTTGATCACTTCGCGTGGATAGACCGGCGTGTGGTCGACGGTGCCGATCTGCTGCACCTCATCGGCAATGAGCTGGTTGCGCTTGTCGAGGAACAGGAGGCGAAACTGCTCCTTGTCAGCGAAGGCCATGCTCGAGCGGCAATAGTCGAGCACGTCGTTCCATGACGACAACGCCTTGCGCCGCTTCACCTCGCCCTTGGCGACCCGGCTCGCGGCGGCCGCGATCAGCTTGAGCTGGTTGACCGAGGCTTCGCCGATGCCCTCGACCTCGCGCAGGCGGGCGACGGGCGCATGGATCACCTCGGCAAACGAGCCGAAGCGCCTCAGCAATTCCTTGGCGAGCGGCTTGGTGTCGCGCCGTGGGATCGAGGCAAACAGCGCCATCTCGAGCAGTTCATAGTCGCTCAGCGCGTCGGGCCCGGCGCTATGGAAGCGTTCGCGCAGGCGCTCCCGATGGCCGTGGTAATGCGGCGTCTCGGCGGGCTGGTCTGTGTTGGTCTTGGCGGGCATCGGCGCCAAACATGCCGTGCCGCGCGGTTTTTGCAACCATGAAGTGCCGCGGACGCATCGAAGCCTTCGACATGCGCCAGAAGACCGGCCGGTCTTGATCGCTTCCGCGTGATGGGCGGCCAGCAATCGTTGCGATTTGGCTGCGAGCCGGCCACATTGTGGTGGCTGGGGATTTCGTCGATTGCCGGATATCGGGTTATGTCGAATGAATTCCACCCATAAAAAGCTCAACTTCGCATCTCAACCAGAGCAACCGGCGTCGCCAGGGGCACACGGTTTCGGAAGCTACGGCGCCTCGGGGCTTCTGGCGTCTTCCACCGATCGGGGCTGGTCGGGCATCACAGCGGAGCTTCGCAGCCACGGCAGTGGCACGATCGCCTGGAAGAGCCCGCAGCCGGACATCGAAATCTGCATCGACGTCCGGGGCAATGGGTCCGTGGTCACGCGCGAGAGGTATGGCATCACCGATCGCAGCGTCTCCGAACGTGGGACGATCTGGGTTTCGCCGCCGGTGGCCGAGCATGGCCTGATCGATTTGTCCGATCCCGTTCCGGCGGTCCTGCACATTTATCTGCCGCCGAGCCGGTTTTCGCGGGAGAGCTTTGGCGAGGGGCTCGCCCCATGCGTTGTGACGTCGCTGCGTCATGAAAGCAGTTTTCGCGATCCGCTTCTGGCCGAGATCGCCTATGCACTCACCTCCGAGCTGGAGCGCGAGACGTCTGCCGGCCGGCTCCTCGCAGAGACGCTGGCCTCGAGTCTGGCCGCAAGATTGGTTCAAAACCATTTCGGCAAGCTATCGCTCGACTTCCTCGCACCCCGCGAGGGACTTGACCGGCGCAGGCTGGCGCGTGTGCTGGATTACATCGAGACGAATTTGGAGGGCGAATTGACGGTCGGCCATCTGGCATCGATCGCGTGCCTGAGCCAGTTTCATTTCGCCCGCGCGTTCAAGGCAGCCGTCGGCCGATCGCCGCATCGTTACGTCAGCGCCCGGCGGCTCGAACGTGCCAAGGAATTGCTGGGACAAAGGGAGCAGCCGCTGGCCGATATCGCGCTCAGGCTCAGATTTTCGTGCCAAGCCAATTTCACCCGCGCGTTCCGGCAGGCAACCGGCCTGACGCCCGCTCAGTACCGCCGCAGCGTCGCGGCCTGATTTGTTACGGATGTAACCGATCTGCGTCCGCTGATCCTGACAGCGGCAAGAAATGACAAAAGCTGAGCAACCGAGGCAAAGCCGCGTCCGGTCGCATGGTGCATCTATCGCTCCGATAAACCCCAGGCAATTGCGAGGAGCGAACATGACATCAGAGCGAAAGGTCGTCATCATCACCGGCGCGTCACGCGGCATTGGCGCGGAATTGCTGAAAGCCTATCGCGAAAACGGCTACCGCGTCGTGGCCACCGCCCGTTCGATCGGCAAGAGCGATGATCCGTCGGTCCTCATGATCGAGGGCGACATTGCACACCCCGAGACGGCCGAGCGCATCTTTAAGCTGGCGATCGAGCGTTTCGGGCGCATAGATACGCTCGTCAACAATGCCGGCGTGTTCATTGCCAAGCCTTTTACCGAATATTCCGCCGCCGATTTCGCAAAGATGGTCGCGGTCAATCTCGCCGGATTCTTTCATCTGACCCAGAAGGTCGCAGCGAGAATGCTGCAGACGGGTTCTGGCCACATCGTCAACATCACCGCCACGATCGCCGAACAGCCGATGACATCGCTCGCAGCGGGTCTTGCGGCGCTGACCAAGGGCGGGCTCAACGCGATCACGCGCTCGCTCGCGATCGAATATGCGCCCCGGAATATCCGGGTGAATGCCGTTTCGCCGGGCGCGATCAGCACGCCGATGCATTCGCCGGAGGCGCATGGTTTTCTCGCCGGGCTGCAGCCGATCGGTCGGATGGGCACGACGCAGGAGGTCGTCGATGCCGTGATGTATCTGGAGAAGGCAGCCTTCGTCACCGGCGAGATCCTGCATGTCGATGGCGGCTGGTCCGCCGGTCGCGGCTAGGAGATGCGAGATGTGGTCCGACCGTCGTCTGCTTGAATTGTTTGGAATCGAACATCCGATCGTGCTGGCGCCGATGGCGGGTTTCGCCACGGTTGAGCTCGCTTCCATCGTCGCCGATGCCGGCGGCCTCGGCTCGATCGGCTGCGCCACCATGGACCCGCAGCGCGCCGCCGATGCGATCACACAGATGCGGCGGCTGACCAGCAAGCCGGTCAGCCTCAATTTCTTCTGCCACGAGCCGGCGAAGGCCAATGCGGGGCGCGAGCGTGCGTGGCACGAGACGCTGTCACCCTATTATCGCGAGCTCGGAATTGACGATGCGACACCGCCGCCGCGCACCGATCTTGCGCCGTTTGGCAGTGCGATGTGCGAATTCGTCGAGGACGCGAGGCCGGAGGTGGTGAGCCTCCATTTCGGCTTGCCTGCACCGCCATTGCTGGCACGGATCAAGGCGGCAGGCTGCAAGGTGATCTCGTCGGCGACGACGGTTGCGGAAGCGCGCTGGCTGGAAGACCATGGCGCGGATGCAGTCATTGCCCAGGGCTATGAAGCCGGCGGCCACCGGGGCACGTTCCTCGATCGCGACCGGAACTGGGCGGTCGCTTCGCAGCTCGGCACCTTCGAGCTGGTGCCGCAGGTCACTGACGCGGTCAGCGTGCCCGTGATCGCCGCCGGCGGCATCGCCGATGGGCGCGGCATCGCCGCCGCTCTTGCCC
Source organism: Bradyrhizobium sp. Leo78 (assembly GCF_059512425.1). NCBI lineage: Bacteria > Pseudomonadati > Pseudomonadota > Alphaproteobacteria > Hyphomicrobiales > Nitrobacteraceae > Bradyrhizobium > Bradyrhizobium sp. Leo78. The sequence continues at coordinate 113,582 of NZ_JCAMOT010000010.1, forward strand.
TCGGCGCCTCCGGAGTCCAGATCGGGACCGCTTTCCTGCTTTGCCCCGAGGCGGCGACGCCGCCGCTGCACCGCGACGCCTTGCGCCAGGCGCGCGAGCTTGGCACCGTGATGACCAACGTGCTCTCCGGCCGGCCGGCGCGCGCCATGGTCAACCGCTTCGTCGCCGAGGTCGGCCCTCTGTCCGACGCTGCACCGGATTTTCCGTTGCCGATGGGCGAGCTGGCACCGCTGCGGGCCGCGGCAGAGCGGAAGGGCAGCCGCGACTTCACCCCGATCTGGGCAGGACAGGGCGCTGCGCTGGCCCGCGAGCTCCCGGCCAAGGCGCTGATGCAGACCTTGGTGAAGGAGGCCGTCGAGCGTCTGAAGCATATCAGGGGCGGCTGAGATCCGCCGCATTGGCATCACGGCGTGCGTCACGCTATGATCGTCCGTCCCTGCCAATGCAAAGAGGTCTCGCCGCGTGACGTCGTTTAGGGCTATTCGGGCGCGGGCCGAGAAGCGCAAGGGCGGCGCGAAAGCGCTGGAGAAGCTGCTGCCGCCGGCGCCGAACGCGAAATCTCTGGCTAAGCTGAAAGACGATCGCGTTCTCGCCGAGATGACGAAGCGGGTGTTCTGCGCCGGCTTTGCCTGGAGCGTGATCGACGCAAAATGGCCGGGCTTCGAGGAGGCCTTCCTCGGTTTCCAGGTGGAGAAGCTCGCCTTCGAGCCGGATGAATTCTGGGAGCGGCTCACGAGCGATGCGCGCATCGTGCGCAACGGCGCCAAGATCATGTCGGTGCGTGACAACGCCCGCTTCGTGCAGGAGATCGCGGCTGAGCACGGCAGCTTCGGCAAATTCTTGGGCGATTGGCCGTCCTCCGACGAAATCGGGCTGTTGAACCTTCTGCTCAAGCGCGGCAGCCGGCTCGGCGGCAATACCGGCCAGATCCTGCTGCGTTTCCTCGGCTGGGACGGCTTTGTCACATCAAGGGATGTCGTCGCCTGCCTGCGCGACGCCGGCCTCGATATCGCGGAAGAGGTGAAGTCGAAAGGCGATCTCGCCAAGGTGCAGGCGCAGTTCAACGCCTGGGCCAAGGAGACCGAGCTGCCTTATGTGCATCTCTCCCGCATCTGCGCGATGTCGATCGGGGAGAATTACGAGCCGGCCGAGCTCACGCGACGCATGGGCGGCGATGACTGATCAGACCACCGTCCACGGCTTCTCGCCGCTCCGCTGGGACAGCGTGAAGATCTCCACGCCATCGGCGGTCACGCCGACCGAATGTTCGAACTGTGCCGACAGCGAGCGGTCGCGCGTCACCGCGGTCCAGCCGTCGGACAGGATCTTCACATGCGGCTTGCCGAGATTGATCATCGGCTCGATGGTGAAGAACATGCCTGGCTTCAACGCCACGCCTTCGCCGGGCCGGCCGACATGGATGATGTTCGGCTCGTCGTGGAACATCCGCCCGAGACCGTGGCCGCAGAAATCGCGCACCACGCTCATGCCCTGCGGCTCGACATAGCTCTGGATCGCATGGCCGATGTCGCCGGTGGTGGCGCCGGGCTTCACCGCGGCGATGCCCCGCATCATCGCCTCATAGGTCACCTCGATCAGCCGCTCGGCTTTGCGCGCGATCGGCCCGACCGCATACATGCGGCTGGAATCGCCATACCAGCCGTCGACGATGAAGGTCACGTCGATATTGACGATGTCGCCTTCCTTCAGCGGGCGGTCGCCGGGCATGCCGTGGCAGACCACATGGTTCAGCGAGGTGCAGGTCGAATAGCGATAGCCACGATACATCAGCGTCGCCGGATAGGCGCCATGGCTGAAGGCGAACTCGCGCACGAACTGGTCGATCTTGGAGGTCGGGATCCCCGGCTTGACGATGTCGGTGAGCTCATCGAGGCATTTCGACACCAGCGCGCCCGCTTTGCGCATGCCGACAAAGCCGCTTTGTCCGTGCAGCTTGATCTGGCCGGTCTTGCGTAGGGAGGTGTCGGTTGCTTCGATATAGCTCATGTTCGGGGTCATTTGGCGGGTCTGTCGGACGGGCGATAATTCACCTAATTTAATGATCGAGGCGGCCAGCGCAAGCCAAGGTTGGGGCCGAAATGGCCTTTCCCGCCATGGATTTAGCTGGAAGTCTCGATCACGGTCTCGACCGGAAGGGCGCCGCGGACCCGAAGTTCCCGCACCGGATAGGGCACGCGGATGCCCTCGCGCTTGAAGGCGTCCCACAGCGCCAGCATCACGTCGCTTTTGACGTTGTCGAGGCCATCGGGATCGCCAATCCAGAAGGTCAGCGAGAATTTCATCCCGGCTTCGGCGAATTCGGTCAGGATGCAGTTTGGCGGCTTGCCTTTCAATGCCCGCGGCGCCGCGGCGGCGATCTCGATGGCGAGCTTGCACACCAGCCGCGGATCGGCCTCGTAATTGGTGCCGAAGGGGATTTTGACCAGCGTGTTCTTGTCGGTATAGGTCCAGTTGACGACCTTCTGCGTCACCAGGTCCTCGTTCGGGATCAGAAATTCGCGGCCGTCGCCGGCGGCTACCGAGATGTAGCGGGTTTTCATCGCGCTGATGCGCCCCGAATTGTCGCCGATGGTGACGAGGTCGCCGGGCTTCACCGACTTGTCAGCGAGCAGGATGATGCCCGAGATGAAGTTGGCGACGATCTTCTGCAGGCCGATACCGATACCGACACCGACCGCGCCGGAGAACACCGCGAGCGCTGACAGGTTGATGCCGACCGCGCTCAGCGCGATGGCGATCGCGACCACCATCAGCCCGATGCGGATGATCTTGATCAGGAGCACCTGGACCGACGGCGTCAGGTCGGTGGCGCGGTTGATGCGGCTCTCGACGAAATTGCTCGCGATGTTGGTGAGCCACAGCGCCAGGATCACCAGCGCGCCGGCTTTGATCAGGAGCAGCGGCGTCAACCGCAGGCCGCCGACCTCGATCGCGACCGAATCCAGCGTCTCGGCCGTCGCATCGAGCTGGCCGATGATGCTGAGCGCCGCGACGATCCAGGCCCCCACCGACACCAGGCGGACGATGAAGGCGTTGCGGATGACCGACGCCACCAGGGAGATGACGAGCCAGGCCAGCGCCAGCTTGGCCGAGACTACGATCAGGTAGCTGCGGCTCGGCCAGGTCGAATGCGCCATGATGATGCGCGTCGCGATCATCAGGAGCGCGAACACCGCGGTCGAGGCGCTGCCGACCAGCACGCGGATGAAATGCCTGAGCGGCAGCGGCAGGTGCGACGCCAGCGAATCCATGTCGACCCGTAGGCGGATCGCGGCGTCGGCCGCATAGGCGATGCCGGCGGCGGCCAGGATGATGCCGAACTGCAGATAGAACCAGGGCGAGGTAACCTCCGCTCCGACCGACCGTGCGGCCATCTGCAGGGTCTCGATGACGTCCTTCAGCTCCATTTCCATCGGCGAAATCTCATGAAGTGCAGATTCAAGCGAATTTGATTCGAACGGTCGGCACGATCCCACAAACGCGACGCGCGGACCATCGCCACAACTGGCGTGCGAGGTGAGGCTGGGCGCAAAACCAGAAGAAAATGGGTTGGCGTCGAACTGTGGCGACGGTAAGGATGCATTGCAACTCTTCTCTTTCCTTACGGCGTATGGCTTCTCTCGATCAGGTCAGCATAGCCATCCTGCTTGGCGCAGTTCTCGTGATGGCCGGCATCCTGTCGAGCCTTTTGGCGCTGCGCTTTGGCGCCCCCCTGCTACTGGTCTTCCTCCTGATCGGCATGCTCGCGGGCGATGCCGGTCCCGGCCACCTGCAGTTCGACGACGTCCGCACCACCTATCTGGTGGGCTCGGTGGCGCTGGCGCTGATCCTGTTCGATGGCGGCCTACGCACGCGCTTCCAAAGCATCCGTGCCGTGCTGGCGCCCTCGATGGTGCTCGCGACCGCCGGCGTGCTGTTGACCGCGCTGATCACGGCGCCGGTGGCCAAATATATGCTCGACCTCTCCTGGACCGAGGCATTGCTGGTCGGGGCCGTGGTGGCCTCGACCGACGCCGCGGCGGTATTTTTGCTGGTCCACACCCAGGGGTTGCGCCTGCGCCCGCGCGTCGGCGCCACGCTGGAGGCCGAAAGCGGCACCAACGATCCCTTCGCGATCTTCCTGACGCTGATGCTGGTGGAATTCATCTCCCTCGGAGAAAGCTCGGCGTCGCACATCGTTCTGGAGTTCGTCCGCGAGGCCGTGCTTGGGGCGATCGTGGGCGTGATCGGCGGCCGGCTGGTTGTGATCGCCATGAACCGCGTCGCTCTGCCGCAGGGCCTGCACGCGCCATTCGTGACCACGGCGGCGCTGGTGATCTTCGGCGCGGCGCAGATCGCCCATGCCTCCGGCTTTCTCGCCGTCTATCTCGCCGGCATCATCATCGGCAACCGGCCGACGCGCGCGCACAGCTCGGTGGTCGCGTTCCTCGATGCCGCGACCTGGCTCGCGCAGATCGTGATGTTCGTGCTGCTCGGGCTCCTGGTGTCGCCGCACCGCGTGCTCAGCAGCCTGGGCGCTTCGGTCGTGGTGGCGCTGGCGCTGATGCTGCTGGCGCGGCCGCTTGCCGTATTCGCCTGCATGGCGCCGTTCCGCTTCAACTGGCGGGAGAAGGTGTTCATTGCCTGGACCGGGCTGCGCGGCGCGGTTGCGATCTTCCTTGCCTCGATCCCGATGCTGGTGGGCCTGTCGAAGGCCTATCTCTATTTCGATGTCGCCTTTGTCGTCGTCATCATCTCGCTTTTGCTGCAGGGCTGGACCCTGGCGCCGGCGGCGCGTCGGCTGCACGTGGCGCTGCCGCGCGTCGACCGCGGCCCGCGGCGCGTCGAACTGGACCTGCCCGGCCAGCTCGAGCAGCAGCTCGTCGGCTATCCCGTCGGTGCGAAGAGCCTGTTTTTCCGCCGCGGATTGCTGCCGTCCTGGTCGAGGCCGACGCTGGTGATCCGCGATGAGAACATCCTCTCCCCCGCCGAGGCCGACCCGATCGCGCCCGGCGACTACCTCTATCTGCTGGCGCCGCCGGAGCGAGCGGAAGCGCTCGACCGCTTCTTTGTCGACATGCCGCCAAGCACTGCGCCGGACCCGCATCTGCTCGGCGACTTCGTGGTCTCCGGCGAGCATACGCTTGGCGAGCTTGCCGAGATCTACGGCGTGACCGTCGATGAGGACCAGAAGAAGCTGACGCTGTCGGATTATTTCGACATCCATCTCGACCGCGCGCCGAAGGAAGGCGCGGAGCTCGCGCTGGACAGCATCGTCCTGGTCGCGCGCAGCCTCGGTGGTGGCAGGGTCAATGTCGTCGGCCTGCGCCTGCCGGAGGAAGAGGAGTCGGTCGTGCCGGCGACCCGGCTGCAGCAGTTCAAGCGCAAGCTCGCCGGGATCTGGACATCGGTCGCAGGCGTCTAAAGTCGCGCCCCGAAAGAGAGCGTAGCTCCGGGTGGAGCGCCAGCGTAACCCGGGACCGCTTGCAAACCTTGATGGAGATGTCCCGGGTTGCGCTTCGCTCCACCCGGGCTATGCGGCTGTTTCGCGGGGACGGTCGTCGTGGGCTGGGAAAGGGCTTATCTTCGAAGGAAGCCCGCATCGCCCGCGAACTGCTTGATCAGTTCGTTGAGGTCGTCGTCAGCGGGCCCATCGTTTCCATCTTGCGGATTCGATTCGGTCCGAATCTGTGGTGCCGCAGGCGGCATTACAGCGATCTTCGGCGCGTGGAGTTTCACAGCGCGGCGATCCGGCTTGACCTCTGCGCGCGGCGATCTCGGCTCCCGATTTGCATCGACCGATGCCTGATGCACTTCGGGCGATGCCGCCGGCGTGGATTCCTTTCGTGCGGCCTTCGCGATGATCTCGTTGACGATCGCGCCGAGGCGGCCCTTGTCGGGCTCGGCGAGATAGCTATTGGCGAATTCATCGACATAGTCTTGTCCGTAGTCGGACAGCACCGCGGCCAGTCGCGCCAGATCGGGATCGCTCTCGACCATGCGGCGCCATACTTCCTTGTCGTAAGCGGAGGCGTCGGCGCTCGAGGTCGTTTGCGGTGCCGGCAAGGGGGGAGGTTCCGGAGTGATCGGAACAGTTTCTGCGTGGGCCGGAGGCACTTCGGCAAGTGCGGTAGCCGGCTTCGGACGCGCATCGAGGGCGGCGGACTCCGTCTTCTCGGACTTTCGCCGCTTCCGCTCGGCGACCTGCAGCGACACGAGGCCGATGCCCATCAACAGAAACCCGAGAGCGGCCCAGGCCACCGTGAGGCACAGGACGAATCCTGTGAGCAGCAAAACCCAACCAGCAATACGCATGGCACGCCTTTCTTCCGGCAACAATTTGGCGCGCTCGGGCGGATTTGGCAAATCGACAAGCTTTGTCCTTAAAGCAAACGAATCTGTGAACGAGTCGACCCGATGTCTTTTGCCGAGCACCGCGGGGAACCGTCACATTGTCGCCAATCGGCGGTCAACAAGCGGTTGCAACCCCTGCGGATCACCCAGTTTCGCTGTGAAATGGGAACCAATACGCCTCGAGGGCTGTTGGTGCCTGCCGTAACGAACCTTCACCAGGAGTGGCACATGCGAAAATTCATCCTCCCGATGATCGTGGTGATGACCCTTGGGATTGCGACGCACGCCAGGGCTTATGATTCTGGCGATCTCATATCGATGCAGAGAGCACTGGCGATCGCGACCGATCTCGGGCTCGTAACCGTATCTCACACTGAATTTGCCGGCTATGAATGGCAAATCGAGGGGCGGGATCTCGAAGGCCGGTATATGGAAGTCGATGTCGACGCCCGCACCGGTGCGGTGCTCAACGTCGATCGATAAACCTGCGAGGTGCTGCTTGATGCGCCCTCGCCCCTTGTGGGAGAGGGCTACTCCGGCGTCACTCGCTTGGGTGAGGGGTCTCTCTCCACGCGCACCGTGCCCGCGGCGACGACCCCTCATCCGGCGCTTCGCGCCACCTTCTCCCGCAAGGGGAGAAGGGAAGGCGACCGAAATCAATTCGAGCCTCCCGTCAGCACCTTTACGCCGCCGAACGCAGTCACCTCGCCACGACGCAGCATCACGATCTGGGTCGCGAGCTGGCGCAGTTCGGCGGCGTCGTGGCTGACGTAGACCATGGGTATGCCCTCGTCGCGCAGTCGGATCAGATAAGGGAGGATCTCCACCTTCCGCCCTTCGTCCAGCGAGCCCAAGGGCTCGTCGAGCAGCAACAGGCGCGGCTTCGACAACAGCGCGCGTCCGAGCGCGACGCGCTGGCGCTCGCCGCCGGAAAGTTTACCCGGACGACGGTCCATGAGATGGCCGATGTCGAGCAGGTCGGTGACGCGTTTGCGCTGCGCCGGATCATCCGGCAGGCGATTCATGCGGCGCCCGTAATCGAGGTTCTGCCGCACGTCGAGATGCGGGAACAGCCGCGCGTCCTGGAACACATAGCCGATGCGGCGCCGGTAGGGCGGCACATGCACGTGCGCTTCGGTGTCGTCGAGCGTCTCGCCATCGAGCGAGATGATGCCGCGGTCGGGCTTCAGCAGTCCCGCGATCATGTTGATCAGCGAGGTCTTGCCGGCGCCCGACGCGCCGAACAGGCCGATGACGCGGCCCTCGCTGGTGAAGGACGCAGAGAGCGTGAATTCGCCAAGGTGCTTGGTGACGTCGACACGGAGCATGGTCAGTTTCCGTGCAGCCGCTTCGTCGCGCGCCGCGCGAACCACTCTGATGCAACAAGCGCGCTCATCGCAAGAACGATGGAGATGATGACCAGCCGCGCCGCCGCAAGGTCGCCCTCGGGCGTCTGGATCAGCGAATAGATCGCCGACGAGATGGTCTGGGTCTCGCCCGGAATGTTGGAGACGAAGGTGATGGTCGCGCCGAACTCGCCGATCGCCTTGGCGAAGCCGAGCACCATTCCGGCGAGCACGCCCGGTAGCGCCAGGGGCAACGTCACGGTCAGGAACACCTGCCACGGCGCCGCGCCGAGCGTTCCGGCGGCCTGCTCCAGCCGCCGGTCGACGGCCTCGATCGACAGCCGGATCGGCCGCACGAGCAATGGAAAGGCCATCACGCCGCAGGCGAGCGCCGCACCGGTCCAGCGGAACGCGAAGACGATGCCGAGATGATCGGCAAGCCAGGCCCCGACGAGGCCGCGCCGTCCAAACGTGAGCAATAGCAGATAGCCGGTGACAACGGGCGGCAGCACCAGCGGCAGATGCACGAGCGCGTCGAGCACCGATTTGCCCCAGAAGTCACGGCGCGCAAGCAGCCACGCCAGCGCGATCCCTAGGGGGGTCGCGACCAGTGTTGCGACGATGGCGACCCGCAACGACAGCAGGATCGCCGTCCACTCGGTCGGCGAAATCTCGAACACGTGGGCTCAGATCATGCTTCCGCTTTTCCGGATCATGCTCAGGTCGTCGGCGTGATCAGGAACTTGAAGCCGTACTTCTCGAGGATCGTCTTTGCCGCCGACGATTTCAGGAAGTTGAGGTACTCGGCGGTCTCGGGTTTGGCCGTCGTCGTCGCCGCGACCGGATAGATGATCGCGGGATGGCTGTCGGCCGGGAAGGTGCCGACGATCTTGACGCCGGGCTCGACCTTGGCGTCGGTCGAATAGACGATGCCGAGCACGGCCTCGCCGCGGGCGACCAGTGTCAGCGCCGCGCGCACGCTTTCGGCCATCGCGAATTTCGGCTCGGCCGCTTGCCAGGCGCCGAGCTTCTCCAGCGCCGCCTTGGCATATTTGCCGACCGGCACGGCCTTGACGTCGCCGGTCGCGATCCTGCCGTCACCGGCGAGCTTGGCGAGGTCGAAGCCGGCGCCGATATTGACGTTGTCGATCTTGGAGTCCTTCGGCGCGATCAGCACGATGCTGTTGCCGAGCAGATTGATCCGCGTCGCCTCGTTGATGTTCTTCTGCTTGACCGCGTAGTCCATCCAGTCGGTGTCGGCGGAGACGAACACGTCGGCCGGCGCGCCCTGCTCGATCTGCTTTGCCAATGCTGAGCTGGCGGCATAGCTCGCATTGACCTTGACGCCGGTCTTGGCGGTGTAGGCGGCGTCGATGTCGTCGAGGGCGTTCTTCATCGAGGCGGCCGCGAACACGGTCAGGGTCTTTTCCTGCGCGTTCGCAGCTAAGGCGGCTGAAGACAGCGCAAGGACAAAGGCGGCGACAATTCCGGCAAGGCGGTTCATGGCAGGCGCTCCATCACGTCCGAATGCGCGCGGGCCGCGCGCACTTCGGGCGTTGGTTGAATCGGTAAGGATTGCGACAGACGGAAGCGCCGTTCCGGTGATCCCAACGGACTGACGGTCGGTCGGGGCATCGCTATGGCCAGACAATAAACAGGCCCGCGGCCCGGGTAAAGGCGACCCTTTGTGCATTTGCCCAGGCCTATTCGCCGCTCATTCCGCCGGCAGGATCGCGACCGAGATCGAATTCTCTTTGACCCCGCTGATCTGCAGCACGAATGGGCTCGCGGAAAGCTCGAATTTTACCGTCTTGCGGATACCGTCGCAGTCGGTGGCGCCGCTGAATGCCTTGGGCTTGAGGAAGTGACCATCCTGCACCACGTCCAGCCAGGCGCCGGACGACAGGCTGATCGTGTAAAGGCCGGCCTTGGGCGTAGTCTTGAAGCTGGTGAAGCCGGCAAAGGTGCCGTCCTTCGGCGCACGCTCCGGAGGCGTCGGCAGTTTTGCATCTGCCGGCGCCACCAGGGTCAGCGTGAATCCGCTTGCGGGCAAGGCTGCAAACTCGTTGCCTGAGGTCAATTGGGCGCGATCTGGCGCGGTCAGCGCGGCGCGCTCGCGATCGATCGGCCATTTGAACTTGTCGCAGCCGCTCGGTTCTTCCGCCGCAAGGGCGGGCGCACTGCCGAGCAGCAGCAACGCAGCCAGAACAGATGTCCGCCGCATGACTATTCCACCGCGATCATGACATCGGAGGCCTTGACCACCACGATCACCTTGCCGCCAACCTTGATGCCGAGATCGTCGACCGCCTCGTTGGTGATCGAGGACGTCATGACGGTGCCGCCGATATCGACGCGGACATGGGACGTGGTTGCGCCCTTCTTCACCTCGACGACGGTGCCCTTGATCTGGTTACGTGCACTGAGACGCATGATCGCTCCTCGCGATGGTTGGATGCGCGCAGTCTTGCTGCGCCTATATGGCTTTTGGTTGAAACGAGCGGGACCGTCGTCCCCGGCAGACGCCTTGCGCTTGCGGCGCTGGCCGATGCGACAATAGCCCATCAAGCCGCCGTGGGAATAGCGTCCTGACGAAGATGTTATCCTCGCGGGACAATGCGTAGCCCGGATGGAGCGTCAATCGAAGAAGATGTTACTGCTTCGCGTCCGGCGCGTTCAGCACCGCTTTGCAGGCGGCCGGCATTTGCGCCAGCGTCATTGGCGGCTTCGGCTTTGGCGGTATCGGCGGCGGCTTCGGATGCAGCACCGCATCGGAGAACCAGAAGTCGAAGTCGGAAGGCTTGCAGCCTTCATCCTCCGACTGCGACGGCTGTCCCTCGCATTCGCTGGCGCCGGCCGGGCAGCGCATGCGGATGTGGAAGTGATAGTCATGGCCCCACCACGGTCGGATCTTGGCGAGCCAGCTACGGTCGCCCTTGGCCTCGCGGCACAACGCCTTCTTGATCGCGGCATTGACGAATATCCGCTGCACGGCGGGCTCCTGCGCGGCGTCGCGCAGCACCTGCACATGGCCGGGGGTGAACACTTTGGGATCGACGTCGAGCCGGTCCGGCCGCACCATCATCACCGCCGACATGTCCTCGCGTTCTTCGCGCGACAGCCTGCGGTCGGGCATCGGCGTCAGCCAGACGTCGGCATCTAAACCGATCTGGTGGCTGGCATGGCCGCTCAGGGCGGGCCCGCCGCGCGGCTGCGCGATGTCGCCGACCAGGATACCCGGCCAGCCGGCATCCTTGTGTGCCTTTACCGACAGGCGCTTGAGCAGCGCGATCATGCCGGGATAGCCCCAGTTGCGGTTGCGCGACAGCCGCATCACTTGCCAGGTCTCGCCATTGATCGGCATCGGCGCCGCGCCCGCGAGACAGCCTTTGGAATAGGAGCCGATCACCCGCGTCGGCGTCGCCGTCGGCAGCACCTTGCGCGCGAACAATTCCTTGGCGCCGAGCTTGGGATCGTTGGGATTGGCGAGCGGCGGCAGCGGCTTCGGATTGACCGAGCCTCTGTCCTGCGCCGACGCCGCGTCGGCACCAAGCGATAGAGCTGCAAGAACCAGCAGGGTCAATATCGGGCGGGACGTCATGGGATTCACTCGAAGGGCAGTCAGCGTAACATGGATTCGATGGTCCGCGAGCCGCCGTGACATCGCAATTGGTTGATGGAGCTAAACTCCCTCTCCCGCTTGCGGGGGAGGGCCGGGGTGGGGGTATCTCCGCGATTCGGACTCTTCGTGTGGAGAGGGCCCTCACCCGGCGCTTACGCGCCGACCTCTCCCGCAAGCGGGAGAGGTGGGAAGAGCCTTCACTGCATCTCGATCTTGGCCGACTTGATCACCGTGCTCCAGCGGTCGACCTCGCTGCGCAGATATTGCGACGTCCGCTCCACCGAGCCGCCATAGATTTCCGCGGAGAGCTTTCGGAAGTTGGCCTGGATATCGGGCCGGGCCAGCACTTCGTTGACGTCGGCATTGATCTTCTCGACGATCGCTTTCGGCGTCCCTGGCGGCGCCACCATCGCAAACCAGGCGACCGCTTCGAAGCCCGGCAGCGTTTCGGCGATCGTCGGCACGTTGGGCATGGATGGCAACCGTTTGGGCGAAGCCACCGCCAGCAGCTTGAGCTTGCCGGCCGTCACCAGCGGCAGCGTGACGCCGAGATTGTCGAACATCAGGTCGACGTCGCCGGCGAGCAGGCCCTGCAGCGCCGGCACGGTGCTGCGATAGGGAATCTGGCGCAGCTTCACCTTCGCCATCGTCTCGAACAATTGGGAGCTCAGATGCGACGTTGTCCCGCTGCCGAGCGTGGCGGCTGTGAGCCCATCGGGGTTTGCGCGCAGATGATCGATCAACTCCGCCACGCTGGACGCCTTGATGCCGTTGGGGCGGACGAAGATCGCGTTCGGCACCTGCGCCATCACGACGATCGGCTCGAACCTCGCCGGATCAAAGCGGAGCTTGCGAAAAAGGTTCTGGTTGATGACGAGCGGCGGCGGTGGCGCGGAGAGAAGGGTGTAGCCGTCGGGGTCGGCATTGTAGACCTCCTCGGCCCCGACGTTGCCGGCTGAACCGATCCTGTTCTCGATTACGATCGGCTGGCCCCATTTGCGCGACAGCCAGTCCGCCACCAGCCGCGGGACCGCATCCGCGGTGCCGCCGGCAGAGAATGGCACGATGATCCTGACGGTGCGGTCCGGGTAGTCTCCGGCAGCGCCGGGACCACACGTCAGCAGCAGCGCCAGCGTCGCCGCCAAGAGAGTGCTGATGGTGAGAGATCGATTGTGCGTGCTCTGGCGCATCGGGTCCCCTCCCCAAGGCGATGCTTGCGCCTCGTCCCCTGGAGCGGAGGATAGCCTGAACCGGCAGGCGCCCGAAGCCTTTTTGGCGGCAGCAGATGCCACCGCCTCGTGATTGGTTCGATGCAAGCTCGCGGCTTAACCGGGTACTAACCCTGTCGCGTAATGACGCAATTTCGTGCGGAATACGCGCCATTGGTGCATCCGCAGCATCGCTACCCGGATCGCGGGAAAATTGGCTCCGCGCGCTTGGTTGATTTGCCCGTTGGATTTGCTTCTCAGCCCTTCGAGCCGCCCACCGGTATTCAGAGATGCGGACGTCCGCCTCCTAAACAGGCAGCTCGGAGGCCGGCTCTATTCTGGAAACCGGCGGAATACACCATTTTTTCAGACACTTATCGGAGAACCATCCGCGGCGGGAGTGCGTGTGGGCGAAAAGTCGATGCCGAAGATGCGGCCAAGAACGGCTAAGAAACTGAAGCGTAAGGCGGCGGCGAGAATTTCCGGCCGTCCCGTCAAACCCGATCCGAAGCTTGCAAGTGGCAGGCGGCGCGTTCCGTCCGAGATCGGCGAGATCGTGCGCAAGCGCGCCGAGGCTGAGGCGGCGATCGCCGATGCGCGCCGCTCCAACGAGCGCCTGCGCGAGGCGATCGACATCCTGCCGCAAGGCATCGTGTTCCTCGACGCCGAAGGCCGCTACATCCTCTGGAACAAGAAATATGCGGAGATCTATCGCCGCAGCTCCGACCAGTTCGAGCACGGCGCGCGGCTGCAGGATACGCTCCGGGTCGGCGTCGCGCGCGGCGACTATCCCGAGGCCATCGGCCGCGAGGAGGCGTGGATCGCCGAGCGGCTGAAGAAACTCTATCAGCCCGGCGAGCGGCATGAGCAGAAGCTTGCCGACGGCCGCGTCGTCCTGATCGAGGAGCGGCTGACCTCGGATGGCGGCGTCGTCGGCCTGCGCGTCGACATCACCGAATTGAAGCAGCGCGAGGCCTCGTTCCGCCTGTTGTTCGACGGCAATCCGGTGCCGATGATCGTCTGCTCGCTCGACGGTGAGCGCATCCTCTCCGTCAACGACGCCGCGGCCGAGCATTACGGCTTCAGCCGCGCCGAATTTGAGAAACTGACCATCCGCAGCCTGCAGGCATTCGATACCGAACTGCCATGGATCGGCGGCCGCGGTGGCGACGAGCAGGCGGCGCGGACCTGGAAGCATGTGCGGGCCGACGGCACGCTGATCGATCTTGCGATCTATTCGCGCGAATTGATGCATGGCAACCAGCCCGCGGTGCTGCTGGCGCTGATGGACATGACCGAGCGCAAGCGCGCCGAGGCGCGGCTTGCCTTCATGGCCCAGCATGACGGGCTCACGGGGCTGCCCAACCGCAATCTGCTCCGCCAGCAGATGGACGACATGCTGCTGCACACCCGCCGCAGCGCCGAGAAGGTCGCGGTGCTGGTGCTCGGGCTGGACAATTTCAAGGCCGTCAACGACACGCTCGGCCATGGCGTCGGCGACAAGCTCCTGCGCGGGGTCGCAAAGCGCCTGCGCTCGACCTTGCGCGAGGAAGATGCGCTGGCCCGTCTCAACTCCGATGAATTCGCGATCGTCCAGAGCGGCGTGTCGCGTCCGGAGGATGCGGTGCTGCTCGCGAAGCGCCTGCTGGAAGCGATCGGCGAACCCTATCTGCTCGACGGCCATTCCATCGTGATCGGCGCCAGCATCGGCATTGCGATGTCGCCCGGCGACGGCGACGAATCGGAGAAACTGTTGAAGAGCGCCGACATGGCGCTATCGCGCGCCAAGAGCGAATTCCGCGGCACCTTCTCCTTCTTCGAGGCCGAGATGGACGCGCGCGCCCAGACCCGCCGCAAGATCGAGATGGATTTGCGCGACGCGATCCAGAACGACGGCTTGCGGCCGTTCTACCAGCCGCTGGTCGATCTCTCGAGCGGCCGCATCACCGGCTTCGAGGCGCTGGTGCGCTGGCCGCATCCCGAGCGCGGCATGATCTCGCCCGGCGAGTTCATCCCCGTGGCGGAAGAGACCGGCCTGATCAATCCGCTCGGCGGCTTGATGCTGCGGCGCGCCTGCATGGATGCCGCGCACTGGCCCGACGATGTCCGCGTCGCCGTCAACCTGTCGCCGCTGCAATTCCGCACCGGCAATCTGTTGTCGCAGGTAACGGAAGCGCTGAAGTATTCCGGTCTGCCGGCGCGGCGGCTCGAGCTCGAGATCACCGAGACGCTGCTATTGGAAAAGAGCAGCCAGGTGCTGGCCACGCTGCACGCGCTGCGCGCGCTCGGCGTGCGCATCTCGATGGACGATTTCGGCACCGGCTATTCCAGCCTCAGCTATTTGCGCAGCTTTCCGTTCGACAAGATCAAGATCGACCAGTCGTTCGTGCGCGACCTCGGCTCCAACCGCGATGCGCAGGCGATCGTGCGTTCGATCATCAGCCTCGGCAAGGGCCTCGGCGTCACCATCACCGCGGAGGGAGTCGAGACCGAAGCCGAGCTGAGCTGCCTGCGCGCCGAAGGCTGCCACGAAGGCCAGGGTTTCCTGTTCAGCCGCGCCAGGCCCAATGCCGACATCGTCAGCCTGCTGCAGGCCCAGCGCGGCGACGCCAACGACGACGAAGCCGCGCTGGTGGCGTGACTCCAAATCTCTCAACTCCTCATTACCAGCGAAGCGAAGCAATCCATAGCGCCACGCGCTGAGACATGGATTGCTTTGCTTCGCTCGCAATGACGAATTGCTCACCGCGTCGTTGGCGATCCCGCGAGATTGCCTGAGAGGATCGCGCGGCCGGCGTCCTCGTAATTGACGTCGCGGGCCTGGATCTGCTGCGCGATCGCGTGCATGTCACGGAAGCGGCGCTCGAACTTGTTGGCGGCGAACACCGCCGTGGCGCCGGCCATGTGATAGGCGGTATCGACCACGGATGCCGATTGGTGGATGGTCCAGGTCGAGGCGACGCGCAGCGCCACGCGATGGCCTTCGGTCAGGGAAACGCCGCGTTCCAGATCGCGCCAGACGTCCGCAGCAGTCGTATAGAGATAGGCACGCGCAGCGCGCAGGCTTGCCTCGGTGCGGCCGATCAAACCCTGCACCGCATTGTTCTCGCGCATCGCCTTCAACCCTTGCGGCGTCTTGCCGCGCGAAAGCTCGATCGCCGCATCGAGCGTGGCGCGTGCCACGCCGAGCGCGGTCGCGGCAAAGCCCATGCCGAACACCATGTTGGTGGAAAGCTTGTACAGCGGGCCCCCTTCGCGCAAGGCGGAAGGATCGTCGCGCAGCGCCGCGAACTTCTCGGGGATGAACAGATTCTCCACCGAATAGGAATCGGTGCCGGTGCCCTTCAGCCCGATCACGTCCCAGACGTCGTGCATGGTGGCGCTCGCCGCCGGAAACAGGATGGTGCGGATTTCCATCGAGCCGTCCGCTTTCTTGCGGGGCGAGCCGTCCTGTTCGACCACGCGCACATGCGCGCCCAGCCAGCTCGCCTGCCGCGATCCGCTCGCGAAATCCCAGCGCGCATTGGCGAGATAGCCGCTCGGCACCGCCTTCACCTCATGCGCGATCGCGCCCCAGGCCAGAATGCCCGGCGCGACGTTGAAAATCTCGTTCGCCGCATCAGGGTCGAGATAGGCCGCGGTCATCGCGCAGACGCTGCATTGGCCGAGGCACCAGGCAGTGGAGGCATCGGCCTTGGCGACCTCCTCCTGCATCTGCATGAACGCCTCCAGCGTCGCCTCGCTGCCGCCGAAGCGTTTCGGCAGCAGCGCCCGGTACAGCCCGTTGTCGACCAGCGCCGCCGTCACCGCTCCCGTCAGCCGCCGCGTCCGCTCGATCTCGTCGGCATCTTGTGTGATCAACGGCGCCAGCGCACGCGCCTTCCCGGCAAGATCGAACCCTTCTGGCTTGCTCATGCGTTTCCTCGCTGTTGTTGTTTTGTTGAGCGGGAACGCGATGGTGGCTTATCTGTGGGGGGAGGGCAAGCTAGTCGAGGCACTCGCCGCCGTCATTCCGGGGCGCGCGTAGCGCGAGCCCGGAATCCATTTCTCCGCCCGTGCCTGTGGCCCGATGGATTCCGGGTTCTCGCTTCGCGAGCCCCGGAATGACAGCGCCTCAGCTATCCACCTTCAGCGCGGCAATGAAAGCTTCCTGCGGGATGTCGACCTTGCCGAACTGCCGCATCTTCTTTTTGCCTTCCTTCTGCTTCTCCAGAAGTTTTCGCTTACGCGTGATGTCGCCGCCGTAGCACTTGGCGGTGACGTCCTTGCGCAGCGCGCGGACGGTTTCGCGGGCGATCACCTTGCCGCCGATCGCCGCCTGGATCGGGATCTGGAACATGTGCGGCGGGATCAGTTCCTTCATCTTCTCGACCATGGCGCGGCCGCGGCCCTCGGCGCGGGTGCGGTGCACCAGCATCGACAGCGCGTCCACCGGCTCGCCATTGACCAGGATCTGCATTTTGACGAGATCGGCCGGCTTGTAGTCGGTCAGATGATAGTCGAACGAGGCATAGCCCTTGGAGACCGATTTAAGGCGGTCGTAGAAATCGAACACCACTTCGTTGAGCGGCAAATCGTATTTCACCATCGCGCGGGAGCCGACATAGGTCAGCTCCTTCTGCGAGCCGCGCCGGTCCTGGCACAGCTTCAGCACACTGCCGAGATATTCGTCCGGCGTGAGGATCGTGGCCTCGATCCAGGGCTCGTCGATCTCGGCGATCTTGACCACGTCCGGCATGTCGACCGGGTTGTGGATCTCGATCTCGCTGCCGTCGGTGAGCTTCATCTTGTAGATGACGCTCGGTGCGGTCGCGATCAAATTGAGATCGAACTCGCGCGACAGCCGCTCCTGGATGATCTCCAGGTGCAACAGCCCGAGGAAGCCGCAGCGGAAGCCGAAGCCCAGCGCGGCCGAGGTCTCCATCTCGAACGAGAAGCTGGCATCGTTGAGGCGGAGCTTGCCCATCGCCGCGCGCAGGGTTTCGAAATCGTCGGCGTCAACAGGGAACAGGCCGCAGAACACCACCGGGATCGCCGGCTTGAAGCCCGGCAGCATTTCCGACACCGGCTTCTTGTCGTCAGTGATGGTGTCGCCGACGCGGGTGTCGGCGACTTCCTTGATCGCCGCAGTGATGAAGCCGATCTCGCCGGGACCAAGTTCGTCCACCTGCTGCATCTTCGGCGTGAAGAAGCCGACGCGCTCGATGTCGTAGGCTGCGCCCGTGCCCATCATGCGGATGCGGCTGCCCTTCTTCATCACGCCGTCGACGACGCGGATCAGGACGACCACGCCGAGATAGACGTCGTACCAGCTATCGACCAAGAGCGCCTTCAAGGTGGCGTCCTTGTCGCCCTTCGGGGGCGGCAGGCGGGTGACGATCGCCTCCAGCACGTCAGGCACGCCAAGACCCGTCTTGGCCGAGATCATTACGGCGTCGGAAGCGTCGATGCCGATCACGTCCTCGATCTGCTGCTTGACCTTCTCCGGCTCGGCCGCGGGCAGGTCGACCTTGTTCAGGACCGGCACGATCTCGTGGTTGTTGTCGAGCGCCTGGTAGACATTGGCGAGCGTCTGCGCCTCGACGCCCTGGCTGGCGTCGACCACCAGCAGGGAACCTTCGCAGGCCGCCAGCGACCGCGAGACTTCGTAGGCGAAGTCGACATGGCCGGGCGTGTCCATCAGGTTGAAGATGTAATCCTTGCCGTCCTTGGCGCGGTATTTCAGCCGCACCGTCTGTGCCTTGATGGTGATGCCGCGCTCGCGCTCGATGTCCATGGAATCGAGCACCTGTTCCTTGCCCGCCATCTCGCGATCCGACAGGCCGCCGGTCATCTGGATCAGGCGGTCGGCCAGCGTCGATTTGCCATGGTCGATATGGGCGACAATGGAGAAGTTGCGGATGTTCGGAATAGGGGCGGTCGTCATGGGGCGCGAGATAGCATTCGCACCCCGAAGCGGCAACCACATTGCGGAATTTTGAGCCGGTTTTGGTTGGTTTTGGCGGGTGTTTCTGCCGATTGTGGGTCGCTGCGGCAAACGGCAGCGGCGGGGAAACTTGCGGCGCCGGTCTCCCATAGTCACGCCAAGCTGATTTCATTCGCCCGTAAAACAGGCTAGGCAGGGCCCATGGCGACTGCATCAATCCTGCCCGCGGCGGCGCGCGCAAAACGGAAGTTCTCTATCTCCCGCCTGGCGGCGTGGCTGGTGGCGCGCGCAACCGATCCCGTCACCGGATTATGGTTCGTCGCCGGCTTTGCGCTCGCCCATGCCGTGCTGTGGACGCTGATCCTGGTCAATCTGAAGTCCGCGCAGGACATCCATATGGACGTCGCGGAGGCCTTTGCCTGGGGCCAGAAATTCCAGCTCGGCTATGGCAAGCATCCGCCGCTGTCCGGCTGGGTCGCCGGCCTCTGGTTCCGCATCTTTCCGGTGACGGATTGGGCGACATATGCGCTGGCGATGGCGGTCATCGCCGTGAGCCTTATCGTCTGCTGGCTGATCGCGCTGCGTGTCGTCGACCGCCGCCGCGCCTTCTTCGTCGTGGTGACGCTCGCGCTCTATCCGATCTTCAACTTCAAGGGCTACAAGTACAACGCCGACCTGTTGCAGCTTGCAACCCTGCCGCCGGTCGTGCTGGCCTATCTCTACGCGTTCGAGAAGCGCACCGTCATTTCGGGCGTCTGGCTTGGCCTTGCCGGCGCGCTGGCGCTGATGACCAAATATTGGGTGCTGACCATGATCGGCGCCATCGGGCTTGCGGCGCTGATCCATCCCGAGCGCCTTCGCTTCCTGGCTTCGCCGGCGCCGTGGGTTGCGATCGCAACGATGATTGTGGCGATGATTCCGCATATCGTCTGGCTGAGCGAGACCCATTTTGCGCCATTGACCTATGCCGGGGATGTCTACAGCATCGACAATCGCGCGGTCAGTCTGTTTCTCGTGAAGGGCTATATCGCCCACAATATCGGATTGCTCGCCGCCTGTATCGTGCTGGCGGCGCTGGCGCTTGGGTGGGGCGCGCTGGTGCGGCGGCCGTCGACCTTGTTCACGCGCAACTGGTCGCTGGGGCCGAATCCCGGCGTCAATCTCTCGCAGGCGCTGAACGTCTGGATCATCCAGATCATCGTCGCGATCGGACCGCCGCTCGGCGCGCTGTTCTTCGAGATCTATATCAAGACCGACTGGGGCATCTCGCTGTTCTTCCTGACGCCGCTCGCGCTGGTCGCGATCCCCTGGCTGCGGATCCCCAGGATGGCGCTGTTTCGGATCAGCGCGATCTGGCTCGTGATCAGTATCGCCATGCTGTTCGCGTCGCCGACCATTGCCGAGCGCGAGCTTGCCGCCGATCCGAACAGCGTCGCGAAATACGGCGCGCGCGCCGAGCTTGCGCGCGAGCTCACGGAGGCCTGGCACCGCAAAGCCGCCTCGCGCTGGGCCGTGGTGGCGGGCACCACGGAGGTGATCATGCCGCTGGTGTTCTACAGCCCTGATCATCCAGCGCCGTTCACGCCGGGCGAGGTCTGGGGCGCGGGCCTCACCAGCGAAGCGGAAGCCAAGCGCCTCGGCTTCATCGGCGTGTTCGACCCCAATGACGGACGCCTGCCTGCGTTCGAGAGCTGGATCGACAAGAACGCGCCGCACGCCGAGCGCCTGATCATGACCACGCGCCGCTTCGTCAACGGCCACCCCGGCCCCTCCGTGAGCTGGAAGGTCTACATCGCGCCGCCGGTGCCGGATCGCCCGAAATCGTGACGTGGGTTAGCGCAGCGTAACCCACCATTCGCGTCAGCCACAAACACCGCCGTCATTCCGGGGCGTCCGAAGGACGAGCCCGGAATCCATTCAGCTACTTGCGTCGGCGGCAAAATGGATTCCGGGCTCGATGCTTCGCATCGCCCCGGAATGACAGTGTCGCCCCGTCCTTCGACGGGACGACAACGGTGCACGAAGCGTAGTCGTAATGTGAGACACACAACGCCTCCTCCACCCGCATGGCGAGTGTCCATTTGCGCTGGTTGATCGGCCGGCGTCCTCTCTCCATAGTGCATTTGCAACAGCGAGGTTCCCGGCCGGGTGCCTTGGAATGGGAACGTCGATGAGTGCCATATCCAGCGATGAGATCGCCGACGACGCGCGGGCGCGCGCCAATGTGCTGCGGCTGGCTGCGGCGCAGGCGCTGACCGGCGCCAATTCGGCCGTCATCTTCGCGACCGGCTCGATCGTCGGCGCGACACTGGCGCCCGACGTTTCGCTCGCGACCGTGCCGCTGTCGATGTATGTGCTGGGGCTTGCCGCCGGCACGCTGCCGACCGGTGCGATCTCGCGCGCCTATGGCCGCCGCACGGCGTTCATCATCGGCACCGGCTGCGGCGCGCTGACCGGCGCGCTCGGCGCCTTCGCGATCCTGCGCGGCGCATTCTGGCTGTTCTGCCTGGCGACCTTTCTCGGCGGGCTCTATGGCGCGGTGGCGCAATCCTATCGCTTCGCCGCCGCCGACGGTGCCAGCGCCGCGTTCCGGCCGAAGGCGGTGTCCTGGGTGATGGCGGGCGGCGTATTCGCCGGTGTGCTCGGTCCGCAGCTCGTGCAATGGACCATGGACATCTGGCCGCCTTATCTCTTCGCCTTCAGCTTCCTGATGCAGGCGTTCGTTGCCCTGGTTGCGATGGCGGTGCTGGTCGGCGTCGACGCGCCAAAACCCGCCGCGGTCGACCTGCATGGCGGTCGGCCGCTGCTCGAGATCGCGCGGCAGCCGCGGTTCATCGCCGCCGCGCTGTGCGGCATCATCGCCTATCCCATGATGAACCTGGTGATGACGTCGGCGCCGCTCGCCATGAAGATGTGCGGCCTTTCCGTCAGTGATTCCAATTTCGCGATCCAGTGGCACATCATCGCGATGTATGGCCCAAGCTTCTTTACGGGCTCGCTGATCGCGCGCTTCGGCGCATCGCGCATCGTCGCTCTCGGCCTGCTCCTGGAGGCGCTTGCGGCGGCGATCGGGCTCTCCGGCCTGACCGCGCTGCACTTCTGGGCGACCTTGATCGTGCTCGGCGTCGGCTGGAATTTCGGCTTTGTCGGCGCCTCCGCGCTGGTGCTGGAGACGCACCGGCCGCAGGAGCGCAACAAGGTGCAGGCGTTCAACGATTTCCTGGTGTTCGGGACGATGGCGATCGGCTCGTTCTCGTCAGGCCAATTGCTCGCCAATTACGGCTGGTCGGCGGTCAACCTCGTCGTGTTCCCGCCGGTGGCGCTGGGGCTTGTCGTGCTGTGGATCGTCTCGTTCGCGAAGCGGCGGGCGAAATTGCGTACGGTCGACGAGTTTCCGGAACCGAGTCTTTAGAGCATGATCCGGAAAAGTGGACGCCGGTTTTCCGAACAGACCATGCTCAAGACCGGGACCTGCTGACAACTGCTGACAGTTCGGTCGTGGTCGAAATGATGATCTTGTAGACCCTGCTAATAGTGTTCGTCATGGCCGGGCTTGTCCCGGCCATCCACGTCCTTGGCGGCCAGGAAGAACGTGGATGCCCGGGTCAAGCCCGGGCATGACGGCTAACGGACAAACGACAAGCAAGAATCGTGGACGCATCAACTCACACCAGCACCGACGAGGCCGCGCTCCGCTACGACGGCTGGCGCATCGTGCTGGTCTGCTTTCTGCTCGCGACGTTCGGCTGGGGCCTCGGCTTTTACGGTCAGAGCGTCTACGTTGCCGAGCTGCAGCGTCTGCATGGCTGGCCGGCGTCGCTGATTTCCTCCGGCACCACGTTCTTCTATCTCGCGGGTGCGGGTCTGGTCGTCTTCGTCGCCGAAGCGATCAAGGCGTTCGGTCCGCGGAGCTGCCTGGTCGCGGGAACGATCGCGATGGCTGCGGCGGCGGTCGCGATCGGGCAGGTGCGCGAGCCCTGGCAGCTCTATCTTGCCGACGCTGTGCTCGCCTTCGGCTGGGCCGGCACCAGCCTTGGCATGATCACCAACACGCTCGGCCTGTGGTTCGACAAGAAGCGCGGCATGGCCATCAGCCTGGCGCTGAACGGCGCGAGCTTTGGCGGCATCGTCGGCGTTCCGCTGCTGATCGCCGGCATCGGCTATTTCGGTTTCTCCGGCGCGATGACGGCGGCGGCGATCGCGATGGTCGCGCTGATGGTGCCGGTGATCCTGGTCTTCGTCGGCCGGCCGCCGGCGCATATCGGGGCGGTGGCATTGTCTGCTGCGGGAGGGCCGTCACCGACGCAGATCCGCGCCCGTGCGCTTCGCGATCTCGGTTTCCTCTCGGTCTCGATTGCATTCGCCCTGGTGCTGTTCGCCCAGGTCGGCTTCATCGTGCACCTGATCTCATTCCTGGATCAGGTGATCGGCCGCGAGCGCGCGGCGGCGGCGATGGCGCTGCTGACCGCGATGGCGGTGGTCGGGCGCGTGAGTTTCTCCTTCGTGATCGACCGGCTCAATCAGCGCTTGGCGTCGGCGCTGTCCTTCGTCAGCCAGTCCGTGGCGCTCCTCGTCATCATCAACCTGCGCAGCGATTGGGCGCTGATTGCGGCCTGTGCCGTATTCGGCTTTTCGGTCGGCAATCTGATCACGCTGCCGGCCCTGATCGTGCAGCGCGAATTCGACCCGCGCTCGTTCGGCGTATTGGTGAGCCTGGTCACCGCCATCAACCAGATCACCTATGCGTTCGGTCCAGGCGTGGTCGGCCTGCTGCGCGATGTGTCGGGCAGCTACACGCTGCCGTTCTACGGCTGCATCGTGCTCGAACTCATCGCGGCCGTGCTGATCATGCTGCGGGGACGCGCCAATGCGTAGCTACACGCACCACGCACGCCGACCTCATCCTGAGGAGCGGCCTTCAGGCCGCGTCTCGAAGGATGGGCCACGGGCGACATAGGGGCCTCATGGTTCGAGACGGCGCTGCGCGCCTCCTCACCATGAGGGGTTAGATTCCCGTTGCCGCAGCAAATCCTCGAGATCGAGCCGCTTGGTGAACATCGCAAGCTTGCCGTCCGGCGTGCGCGGCCATTGCTCTTGGGGTCGGTCCCAGTAGAGCTCGACGCCGTTCTCGTCGGGGTCGCGCAGGTACAGTGCCTCGCTGACGCCATGGTCGCTGGCGCCGTCGAGTGCGATACCAGCGCTGAGCACGCGGTGGAGCGCGTCCGCGAGCGCAGGGCGGGTGGGGTAGAGGATCGCGGTGTGGTACAGGCCGGTGGTGCCTGATGGCGGCGGGTGTCCGCCTTTGCTCTCCCAGGTGTTCAGCCCGATGTGGTGATGGTAGCCGCCCGCCGAAATGAACGCGGCACCGGAGCCCATGCGCTGCTGCAGCTCGAAGCCGAGTACGCCGCAATAGAAGCCGAGCGCGCGATCGAGATCGGCGACCTTCAGGTGCACATGCCCGATCCGTGTGCCGGCGATGATGGGAGGATTTTGCGCCATGGTGCTGCTCCGGTTAAAACAAGTATGTAGCGATGATCCGAACCGCACGGAACCGGCCTGTCCGGAAACCCTGTGTTTCCGGCGGCGCTCCTGGCTCACGCCAGCTCCGACACCTCGCCGTCGGGCAAGCCGAATTCGAACGTGTTCAGCGTCATCGACACCATCGTGTAGTAGCCGCAGAGCCCGATGATCTCGACCACGCCACGCACGCTGAGCGTCTCGACGGCTTGGTCATACAGCGCCTGCGACAGTCCATGGCCTTCGTGCAGCGATTTCGCCACGTCGTAGATCATCCTCGCCTTGGGGTCGTCGAATTCCGGCGTGCGGCGGTCGCGGATGGCATCGATGATGTTCGGGTCGAGGCCGCCCTTCAGCGCGAGGCGTTTGTGTGCCCACCATTCGTAATGCGCGGTGAAGTGGCGCGCGGTGACGAGGATCGCGATCTCCGAAAGTTTTGGCGGAAACATCGTGTTGAAGCGCAGCATTTCGCCGAGCCGCGCGCCGTGCCGCGCCATTTCCGGGCTGTTGAGCCAGGCCATCATCGGCGCCGGCGCGGAGCCGCGCTTGCCGGCGATCGCCTCGTCATAGGTCTGTTTTTGCGCCTCGTTCATTTCGCCAGGCGAAAGCAGCTTCAGCCTCATGTCCGTTTCCTCTTGTTTTTCAATCGTTAGGCCAGCAAGCGAATACACCCGTTCCGGCCTCGCGGCCACCGGCGCCAGGCGCAGGGAGATATTGAATTCCACGGTCCGGCGGCTAAGGTCGTTTCAACAATTCGTCAGATGGAAACGCGCCATGGCCGATCTTGAGAAATTCCGCAGCGAAACCCGCGCCTGGCTGGAGCAGAACTGCCCGCCGGAGATGCGCAAGCCCATGACCTCGGACGGTGACACGTTCTGGGGCGGCCGTAATGCAAAGTTCTCCTCCGAGCCGCAGCGGGTCTGGTTCGAGCGGATGCGCGACAAGGGCTGGACGGTGCCGCATTGGCCGAAGGACTATGGCGGCGGCGGACTCGATGGTGAGGAAGCCAAGATCCTGCGCCAGGAGATGACGGCGATCGGCGCGCGGCAGCCACTGACCTCGTTCGGCATCTCCATGCTCGGGCCGGCGCTCCTCAAATACGGCACGGAGGAGCAGAAGAGAGAGCATCTGCCGAAGATCACGGCCGGCCTGATCCGCTGGTGCCAGGGCTATTCCGAGCCGAACGCCGGCTCCGACCTCGCTTCGCTGCAGACGCGGGCCGAGAGCGACGGCGATGATTTCATCATCAACGGCCAGAAGATCTGGACGTCCTATGCCAACTATGCGGATTGGATCTTCTGCCTGGTGCGCACCGATCCCGCTGCGAAGAAGCATGACGGCATCAGCTTCATCCTGTTCGACATGACCTCGAAGGGCGTGTCGACCAAGCCGATCCTGTTGATCTCAGGCTATTCGCCGTTCTGCGAGACCTTCTTCGACAATGTGCGGGTGCCGAAGTCGCATGTTGTCGGCACCATCAACCGCGGCTGGGACGTTGCAAAATATCTGCTGCAGCACGAGCGCGCGATGATCTCGGGGATGGGCGAGCGCGGCGTCGGCCGTCCGCTCGGCCAGATCGCGGCTGATTCCATCGGTGCCGACGCGCAGGGACGGCTGGACGACGCGGTGCTGCGCAGCCAGATTGCGAGCTTCGAAGTCGATGAAGCAGCACTCGCTGCGGCCGCCGAGCGCGCGGTTGATCTCGCCAAAGCGGGGCAGGCGCATCCGGCATTTTCCTCGGCGATGAAATATTACGGCACCGAGCTCAACAAGCGCCGCTACGAGATCCTGATGTCGGCCGGCGGCATCGACGCGCTGGAATGGGAAAGCGAGCGCTCCCGAGGCGGCGCGCGGCCGCGCGCCTGGCTGCGCACCAAGGCCAATTCGATCGAAGGCGGCACGTCGGAGGTGATGCTCGGCATCGTCGCCAAGCGCATCCTCGACCTGCCGGGAGCTTAACTTCACCTCTCCCTGAAAGGGAGAGGTCGGCGCGCTCGGCAGCGCACTTGCGCGCCAGAGCGCGACGGGTGAGGGTCAGCCACAGACACGGAGCAAGCGGCAGACCCCCACCCAACCTCCCCCTTGCAGGGGGAGGAGTGCAACGGAAACATTCATCGTCTCAGGTTTTCGGATTCAGTCTATGGCCCTCATCCTCACCGAAGAACAATCTATGCTGCGCGACAGCGCGCGCGGCCTTATCAGCGACAAGGCGCCGGTCTCGCATTTGCGCCAATTGCGCAACAGCAAGGACGAAACCGGCTTCTCGCGCGAGCTCTGGAAGACCTTTGCCGAGATGGGCTTCTCCGGCCTGTTGGTATCAGAACAATTCGGCGGCAGCGGGCTCGGCGCGGTCGAGGCCGGGATTGTGATGGAGGAGATCGGACGCACGCTGATGCCGTCGCCGTTCCTTGCTACGTCCGTCCTCGCCGCCTCGGCGCTGTCGCGCGGCGGCAGCGAGGCGCAGAAAGCGCAGCATCTGCCCAAGATCTCCGACGGCTCGCTGCTGGCCGCGCTCGCGGTCGACGAGGGCGCCAAGCATCGCCCGCTGCAGACCAGCATACAGGCGGTACGCAGCGGCAACGGCTTCAAGCTGAATGGCGACAAGGCGCTGGTCGTCGACGGCCACACCGCGGGTCTGTTGATCGTCGCGGCCCGCACGGCCGGCAGCGCCGGGGAGAGCAACGGGGTGACGCTGTTCCTGGTCGATCCCAAGGCAAAGGGAATTGCGACCGAGCGCACCATCATGGTGGACTCGCACAACGCTGCGCGCATTGTGTTCGATAATGTCGAGGTCAACGCCGACAGCGTATTAGGGGAGGTTGATCAGGGTTATCCGCTGCTCGAAGGCGTGCTCAATATCGGCCGCGGCGCGGTCGCGTCGGAAATGGTCGGCCTGAGCGAAGAGGTGTTCGGCCGCACCGTCGCTTATCTGAAGGAGCGGAAGCAGTTCGGCAAGCCGATCGGCGAATTCCAGGCGCTGCAGCACCGGGCCGCCCAGCTCTATATCGATATCGAGATCACGCGCGCCGCGGTGCTGAAGGCGTTGCAGGCGCTCGATGCCGATGCCGCCAATGCCGGCAGCGCGGTCGCAGTTGCAAAAGCGCGCGCTGGCACCACGGCAACGCTCGCGGTGCAGGAAGGCGTGCAGATGCATGGCGGCATGGGCATGACCGATCAGTTCGACATCGGCTTCTTCGTGAAGCGCGCCCGCGTCTGCCAGGAATTGTTCGGCGACAGCAATTTCCACGCCGATCAGTTGGCGAGGGCGAAGGGGTATTGATGGAGTTACCCTCATTGCAATGAGGGCGGGAGCCAATGCTTCGGTGGGCGTTGATGTGCCCTCGCCCCTTGTGGGAGAGGGCTGCTCCGCCCTCAGCAACTGATACGCTTGGGTGAGGGGTCTCTCTCGACGCACGCCGACGTTCGCGGAGGCAACCCCTCATCCGGCGCTTCGCGCCACCTTCTCCCACAAGGGGAGAAGGGAAGCGCGAGACGTCGATGCGGTTCGGAAGCTCGCAATGACGGCGTGCGAGACCTTTACCGGATCGGAGGCGCGTATTGGATGCCGCCGGCGTTCCAGAGCTGGTTGAGGCCGCGCGGGATCTTCAGTTTCGACTCGCTGCCGACATTGCGGTCGTAGATCTCGCCGTAATTGCCGACGTGGCGGATGATGCGCACCGCCCAGTCCTTGGTCAGGCCGAGGTCCTCGCCATAGGAGCCTTCGGTGCCGACCAGCCGCATCACCTCGGGCTTCTTCGATTTCAGCGCCTCATCGATGTTCTTCGACGTGATGCCGAGCTCCTCGGCGTTGATCATCGCATACAGCGTCCATTTCACGATCATCATCCAGTCGTCGTCGCGCAGCCGCACCACGGGCGCGAGCGGCTCCTTGGAGATGATGTCGGGCAGGATGACGTGATCGTTGGGCTTGGAGAGGTTGAGCCTGAGCGCATAGAGCTGCGAGGCATCGGCGGTGATGGTGTCGCACTGCCCGCTGTCATAGGCTTTGACGACATCCTCGAGCTTTCCGAACTTCATCTCCGTAAATTTCATATTGTTGAGACGGAAATAGTCGGCGAGGTTGAGCTGCGTCGTGGTCTCCCCCTGCACGCAGACCTTGCTGCCGTTCAAGTCGAGTGCGGAGTCGATGTTGCGCGAGCGCGGCAGCATGAAGCCTTCGCCGTCGTAATAGGCGACGGCGGGGAAATAGAGGTCGTAATTGGTCTCGCGCGACATGCTCCAGGTCGAGTTGCGCGAGAGGATGTCCACCTTGCGGCTCTGCAACTCCTTGAAGCGCTCGCTGGCGTCGAGCGGGATGAATTTCGCCTTGGACGGATCGTCGAAGATCGCGGCCGCCACCGCGCGGCAGAAATCGACGTCGAAGCCGGTCCAGTTGCCCTTCTCGTCGGGGATCGAGAAGCCCGGCAGGCCCTTGTTGACGCCGCACAGCACTTCGCCGCGGCGGATGGTACGCTTCAAGGTCTTGGTGTCGTATCGCTCATAGGCGATGGCGGCGGCGCCGACCAGCACCGCAACCGCGAGCCCGATCAGCAGGCCGCCTCCAAATGTGCGCTTCATTATTTATTTCTCACCAGGTGTAGGTGTCAGGAAGGGAAAAGCGGGCGGGCAGTTACAGTTCGGGCTTCTGCCGGACGATGACCTTGGTGCCGACCGGGACGCGATCATAGAGATCGGCGACGTCGGCGTTGACCAGCCGGAAGCAGCCGGAGGAGATCGCGGTGCCGATGGTGTTGGGCTGGTTGGTGCCGTGGATGCGGTAGACGGTGGTGCCGAGATACATCGCGCGAGCGCCGAGCGGGTTGCCGGGGCCGCCGGCCATGAAGCGCGGCAGGTAGGGTTGGCGTGCGATCATTTCCGGCGGCGGCGTCCAGTCCGGCCATTCCGCTTTACGGGTGATGTTCAGGAGACCCTGCCACTGGAAGCCTTCACGGCCGACGCCGATACCGTAACGGATCGCGCGGCCGTTGCCCTGGATCAGGTAGAGATGACGCTCCTTGGTCGAAATGATGATGGTTCCCGGTGCCTCGTTGGTGCGGTAGTAGACCACCTGCTTGCGCCACTCCGGATCGAGCTCGACATTATCGTCGGGGACAAGGCCTGGCTGATCGCCGACGTCGGGCGCCTGGGCCTGGCTTTGCGAGGCCGAAAGCATCAGGCCGCCTGCCGCAATGACCATCCAGATGAGTTGACGAAGTTTCGTCATACAAAGGTCTCCTCGTTGGCCCGCGGCCAAATGCATTGATGCTCCACCCAAATCAGGAAGCATCAAATCTCAGTGGCAGCTTGATGGCAAGTTTGGGGCGGAGGAGATAGCTCGCTGGAATACCTGCGATTTCCGTCATGACCCTGTAGTGCAGCGGTCTTATTGTGGTGCGATCCAGAGCCGCAGGCCGAACGAAATCAACGCCACGGTGCCGACGCCGCTGAGCCAAAGCGCGGCGAACCACATCAGGCGCTTCGCGAGCGGGCGTGGATTCTCCTCGTGCGGCATCAGTGATACCCGCTGCCGGGCCGCACCTTGCCGCGAAACACCCAATATGCCCAACCCGTGTAGGCGAGGATCAGCGGAATCAGGATCGCGACGCCGACCAACATGAAGATCTGGCTGTTGGCGGGCGAGGCCGCCTCCCAGATCGTGATGCTCTGCGGCACGATATAGGGGTACATGCTGATGCCGAGGCCGGCATAGGACAGCAAGAACAACGCCAGCGTCAGGAAGAACGGCTGGTAGTCATATTTGTTCGCAAGGCTGCGCAATAGCAGCGCGGTGACGGCCGCCACCGCGAGCGGCACCGGCGCGGTCAGGATGATGTTCGGCCAGGTGAACCAGCGCTGGGTATATTGCACGCTGAGGAACGGGGTTGCGAGGCTGACGGCGACGATCGCACCGAGCATCGCGAACAGTAACACCCAACTCAATTGATAGGCCTTGTCGCGCAGCGCGCCCTCGGTCTTCATCACCAGCCAGGTCGCGCCCAACAGCGCGTAACCCACCAACACCGATATGCCGGTCAGCACGCTGAACGGCGTCAGCCAGTCCCACCAGCCGCCGGCATATTGGCGGGCCTCGACATGCACACCCTGCAGGATGGCGCCGAGCGCAACGCCCTGGGCCAGCGCCGCGACCAGTGACCCGCCGAAAAAGGCGATGTCCCAGCGGTTGCGTTCCCTTTGCGTGGTGCGCCAGCGGAATTCGAAGGCGACCCCGCGGAAGATCAAGCCGACCAGCATCGCGATAACGGGCGTATAGAGCGCCGGCATCAGCACGGCATAGGCGAGCGGAAACGCCGCCATCAGCCCGCCGCCGCCGAGCACCAGCCAGGTCTCGTTGCCGTCCCAGACCGGCGCCACGCTGTTCATGATGACGTCGCGATCCGCCTTCCTTGGAAACAGCGGAAACAGGATGCCAAGGCCGAGATCGAAGCCGTCCATGACGATGTAGACGAACACCGCGAAGGCGATGATGAAGGCCCAGACCGTGGCAAGGTCGACCGTGACACTCATGACGCGACCTCTGTTGCCGCGGCGGCGGCCGGGGTGATGCCGGCGGCGCGGGCGGGAACGTCACGCGGCGGTCCCGCTTCGCCGGGATGCGGCGGCGCCGCCATCAGCCGCAGCAGATAGATCACGCCCGCCGTGAACACCGCGAAATAGACGATGACGAAAGCGAGCAGCGAGGAGCCGACCGCCGGCGCAGCGAGCGGGGAGGCGGAGTCGGCCGTCCGCAGTAGGCCATAGACCGTGAATGGCTGCCGCCCGGTCTCGGTGGTGATCCAGCCCGCCAGCACCGCGATGAAGCCCGCCGGCCCCATCAGCATTGCGAAGCCGTGCA
The DNA here is from genome assembly GCF_059512425.1 of Bradyrhizobium sp. Leo78. Lineage (NCBI taxonomy): Bacteria > Pseudomonadati > Pseudomonadota > Alphaproteobacteria > Hyphomicrobiales > Nitrobacteraceae > Bradyrhizobium > Bradyrhizobium sp. Leo78. Next base: position 144,408 of record NZ_JCAMOT010000010.1, read on the forward strand.
GAAAGCGCGAGGAATAGAGCTGACCGCGCCAGCGCATCCACGCGCTGAGCAGGCCGAGCCCCATCATCAGGAAGCCGAGCCCGACCATGATGCGGAACGACCAGAAGGTGATCGGTACCGGCGGCCAGTTTTCGCGCGGCACGGTGTCGAGCCCGTCCATCGGCGCGGTCGGCGAATGCTTCAGGATCACCGATCCGAGCTTGGGGATCTCGACGGCGAAGTCGACCCGGCCGGCCGTCTGGTTGGGCCATCCGAACAGGATCAGCGGCGCGCCGTCCTTGTGGCTCTGGTAGTGGCCTTCCATCGCCATGATCTTCACAGGCTGATGCTCCAGCGTGTTCAGCCCGTGCTGGTCCCCGGCCAGGATCTGGATTGGCGCCACGAAAGTCGCCATCCACATCGCCATCGAGAACATCACGCGCGGACCGGCGAGATGCTGGTCGCGCAGCAGATGATAAGCGCCGACTGCGCCGACCACGAGCGCGGTGGTCAGATAGGCCGCGAGCACCATGTGCACGAGGCGATATGGAAAGGACGGGTTGAAGATCACCTTGAGCCAGTCGGCCGCTACGAACTGGCCGTTCGCATTGATGGCGTAGCCGGTCGGCGTCTGCATCCAGGAATTGGACGAGAGGATCCAGAATGCCGAGATCAGCGTGCCGATCGCGACCATCAATGTCGCGAGAAAGTGCAGCCTGGGACCGACGCGGTTCAATCCGAACAGCATCACGCCGAGGAAGCCTGCTTCAAGGAAAAACGCGGTCAGGACCTCATAGGCCATCAGCGGTCCGATGACGGGCCCGGTCTTGTCGGAGAAGGCCGACCAGTTGGTGCCGAACTGGTAGGACATCACGATGCCCGACACCACGCCCATGCCGAATGCGACCGCGAAGATCTTCAGCCAGTAGTGAAACAGATTGATGAAGACCTCGCGCCCGGTCCAGAGCCAGAGCGCTTCGAGCACCGCAAGGTAGCTGGCGAGCCCGATCGAGAAAGCCGGGAATATGATGTGAAACGACATCGTGAAAGCAAACTGCGCCCGGGCGAGCGCAACCGCATCCCAGCCTTCGAACATGACACGCTACCCATCGTGAATTACGACGTGAGGTTATCACGCGTCCGATCGTAGTGAAAACATGTCAATATGACCAAGGCAGAGGGAGCGACCCGGCGCGGACCTTGGCGCGCCGGGTTTGACGATAGTACTTTGGTCGTCGCAGAAGCGCTCAGCTGTTGGCGTTGAGCAGCCGGGCGACGGTGCGGTCAATCTGCTCGTACTGTCCCTCGCCGTCGTGATGGAATACGATATGTCCACTCTGGTCGATGATGTACTGCGCGGGCCAATACTGGTTGCGGTAGGCATTCCAGGTCTGCGACTCATTGTCCTGCGCCACCGGATAGGTGATGCCGTGCCGTTTCAGCGCGGCCTGGACGTTGGACGCTGAGCGTTCGAACGGAAATTCCGGCGTATGGACGCCAATCACGACGAGACCTCGATTCCTGTACTTGGCGTCGAGCGCAACGACGTGGGGCAGCGTGTTGACGCAGTTCACGCAGCCATAGGTCCAGAAGTCGACCAGCACGACTTTGCCACGCAGGTCAGCGATGTCGAGCGGCTGCGAATTGAGCCATTTGGTGATGCCGGCAAAATTCGGCGCGCTCTGTTGCGCCGCCGTGACCCTTGCCGCGGGCTCCTGCGCACGAGCGATATGGGGAGCGGTGATGCCGGTCAGGCAAACAGTGACGATCAGCGCGGATATAAGTGAACGCAGGATCATGGTCATTTCCTTTGAGGTCAAAGGCCGATCTGGCCGTTGGGATAGAAGCTGGTCAGCCACGCCACGATCAGCGTGTCGTATTGGAAGTAGGAGAGGGCCGCGAACGCGATGATGATGACGCCAAAGCCCTGCTGCAGTCGCGGCGCGATCCGCGCAATGCTGCGGATGCGGGTTGTGACGGCCTGACCGCCATAGGCGATGGCGAGCATCGGAAGCGCCGCCCCGACGGCGTAGACGACGAGCTGCAAGCTGGCCCAGCCGGTATCTTTCGACGTCGCGACAATGGTCAGGATCGAGCCCAGCACGGGCCCGGCGCAGGGCGTCCATACCAGCCCGAGTGTCGTGCCGAGCACGAAGCCGCCGATCAGGCTTTGCGATGGTGTTGCATTGCCCGGCGAACCGCCCGCGGGGAGCCCGGAAATCCGGATCGTCAGCCATTCGAACGGCGCGGGCCAGATCATCAATAGCCCGAAGCCGAGCAACAGGATCGCGGCGCCGGTTCGCAGCACGTTGGGATCGAAATCGAAGGCGCGGGTGATCGCGCTCAGCAGCAACGCCACCATCGAGAACGACATCACAAAGCCGAGCGCGATCATCGCCGGCCGCGCCTTGCTGGTCTGGCCTATCGATCCGCCAAGCAGGATCGGCAGCATCGGCAGGGTGCAAGGCGCCGCGACGGTAACGACACCTGCGAGCAGCGCCAGAACAAGATTCAACATCACGATCGTCCGTCACAGCCCGGCCACGCCCAATGCCTGAGCCGGCAGTGTGATGTTGTTCGCGAAGACAAGATCAGACGTTACGTCTGCCTTATTCGGATGTGGTCACGTCTGTGTGAGGCTTCCACGGTGATTGTGCGAGCCACAAAAGCAGAGCGACCCGGCTGGGGGGCATCCCGGCCGGGTCGTTGGAGGTCGTCTTGGGAGGTTAGAACTTGAAGATGTAAGAACTCGCTATCTGATCTCGCAGACTTCCGCGGCGCTCTTGGTGCTGCAATCGATAACCTGCTCGCGCACTGGCGTTGCACCGGCATCGCGCTGCGCGCGCGGGGCGACATTCTGGCTCGACAGCGTTGCAAGCGTAGCCACTGCGCCGAGCGGGATGATGAAGAAGCGGAAGGACGGCTTCAGCATGTCGTTCTCCTGTTCGGCGTTGGCGTTGCGTTCGATGGTTAACGTATACAGGCTGAGCTTTTCCGGGTGATGTCGTCGATTGTTTCAATTGTTTCGTGGCCGCCTTCTGGCTCCGAAGACGATCCGTACAATTTCCGGCCTTCCTTACGACCTTCCGGATCGCTCCTTCACGCCGCGAGGCTTTCCACGCCGGCGCACCTCAGCAATTCGGCGAGCTGCTTGCGGGCATAGAACATGCGGGTCTTCACCGTGCTCTGGGGAATGCCGATGATCGCACCGGCCTCTTCCACTGACTTCTCGTGATAATAGACGAGGTTGATGATCTCGCGATGCGCCGGCGACAGCTTCGCGACGCAGGCGCGCAGGATCTCGCTGGTCGAGGCGCGGTCGAGCGCGGCTTCCGGCGTGTCGGCGTCGTCGACGATCTCGAGCACTTCTTCCTGCTCGATATCCTCGTGCCGGCGCTGGCGCAGCGCGGTCAACGCCTTGAAGCGGGCGATCGACAACAGCCAGGTGGAAACCTGCGAGCGGCCTTCGAACTGGTCGGCGGTACGCCAGACGTCCAGGAACACCTGGCTCACGAGATCTTCCGCCACCGTGGTGTCGCGGACCATGCGCAGGACAAAACGGTAGACTCGGACGTTGTGGCGGGAATAGAGCACGTGCATGGCTGTCCGGTCGCCTATGGCGATCTTGCCGAGCAGCATTTCGTCGGATGTCTGGCGTGCAGCGGCGATATGATCGTTGGCTGCAGCGTTGATGGCGACGACGTTCGACATGACAGGCTCCCAGTTCGCCTTGGCGGCTTTCGTTGGGAGAATTGTTAATGAGCCACGGTTTCGGGATGTCTGCGCGAAAAGCGGAAAATGGTTTCATCCGTAGGAGAATTGTTTCGTCGGGGGGCGGGCGACGAAACATTCGGGGCAAAAATGCTAGTAATTTCAATGCGAGGAAAATGGCAGGGAGGTTGCGGATAGGGCGAAACCGAACGGCTCGTTGATACGTTCTCCCGCCCCCAGCATTGGGCGGGCGGTGAAGATCAGGCCTTTTCGCCGCTCGGTGAGAACAGATAGCCGCCGCCGCGGATGGTGCGGATGACCGCGGGCTTGGTCGGATCGATTTCGATCTTGCGGCGGATGCGCATGATCCGGAGGTCGACGGCGCGGTCGAAGGCTTCGGCGTCGCGCGCATTGGCCAGTTCGAGCAGCCGCTCGCGCGACAGCACCCGTTTCGGATTGGCCGCGAACACCTTCAACAGCCCGAATTCGGATGCCGTCAGCGGATGCTCGTTCCCCTCGTCGTCGCGCAGCGCCTGCGCCTGCAGGTCGAGCCATTTGGTGCCGAAGCGGACCAATTGTTCCTTCTCGGTCTTGGCGGCCGTCGCCTCTGGCGCTGCCGCTTTGGCCGGCGTGCTCCGCCGCAGGACCGAGCGGATCCGCGCCATCAATTCGCGCAGCTCGCAGGGTTTTGCCACGTAATCGTCGGCCCCGAGCTCAAGCCCGACCACGCGGTCGATCGGGCTCGCGGTCGCCGTCAGCATGATGACCGGCACATTCATCCGGCTCTTGAGATCGCGGATGATCGACAGCCCGTCTTCCTCGGGCATGTTGAGATCGAGCACCACGAGGTCGGGATGGTTAATCTCGATCACGCTGCGCAGGCTCTTTCCGCCGTCGCACAGCGTCACGCCAAAGCCGTGCATCTTGAGATAATCACCGACCATTTCGCGGGCCGGTGCCTCGTCATCGACAATGATGATGTGCGGGCTCTGGGTCATGATGTCTCTGCTGTAGCAGGCAATGTAACCGTAAAGATCGAGCCTTGTCCGGGCCCGGGGCTCTGTGCCGTTACATGGCCGCCATGCATGTCGATGATGCGCTTGACGATCGAAAGTCCTAACCCGGTCGAACTCTCCCCTGCTGTCGGCTTGGCTGACAGCCGCTGGAACCTGCCGAACAGGCGACCCAAATCCTCCGGCGAGAGGCCGGCGCCCTCGTCGGCGATCCGGATCACCGTGTTGTCGCCCTCATGGGTGACGATCACCGTGATCTTGCCGCCGATTGGTGAGTATTTGATGGCATTGCTGACCAGATTGTCGATTGCCTCGCGAATGCGGTCGGCATCGCACATGGTCACGAAATTCGGCGGTGCGGAGACCGAGATGCTCTGCTGCTTGTTGACTGCCAGCGGCAGGTTCGCTTCAGCGACCTCGTTGATAAGAGCCGCGACATCGACCGGTTCGCGGCGGATGGTGATGTCGAAGGCGTCGGCCATCGCATCCGAGATCAGATGATCGACCATCGACGTCAGGCGCTTGGTGGCATCCCTGATGTGCTCGACCTGGGTCGCGACCGCCTCCTTTGGCGAGCCGGCGCCGATCAATTCGGTCAGCATCTCGGTGCGGCCGAGGATCACCCCGAGCGGGTTCTTGAGGTCATGGGCAACCGTGCCCAGGATCTCGTTCTTGAAGCCGTTGGCACGCTGCAATCTCAGCCATTGCGCCGAAAGCCGGCGGTTGGCCTGCATCAGCGCGCGGGTGCGCTGGGCGACGCGGTCCTCGAGCTGCGTGTTGGCCTCATGAAGCTGCTGGTACAGGATCACGTTGTCGAACGCGATCGACAGGCGGCTACTGAAGATCTCGACCAGCGCACGGTCGGTGTCGGAGAGCTGGCGCTCCGCCTGCAGGAGCACCACGACTTCGCGGCCGCTGCCGGTGCGCAAATAGAGCACGCTGCGGTGGTCGGCGAATTCGTTCTTGCGACGCTGGAAGGCGGCTTCCACCATGTCGCGCAGATCAGGGTCGAGCGACTTCGAGCTGGTGGTGCCGATGAAACGGCTGTAGCAGCCGGAGCCTGCCAGCACCGACAATTCGCTGCCGGCGCCGTCATCGCGCAGCACCAGGATGCCGGCGCACTCGACATTGAGCAGCGAGGCGAGCTGGGTCAGCACGCCCTCGGCAAGCCGCTGCATCGATTTGAAGTCGTAGAGCGTGGAGGCGGCGTCGATGATGATCTCGAGCCCGCGCCTTGTCTGCACCATGCGCTCGAGCTGCTGATAGCTGCGCAGCGCCGCCGTCAACGAGGTGAACAGCTTGTCGGCGGTGAGCTCGGTCTTGGCCTTGTAGTCGTTGATGTCGTATTGGACGATCACGCGCCGCTCCGGCGCCTGTCCCGGCTGTCCGGTGCGCAGGATGATGCGGACGGTCTCGTTCTTGATCTCGTTGCGGATATATTCGACGAGCTCGAGCCCTGCGACGTCGGTCTCCATGATGACGTCGAGCAGCACGGCGGCGATGTCCGGATGCTCCCGCATCAGCTTGCGACCTTCCGCCGCAGAATAGGCCGACAGGATTTCCAGGGTGGCCCCGTTCAGGCTGTAGTCGGACAGCGCGAAGCGGGTCCCTTCATGCACTGCAGCATCGTCGTCGATGACTGCCACTTTCCATTTGCGTGCGGACGAATCTTCCGGTGCGAGCCCGGTGTCGTCGATCAGGTGGAGGACATCGTCCTGTTCGGCCATTGAGCAGTTCCGTCATTGGCTTGGTCCGCGATCGTGGGCTCGCCCGTAGGCTGCCCCTTGGCGATTCTCGGCATGATAATGCGAAAAGTGGTGCCTTGTCCCACCCTTGACTCCAGCACCATGCGACCGCCGAGCTGCTGGGTGACAAGATTATAGACAATATGCAAGCCCAGCCCGGTGCCGCCTTCGTTGCGCCGCGTGGTGAAGAATGGATCGAACGCCTGGCGCTGCACGTCCGGCGTCATGCCGGCGCCGTTGTCGGCGAAGATGATCTCGATGTCGTCGCTGCCGCGGGCCCGCGCTGAAATCGTGATCGTCCCCGATCGCCGGTCGGCGAACGCATGATTGACGGCGTTAAGGAAAAGATTAGTTAAAATTTGTCCGTAGGAACCGGGATAGCCGTCGATCATCAGGCCTTCCGGCACGTCGACGGTGAGGGCGATCGCGGCTTTCTTCAGCACCGGCCGCAGGCTGGCGACGATCTGGTCAGTCGCTTCGCTCAAGGAAAACTGGCGGCGCTCGGCATGTGAGCGGTCGACTGCCACCTGCTTGAATGACTGGATCAGTTCGCCCGCACGCTGCAGGTTGGCGACGAGCTGCTGCGCGGCATCGCGCGAGCTTTTCACGAATTCGTCGAGCTTGGAGCGGCGGAGCTGGTCCGATTTCAGCTCGTGCTCGAATATCTCGGTGCGGCGCGCGAAGCTCGAGGCCACCGTCAGGCTGATGCCGATAGGGTTGTTCACCTCATGGGCGACACCGGCGACAAGACCGCCGAGCGCCGCCAGCCGCTCGGCATCGATCAGGTTCTGCTGCGCCGTATTGAGTTCGAGCAGCGCGCTCTCCGCCCGTTCCTTGGCGGCGCGCAATTCGTCCTCGGCCTGGCGCTTGGCGATCGCGTTCTCGCGGAACACTTCCACCGCGCGCGCCATCGCGCCGACCTCGTCCTTGGCGTCGGTGCCCAGCACGTGGCGATCGTAACTGCCCGACGTGATGGCGTGCATCGAGGCCATGATCTGCTGCAGCGGCAGGCGGATCGAGAGCGCGATCAGGACGCCCGCGGAAACGATGATGCCGAGGAAGATCACCGCGATCGAGAGCACGCGGCGCGAAATGTCCGACAGCGTCCGGTCGAAGGTCTCCTGCGCCTTCTGCTCGCGCTGGCGCATGTTGATCGAGAGATCGTCGATGACGCCGATGGCGTCGGCCTGGCTGGCGTCGATGGTGTTGCGGAGCAGCTCGGTGCGGCTGGCGAGCTGCTCGGTCAACTTGCCCAATCCCTCGCGCAACGCTTCGGTTCGCTTGTTGAGCCGCGCCAGCGCCAGGCGCTGCAGGTCGTTGTCGGCGAGGTCGATCATGACCGGGATCGTCTTCTCGATCGTCTCGGTGTTGCGGCGGGCCTCTTCGGCGGATGCGCTCGAGAGCGACAGATAATAGGCGTTCGCCGCCACCAGCATCGCGGTGAAAGCCTCGCGGGATTTGCCGAGCGATGGCCAGATCAGCGCGTCGCGATGGCCGGTGGCGCCTTCGATGATGGAGTAGAGACCGGCCATGTCCTTGGCCGGCCCGAGCACCTGCTCCTCATAGGTCTTGGTGATCTTTGCCTGCACGGCGCGCAATTCGCCGAAGCCGTCCAGGAAGCGGCTGGTGACGCGCTCGAGCTGCTCCACCGACCCCGACAGCATCGGATCGGTGGCGGCGCGCGTGGTCAGCGTGCCGAGCACGGCTTCGCGGAGCAGCAGGATCTCGGCGAAAAGCTCCGGGCTCGGCTGGTTGATGTAGCGGTGGATCAGGTTCTGCAGCCGGCTGGTCTCGGTCTCGAGCTTGGCCAGGATCTTGTCGGACTCCCGGACCTGCCGGACATCCTCCCACGCCGAGCGAAGCACGGTGGCGCCGTTCCAGATCAACGCCGCCAGCACCACCACGACCGCCGAGTTCAACAGCGCGATCGACAGGATGCGCCAGCGGATCGGCACCGCCCGGAGCATCTGGACGATCTGCACGCGGCCGCGCGCGGCGAGGCTCGCCTGCCGTCCCACTGCTCCATCCTGTGCGGGTGTTGCCAAGCTTGCTTCACTCCACCTTGCGGATGCGCGCGATCAATGACGCGATCGCGCCGTCGCGCTGCGCTTTGGCATAGAGCCCTGCCATCGCCGCCTCGAACGGCCCGCGGTCGAAATCGCTGACGATCTTCACGCCCGCGGCTTCCGCGCGCTGGCGCGAGCGCTCGTCGAGGTCCTTCCACTTCTCGCGCATGAAGGTGCTGGAGCGCTTCGCGGCTTCGCGGAAAAGCGCCTGGTCTTCGACCGACAGGCTCGCCCACGCCTTTTGCGACATCACCAGCACTTCCGGGCTCATCGTATGTTGTGTCAGCGTATAGAAGCCTGCGAACTTGTAGTGATCGGCGGTGATGAAAGACGGCCAGTTGTTCTCGGCGCCGTCGATCAATCCGGTGGCAAGTCCGGTCTTCACCTGACCGTAGGGCAGTTCGATCGGTTCGGCGCCGAGCGCGCGGATCATGTCCGACATCTGCTGCGACTGCTGGACCCGAATCCGCAGGCCCTTGAAGTCGTCGAGCGAACGGATCGGACGAGCGCTGTTGTAGATCGAGCGTGCGCCTGAATCATAGAAGGCCAAGCCGACGAATCCGTAGGCCTCGAATGAGTTAAGGATCTCGTTGCCAATGGGGCCATCCAGCACCTTCTGCAAATGTTCGACCGAGCGGAACAGGAAGGGCAGCGCCAGCACGTTGGCCGCGGGCACCATGGTGCCGATCAGCGCCACATTGGTGCGGTTGATGTCGATCGCACCCGCCCGCGTCTGCTCCAGCGTTTCTTTTTCCTCGCCAAGCTGCCGCGAATGAAACACCCGCACATGATGACGGCCACCGCTTCGCTCCTCCACCAGGCTGCCCATGTAACGCAACGCCTGGACGGTCGGATAGTCCTCGCTCTGGGTATCGGACGCCCGAAACTCGCGCGCAGCCGCACCCGTTGCGACCGCCGTCAGCAGCAGCGCGATAACAAGCGTCATGGTCCGCGAAAGGCCGGCGCGGCGGTACACAGGCTACAAATCCCCTTGTGATATGGTCTGTGGCAGGAAGAAAAGGTTCAATACTTTTTAGCAGAAGCCTGAAAGATAGCTATCCGACGATCTACGGTTAATCGGCCATTCCGACGCATTGTCGGATTGCAACCGTAACGATGCAGCCTTAATCAGGGGCAAAAGTCATTTTGCTTCTCAAGCGCGAAAGCCTGGATTGGCGCACCGTGACATTGTTTATGAGATTCCTATACCCAGCGGTGCTTGCGACCACTCTCCTCGGATCTCCAGCGCATGCCGCGACCGAGATCATGTGGTGGCACGCGATGTCGGGAGAACTCGGCAAGCAGGTCGAGAAGCTCGCTGCCGATTTCAACGCGTCCCAGTCCGACTACCGGATCGTGCCGAGCTACAAGGGCAACTATACCGAGACGGTCACGGCGGCGATCTTCGCCTTCCGCTCGCGCAGCCAGCCCGCCATCGTCCAGGTCAACGAGATCGCCACCGCCACCATGATGGCGGCTCGCGGCGCGATCTATCCGGTGTTCGAGCTGATGCGCGATCAGTCCGAGCCGTTCCTGCCGTCGGCCTATCTGCCGACCGTGACCAGCTATTACGCCGATCTCAGCGGCAATCTGCTGTCGTTTCCGTTCAACGCCTCGACGCTGATCCTCTATTACAACAAGGATCTGTTTCGCGCCGCCGGCCTCGATCCCGAGGTGGCGCCGAAGACCTGGCCCGAGCTCGGTGCGGCGGCAAAGCGGCTGCGCGCGGCGGGTGCTCCGTGCGGATTCACCACGTCGTGGCCGTCCTGGATCAATGTCGAGAATTTCTCCGCCTTCCACAATGTGCCGATCGCGACCAAATCCAACGGCTTCGGCGGGCTTGATGCGGAGCTCATCTTCAACAATCCGCTGATGGTGAAGCACATCGCCCAGCTCGTGGAATGGCAAGCCACCAAGGTGTTCGACTATAGCGGCCGCGGGCAGTCGGCCGAGCCGCGCTTCCAGAAGGGCGAATGCGGCATTTTCATCGGCTCGTCCGGCACCAGCGCCGATATCAAGGCCAACTCGAAATTCGAGGTCGGCTACGGCATGCTGCCCTATTGGCCAGATGTCGCCGGCGCGCCGCAGAACAGCATCATCGGCGGCGCCACGCTATGGGTGCTGCGCGATCGCCCGCGGCCGGAATATGCCGGGGTTGCGAAGTTCTTCGCCTATCTATCGAAGCCCGAGGTGCAGGCCGCCTGGCACCAGGCGACAGGCTATCTGCCGATCACCCGCGCAGCTTATGAGCTCACCCGCTCGCAGGGCTTCTACGACCACAACCCCGGCGCGGCGATCGGGATCGAGCAACTGACGCTGAAGCCGCCGACTGAGAATTCGAAAGGTATCCGGCTCGGCTCCTTCGTGCTGATCCGCGGCGTCATCGAGGAGGAGCTCGAGCAGGCCTTTTCCGGCAAGCAGTCGCCGCAGGCCGCGCTCGATCTGGCCGTCGAACGCGGTAACCGGCTGCTGCGCCAGTTCGAGCGCGCCAATCCGGACAGGTAGAAATTGCCGTTGCCAGGCGTCATTGCGAGGAGCGCAGCGACGAAGCAATCCATGTCGACGCTTGTGGCGCTATGGATTGCTTCGCTTCGCTCGCAATGACGCCTATGGCCCAACTGCCCACCTTCACCGACTACGAAGCCTTTCGCGCCTGGCGTGCTGACCCATCGCGCTGGCTGCCGGTCGCGATGGATATCGCCCGCAGTCACGGAATTGCGTCCACGCCGCCTCACGTCTTCACGACCGGCACCAACCTCGTCGTCGGAGTCGGTGATGATCTCATCCTGAAGTTATTCCCACCGCTGCTGCGGGCGCAGTTCGTATCCGAGCGCGGATCGCTCGCGCAGCTTGGCGGACGGCTCAAGATTCCGATTCCGGAGATCGTCGCCGAAGGCGAGCGCGACCGCTGGCCCTATCTCATCATCACGCGCATGTCGGGTATCCTGGGTGCGGAGGTGTGGCCCTCGCTACCCGAAGCGGACAAGGAGCGCGTGCTCGCCGAGATCGCCGAGACCATTGCCGATGTTCAGCGCGTGCCGCCAGGCCCACTGCTTGACATCGAGCCGCGCTGGAACGTGTTCATGCAGAGCCAGATAGAAGGCTGTCGTGCCAGGCACGAACGGCTGGGGCTGGCGCGAAAATTCCTAGACGGGCTCGGTGATCTCCTGCGCGACGCCGCCGAGCTGATCCCGATGCACGAACCGCCGGTCATCCTCACCGGCGAGTACATCCCGCAAAACTTCATGCTGACGCAGCGGGGCGGCCGCTGGCACCTTTGCGGATTGATCGATTTCGGCGATGTGCTGGCAGGATGGCGCGACTACGATCTGCTCGGCCCCGGCGCATTCATGGCCGCGGGCCGGCCGGGCCGCGTGCTGAGCCTGCTCGAAGGCTTTGGATATTCCCGCAGCGACATCGATTTCACGCTGAAGCGGCGGCTGATGGCCTTGATGCTGTTGCACCGCGCAAGCGACCTCAACCGGCACATCTGCATCGAGGGCTGGCAAGCGAAGGCCGACGATCTCCTGCAACTGCAGGAGCTGATATGGGCCACGTAAAAATGACTCGCCTAACAATCGGGCGTTCAAAAATATCCGCCTAATCAATAGGCAAAAACACTGGTTTGTATGCAACGTGGTGTCTGCCAATTGTAGCGTTTGACCCTGCTGCTCTCGATATTCCGAAGTGTTATCAATGCCTTGGGTCTGCGCCAACGCTCCGTTGAGGCTTGGCACAAACCTTGCGAACTCCTTCCACGCCATTTCCCAGGGGCGTTGGAGCATCACTCATGAAACGTCGCGATTTCCTCAGATCCGTGTCCGGATTGGCCGCAAGCGCGATGGTGCCTGCGCCGGCGATCTGGTCGCCCGCCAAGGCCGATGCGCGCTCGGAGACGCTTCTGATCGTCTCCGAGGGCGGCCCGAACAATCTCGATATCCATGGCGTCGGCACCAATGTGCCCGGCTATGAAGTGTCGTGGAATTGCTATGATCGCCTGATCACCCACGAGATGAAGAGCGGCCCGGGCGGCGTACCCTATTACGACCGCGACAAGTTCAAGGGCGAACTCGCCGACGACATGAATGTCGGCGAAATGTCCGTCACCTTCAAACTGAAGAAGAACGCCAAATTCCACGACGGCACGCCGGTGACGGCAAAGGACGTCAAATGGTCGCTCGATCGCGCGGTCAGCGTCGGCGGCTTCCCGACCTTCCAGATGAGCGCGGGCTCGCTGACCAAGCCCGAGCAGTTCGTCATCGTCGATGACTCCACGGTGCGGGTCGATTTCGCCACCAAGGACCGCCTCACGATTCCAGATCTCGCCGTGATCGTGCCCTGCGTCGTCAATTCGGAACTGGTCAAGAAGAACGCGTCCGAAAAGGACCCCTGGGGCCTCGAATACACCAAGCAGCAGACCGCCGGCTCCGGCGCCTACAAGGTTACGAAGTGGACCGCGGGCACCGAAGTGATCATGGAGCGCAACGACGCCTGGATCGGCGGCCCCGTGCCGAAGATCAAGCGCGTGATCTGGCGCATGGTGCCGCAGGCGGGCAATCGCCGTGCGCTGCTCGAGCGCGGCGACGCCGATATCTCCTACGAGCTGCCGTTCAAGGATTTCCAGGAGATGAAGGCGAACGGCAAGCTCGACGTGGTGTCGCTGCCGTTCTCCAACGGCATCCAGTATATCGGCATGAACGTCACCAAGCCGCCGTTCGACAATCTGAAAGTCCGTCAGGCGGTGGCTTACGCCATTCCCTATCAGAAGATCATCGACGCCGTGCTGTTCGGGCTCGCCAATCCGATGTTCGGCGCGAAGGACAAGCCGACCGATGTCGCCTGGCCGCAGCCGCACAAATATTACACCGATATCGAGAAGGCCAAGGCGCTGATGGCGGAGGCCGGCTATCCGAACGGCTTTGAGACCACGATCTCGTTCGACCTCAATTTCGCAGGGGTCAACGAGCCGCTCTGCGTGCTGGTGCAGGAGAGCCTGGCGCAGATCGGCATCAAGACCACCATCAACAAGGTGCCCGGCGCCAACTGGCGCACCGAGTTGACCAAGAAGGAAATGCCGCTATTCACCAATGTATTCTCGGGCTGGCTCGATTACCCCGAATACTTCTTCTATTGGTGCTATCACGGCAACAATTCGATCTTTAACACGATGAGCTACAAGTCGCCGGAGATGGACAAGTTCATCGACGGCGCGCGCAAAGCTGCCGCGCTCGGCGACGCTGCCGCCTACGATGCCGACATCAAAAGCTTCGTCGATCTCGCCTTCACCGACATCCCGCGCATTCCGCTGTATCAGCCGTTCGTCAACGTGGCGATGCAGAAGAACATCTCCGGCTATCAGTACTGGTTCCATCGCCGCCTAGACTATCGCGCGATGGCGAAGGGGTAGCGAACGAACAGTGGAGGGCGCGCGATGCTGACGATGATTGGCAAGCGGCTGATGTTCGCGATCCCGAGTCTGATCGGGGTCGTCATTGTCACTTTCCTCCTGACGCGCGCGCTGCCGGGCGATCCGGCCGCGTATTTCGCCGGTCCCGCCGCGACCAAGGAGGCGGTCGAGCAGATCCGCAAGAAACTCGGTTTCGACCGGCCGCTGATCGAGCAGTTCTTCCGTTACACCAGCGATCTCGCTCATGGCGATTTCGGCACCTCGCTCACGACCGGCCAGCCGGTCGCGACCGAACTCCGCAATCGCCTGCCGGCGTCCGCCGAATTGACGCTGCTTGGCCTTTTGGTGTCGGTCGCGATCGCGATCCCACTCGGCGTGCTCGCAGCGACGCGCCCTGGTTCCTGGATCGACCATCTCTGTCGCGTCACGACGACGGCAGGCGTCTCGCTTCCGGTGTTCTTCACCGGCCTCGTGTTGGTCTACGTCTTCTATTTCCGGCTTGGCTGGTCGCCGGCGCCGCTGGGGCGGCTCGACGTGTTCTACAGCGCGCCGCCGACCGTGACCGGCTTCTATCTGATCGACACGCTGATCGCCCGCGATTTCGAAGCGTTCCGCTCGGCGCTCAGCCAGCTCGTCCTTCCGGCGACGACGCTTGCGATCTTCTCGCTGGCGCCGATCGCGCGCATGACCCGCGCCTCGATGCTGGCGGTGCTCGCCTCCGACTTCGTGCGCACCGCGCGCGCCAGCGGCCTGTCGCCAGGCACTGTGATCGTCACCTACGCGTTCCGCAACGCGATGCTGCCGGTCATCACCACGCTCAGCATGGTGTTCTCGTTCCTGCTCGGCGCCAACGTGCTGGTCGAAAAAGTGTTCGCCTGGCCCGGCATCGGCTCCTACGCGGTGGAAGCGCTGATATCGTCGGACTTCGCGCCGGTGCAGGGCTTCGTGCTGACCATGGCGGTCATGTATGTGCTGCTCAATCTCGTCATCGACATTCTCTACGGCGTCATCGATCCACGCGTACGACTGGAAGGGTAGGGGTGAAGCATGAGCACCGTTGCGCCTGTCGTTGAGCCCGTCGGTCCGGCGCGGACCTCGGGACTATCGGCCGTTTTCGAGCACACGCGCTATGTGCTCAGCGAGAACAAGGTCACCGGTTTTGCCTTTGCGCTGCTGATCTTGATCCTGTTCGCCGCGCTGTTCGGCCCCTATGTCGTGCCTTACGATCCGCTCGCCAGCGATACGGCGGCGGCGCTGAAACCGCCGTCGGCGGCGCACTGGTTCGGCACCGATCAATTGGGTCGCGACATCTTCAGCCGCGTCATCGTGGCAACCCGGCTCGACACCTTCATCGCGGTCGCTTCCGTCGTGCTGGTGTTCCTGATGGGCGGGCTCGCCGGCATCGCGGCCGGTTATTTCGGCGGCTGGACCGATCGCATCGTCGGCCGCATCGCCGACACCATCATGGCATTCCCGCTGTTCGTGCTGGCGATGGGCATCGTCGCGGCGCTCGGCAACACCGTGCAAAACATCATCATCGCCACCGCGATCGTGAATTTCCCGCTCTATGCCCGTGTCGCCCGCGCCGAGGCCAATGTCCGCCGCAATGCCGGCTTCGTTCAGGCGGCGCGGCTCTCCGGCAATGGCGAATACCGCATCCTGCTGGTGCATATCCTGCCCAACATCATGCCGATCATGATCGTGCAGATGTCGCTCACCATGGGCTACGCGATCCTGAACGCCGCCGGCCTTTCCTTTATCGGCCTCGGCGTCCGCCCGCCGACCGCCGAATGGGGCATCATGGTCGCCGAAGGCGCCGGCTTCATGGTGTCAGGCGAATGGTGGATCGCGCTGTTCCCTGGGCTCGCGTTGATGATCGCCGTGTTCTGTTTCAACCTGCTCGGCGACGGCCTGCGCGACATCGTCGATCCGCAGCGGAGGACGTAATGGCCGCACTCTTTCAGTTGATCGTCATTGCCGGGCTTGACCCGGCAATCCATCGCGCGAAGCGCAGCGTTGACTCTCCGATGGATGCGCGGGTCAAGCCCGCGCATGACGAGCTGAGAATGAGGCGCTCGTCATGAGCGCGCAGCCGCTGCTTGACGTCAAGGACCTCACAGTCGAGTTCACCACGCGGCGTGGCATCGTCAAGGCGGTGCAGCATGTCAGTATTTCCGTGGCGAAAGGCGAGACGCTTGGGATTGTCGGCGAATCCGGCTCGGGCAAATCGGTGACCTCATATGCGGTGATGCGCATCCTCGATCGCGCTGGGAATATCGCCGAGGGCTCGGTGATGTTCTCCGGCATCGACGTCAAGGCCGCGACCGAGACGCAGATGCGCGACCTGCGCGGCCGCGAGGTCTCGATGATCTTCCAGAACCCGCGCGCCGCGCTCAATCCGATCCGCAAAGTGGGCGACCAGATCGAGGACGTGCTGCGTCAGCACGTTCAGCAGTCGACGGTGGCCGATCGCGGTGAGAAGGCGATCGAGGCGCTTGAGCAGGTCAAGATCGCCCGGCCGCGTGAGCGTTATCACGCCTATCCGTTTGAGCTTTCGGGGGGCATGTGCCAGCGCGTCGTGATCGCGCTTGCGCTGGCCTGCAATCCGCAGCTCCTGATCGCGGACGAGCCCACCACCGGTCTCGACGTCACCACGCAGAAGGCGGTGATGGAGCTGATCGTCGAATTGACGAAGCGTCGTTCGATGTCGACGATCCTGATCACGCATGATCTTGGCCTCGCCGCCGCTTATTGCGACCGCGTGGTGGTGATGGAGAAAGGCCGCGTGGTCGAGACCGCCAGGTCGGCCGATATTTTCGCCAAGCCCGAGCATCCCTATACCAAGAAGCTGATGCGCGCGACGCCGCGGATCGGCGTGTCGCTGCGCGATCTGCTGCCGGAAGAGGATGCGAAGCCCGTCATGGCCGGGCTTGACCCGGCCATCCATCAGTCTTCGAAAAACTCTTCTCCTGAAGGGATGGACCCCCGGGTCAAGCCCGGGGGTGACGAGAAGACAGAGCCGCTCCTCCTCGTCGAAAAGCTCGTCAAGGAATACCCGCGCCAGGGCGCAGGCGCGGTGCTGTCGAAACTGTTCGGCCGCAAGCCGCCGGTGGAACAGGAGGTGTTCCGCGCCGTCGACGGCATCAGTTTCCATGTCGGCCATGGCGAGAGCGTCGGCCTGGTCGGCGAATCCGGCTGCGGCAAATCGACCACGTCGATGATGGTGATGCGGCTCCTGGACCAGACCTCCGGCCGTATCGCCTTTGATGGTGAAGAAATCGGCGAGATCAAGCCGCCATCCTTTGCGCGATTGCCGCTGCGCAGCCGGATCCAGATGGTGTTCCAGGATCCGACCGACAGCCTCAATCCCCGCTTCACCGCTGCGCGCGCGATCGCCGATCCGCTTCTGCAACTCGGCGACATCAGGGGACGGGACGCGTTGCGGGCCCGCTGCGAGGAACTCGCCACGCTGGTCGGTCTTCCCGTCAATCTCCTCGACCGCTTCCCGCATCAACTGTCCGGCGGCCAGAAGGCGCGCGTCGGCATCGCGCGGGCGATTGCGCTGCATCCAAAGCTTGTCATCCTCGATGAGCCGACGGCCGCGCTCGATGTCTCGGTGCAGGCGGTGGTGCTGAACCTGTTGCAGGATCTCAAGCAGTCGATGGGGATGAGCTATCTTTTCGTATCACACGATCTCAACGTCGTGCGCCTGTTGTGCGACCGCGTCATCGTGATGCGCAGCGGCAAGATCGTCGAACAGGGGAGTTCCGAAAAGGTCTTGGGCGATCCGCAGGAAGCTTATACAAAGGAGCTGCTGACGGCGATCCCGCATCCGCCGTTGCCTGTTCATTGAGCAGCCTCCGGAAAGAAAACAGGCACGCAGGCTTTCCCGGCGCTCGATAAAACAGATGAGGTTGTGATTCGATCCAAGTCATCGGATCGTGGTTGAGTTGAGATCGTCGGATGGGAGAGTCATGGCTGCCGACAAGCTGGATGACTATATCGACGCCGTCGCAACGGCGATGGGGCTGCCGGTTGAGGACGCCTGGCGGCCGGCGGTTCGTGCCAATCTCGAGGTCTCGCTGAGACTGGCACGGATGGTGGACGAATTCCCGCTGCCTGACGAGACCGAGCCGGCCAGTGTCTACTCCGCCTGATAGCGCAATGACCGATCAATCCTTGTCCGCCGCCGACATCGCGCAGGCCGTCGCCGCGCGAAAGCTCTCCGCGCTGGAAGCAACCGAGGCGGCGCTCGCCCGCATCGCCAAGCACGACTCCGTGCTCAACGCCTTCACCGATATCACCGCCGATCGCGCCCGCACCAAGGCCAAAGCCCTTGATGCTGCGATTGCGGCCGGCCAGACCGTCGGCCCGCTCGCGGGCGTGCCCTTCGCGGTGAAGAACCTGTTCGACGTGCAGGGCCTCTCCACGCGCGCCGGATCGAAGATCAATCGCGATCTGCCGCCGGCCGCGCGCGATGCGACGCTGATCGAGCGGATGGAAGCGGCCGGCGCCGTGCTGGTCGGCGCGCTCAACATGGGCGAATACGCCTATGACTTCACCGGCGAGAACGTGCATGACGGTCCGTCGCGCAATCCGCACGATCCGACGCGGATGACGGGCGGCTCCTCGGGCGGCTCCGGCAGTGCGGTCGGCGGCGCTCTGGTGCCGATCGCGCTCGGCTCCGACACCAATGGCTCCATCCGCGTGCCGTCGTCCTTCTGCGGTATCTTCGGTCTGAAGCCGACCTATGGCCGGCTGTCGCGCGCGCGCTCTTTTCCGTTCGTCGCGAGCTTTGATCATCTCGGGCCGCTGGCGCGAAGCGCAGGTGACCTCGCATTATCCTATGATGCGATGCAAGGACTGGATCCTGATGATGCCGCCTGCAGCCCGCGGCCGGTCGAGCCGGTTGTGCCACAGCTTGCGCAAGGCATCCGTGATCTCCGCATCGCCATTGCCGGCGGCTATTTCCAGCAGAACGTCTTTCCGGAGGCGGTTGAAGCCGTCGGCCGCATCGCCAAGGCGCTCAACGCGACGCGTACGGTCGAAATTCCGGAAGCCGCGCGGGCCCGCTCGGCGGCCTACGTCATCACGACAACGGAAGGTGCTTCGCTGCATCTCGATCGCCTGCGCAAGCGGCCCAATGATTTCGATCCCGCGGTACGCGATCGCCTGATTGCCGGCGCGATGATCCCGGCGCCTTATGTCGACAAGGCGCAAAAGTTCCGCCGCTGGTACCGCGAAAAGGTGCTGGAGCTGTTCAAGACGGTCGACGTGATCCTGGCGCCGGCGACGCCCTGCGTGGCGCCGAAGCTTGGCCAGGTGAACTTCACGCTCGATGGCGTCGAACTGCCGGTGCGCGCCAATATCGGCATCCACACCCAGCCGATTTCGTTCATCGGCCTGCCGGTGGTGGCGGTGCCGGTTCCGCTCGAGCCGATGCCGATCGGCGTGCAGATCATCGCCGCGCCCTGGCGTGAGGACATCGCGCTGCGGGTTGCCTACGCTCTGGAGCAAATGGGCGCGGCCGCCGCGCCGTCGCCGCGAGGAATCTAGCGAATGGAAATCGATCTGCCCGACGTGCTTGCCGAAGTGACCGCGCAGTTTGAGCGCTACGAGAAGGCGCTGGTGTCGAACGACGTCGCCGTGCTGGATGAGCTGTTCCGCAACGACAAGCGCACGCTGCGCTACGGCATGGGCGAGAATCTCTATGGCTATGAGGCGATCATGGCGTTCCGCGCCGGGCGCTCGCCGGCCGGGCTCAATCGCCGGACCGAGAAGACGGTGATATCGACCTACGGTCGCGACACCGCGGTCGCCTCGACGCTGTTCTATCGCGACTCCGCACCTAGCAAGGTGGGACGGCAGATGCAGACGTGGATACGCTTCCCCGAGGGCTGGAGAATCGTCGCCGCCCATGTCAGCATCATCGACGAACCGAAGGATCCGAAGACATGAGTCTGGACGACCTTCCGCGTCGCCCTGCCGCCGCCGGACCGGAAATGCTGGTTCGTCGCGTCGACCGTCCGTCTCCGCAACAGTCCAAGATCACGCGCGCCGAGGAGCTGCGCCTGCAGCTCGCTGACGAGATCGTGCGCGGTGCGCTCGGACCGGGTTCGCCGCTCGACGAATCCGATATTGCGCGTCGCTTCAATGTCTCGCGCACGCCAGTGCGTGAGGCGCTGCGCCAGCTTGCCGCAAGTGGTCTGGTCGAAGCGCGCGCCCATCGCGGTGCGGTGGTGGCGCAGCCCTCGATCGAACGGCTCACCGGCATGTTCGAGGCGATGGCGGAATTGGAAGCGCTGTGCGCGGGGCTCGCCGCCGAGCGGATGACGGCTTCCGACCGGCATGCGCTCGAAGCCGTGCATGAGGAATTGCGCGTGCTCAGCTACACCGGAAATCCCGAGCGCTTTCACGAGGTCAACGAGCGCTTCCACAACACGATCTATGCCGGGTCGCACAACGATTATATCGCCGAGATGACACTGGCGACGCGGGTCCGCGTGCAGCCGTTCCGCCGCGCCCAGTTCCGCAATCTCGGCCGCTTGGCAAAATCGCATGCCGAGCACGATCGCGTGGTGGTCGCGATCCTGCGCGGCGACAAGGCCGGCGCCGCCGCCGCCATGCGCGCCCACATCACATTGGTACGCGGCGAATACGAGATCTACGCGGTCTCGGTATAACCACGCGGGCTATCCATCGTTCGTCATTCCGGGGCGCGCGAAGCGCGAGCCCGGAATCCATTCATCCACGTCGTCTGCGGCCCGATGGATTCCGGGCCTGCGCCTTCGGCGCATCCCGGAATGACGGCTGTTATGTGGTAGGCGTCTCCGCCACGAACGCACGCCAGCCGCCGAAGGCGGAGATGTCGCGGGCGCCGTTGATCGCCGCCGGCTCCACGATAAAGCCCTTCACCTCGCGGCCGTCGGCGAGGCGGATGGTGCCGATCGAGAGCGGCGGCGGGATCGCGGCGACGAACTTGCCGAAGGATGACGGCGAGAGCGCCCAGAGTTCGAGCTCGATCGATGCGCCGCTGCCCGCTTCGACGCGCAGCATCCCGGGTTTCGGCGGCGTGGTGCCGAGCGCATAGAGCTTGTAGTCCGGCGCGGTCGCGGTCTCCTCGAGCAAACGTCCGTCGAGCGCGCGCAACTCGCCGTTCAGCGCCATGCCGGACAGGTGCGCGCCGACCACAGCAATCGGAATGTCTTCGCCGCTTGACGGCGGTAGCGGAGCGAGCAGCGGCTGCGGCAGCGACTTCGCGCCGATCGACAGCTTTGTATCGGCATGGAAGACGCGGCCGATGCTGGCAAGCAGCGCGTCGCGGCCCGCCGGCGCCAGCAGCGTGATGCCGAACGGCGCGCCGTCAGGCCGCATCGCCGAGGGCAGCGCGAGGCCGCAGAGGTCGAGCAGGTTGACGAAATTGGTATAGGTGCCGAGCCGGCTGTTGAGCTCGATCGGATTGGCCAGCACCTGCGCCGTTGAATAGACCGTCGGCGCCGTCGGCAGCACGATCGCCTCCATCGAGGCGAAGGCGCGCTCGGCGGTCCGGCGCAGTGCCTGCAGCCGATAGAGCGCGGCAAAGGTTTCGGCGGCGGTGAGCCGCGCGCCGGCCGCGGTGATCTCGCGCGTGACCGGGTGGATCGACTCCGGCGACGAGGCGAGCAGATCGCGGATCACCAGATAGCGCTCGGCAACCCACGGGCCTTCGTAGAGCAGCCGCGCGGTCTCGTAGAACGGCTCGAGGTCGAATTCGACCAGCGTCGCGCCGAGCGCGGCCCAGCGCTCGATCGCCTCAGCATAAAGCTGCTCCGACTGGCGGTCGCCGAAGAAGATCAACTGCCCTTTGCGGGGGACACCGAGCCGAAGCTTGGCCGGCAACTCCGTCATCTTGCCAAGCGGTCGCTCGCGCGAGAAAGGATCGGCGCCATCAGTGCCGGCCATCACCTTCAGCGCCGTCATGGCGTCGTCGACGGTGAGCGAGAACACCGAGATGCAATCGAGCGTACGGCAGGCCGGCACCACGCCGGCGGTCGAGATCAATCCGAGGCTTGGCTTCAGTCCCACGATGTTGTTGAGCATCGCCGGCACGCGGCCGCTTCCCGCGGTATCCGTGCCCAGCGCCAGCGGCACCAGTCCGGCGGAGACCGCAACCGCCGATCCCGAGCTCGATCCGCCCGGAATGAGGTCGTTGCGGACTGGATTTTTCGGGATCCCGTAGGGCGAGCGCACGCCGACTAGGCCGGTCGCGAACTGGTCGAGATTGGTCTTGCCGATGATGATGGCGCCGGCCGCGCGCAACCGCGCGATGGCAGTCGCGTCATGCGTCGGCATGGAGGAGAAGGCGGGACAGGCCGCCGTGGTCGGCATCCCCAGCGCGTCGATATTGTCCTTCACCGCGACCGGCACGCCATAGAGCGGCAGCCGCGCGGCGTCCTTGCCGGCCAGCGCCTCGGCTTCGGCTTGCGCGTCTCTCTCATCGCGCAGGGTGATGAAGATGGCGGGATCGCCATGGTCGCGGATGCGCTGAAAACTGCGCGCGACCGTTTCCGCAGGCGTCATGGTGCCGGCGCGGTGCGCAGCAAGGATCTCAGCGACGGTTTCAGTCACGTGGTGCCTCGTCCATTTGGTCGGCCGATCTCCGTCACAATCGACGGCGCCCGGCCTGACAAAACCCAAGCCCACCGAAGCAAGCGATGTGCCATTGTGTACATTTGCAGTATTGGGGTGCTTGCGAAAATCGGGCTGTAATCTCCGTGACTTAAGTCTCTCGCGGAGAACTGGCAGAAGCGCGCAACGACGACCGGTTGCGATGCTCTGCCCAATTTTTGGGCGCAGTACCGCAAGCTTTGCGATCCTCTATCCGCGGCGTGCGGCGACATTGCCTGATGGCGGGATAGTCGCGTAGAGCAGAGCCAGCCCCAGCAAAGAGGGCGTGTGAGGAAGCCCCAATGACCTTAGCCGTCGCCCGCCGCGATGATCCCGAAATGCTGTTTGCCGTGCCCGCGATCGTTGCCGACCGGCGGGGCGACGGCACCATCATCGTGAAATCGACCGTGCCCTTGCGCGAAGGCGCGCGCTGCGTCGGCGATTGGCTGGAGCATTGGGCGCGGCTGACGCCGGACCGGGTCTTCCTCGCCGAGCGCGCCGATGTCGAGGCGCCCTGGACCACCATCAGCTATGCCGATGCCCTGCGGCAGGTGCGTTCGCTTGCCTCCTGCATCCTTGGGCAGGGTCTCGGCGTCGAACGTCCGGTGATGATCCTCTCCGATAACAGCATCGACCATGCGCTGCTCGCGCTCGCCGCCCAGCATGTTGGCGTGCCCTCGGCGGCGATCTCGCCGGCCTATTCGCTGATGTCGAAAGATTTCGACAAGCTGAAGCGCATGGTCCGGCTGCTCGAGCCCGGCGCGATCTATGTTTCCGCCACCAGGCCGTTCGCGGCGGCGCTTGCCGCGGTCAAGCCGCTGCATACCGCGAGCATCATCAGCGGTAATGCCGACGACAGCGACGCCATTTCGTTCAGTGCCATCGCGGCTACGCCGGAGACCGCGGACGTGGAAAAAGCCTTCGCTGCGGTGACGCCGGACACCATTGCAAAATTCCTGTTCACCTCGGGGTCGACGGGCGCGCCGAAGGCCGTGATCAACACCCAGCGCATGCTGACCTCGAGCCAGCAGGCCAAGGCCCAGACCTGGACCTTCCTCGATGCTGACAGCGACGATCTCGTGATCCTGGACTGGCTGCCCTGGAGCCATACCTTCGGCGCCAACCACAATTTCAACCTGGTGCTGCGCAACGGCGGCACGCTTTATATCGACGGCGGCAAGCCGGCGCCCGGCCTGTTCGCGACGTCGCTCGCCAATCTGCGCAGCGTGGTGCCGACGGTCTATTTCAACGTGCCGCGCGGTTTCGACATGCTGATCGCGACGCTTCGGGGCGATGACGCGTTGCGCCGGAAATTCTTCGGCGAGGTGAAGTTCGCCTTCTATGCTGGCGCGGCGCTGCCGCAAAATCTCTGGGACGCGCTGGAAGAATTGTCCATGAAGACGGTCGGCCGTCGGTTTCCGATGGTGTCGGCCTGGGGCTCGACCGAGACGTCGCCGCTCGCGACCGACTGCCATTTCCTGGCGGAGCGTTCCGGCAATATCGGCGTGCCGGTCCCGGGCACCGAATTGAAGCTCGTCGCCTCCGGCGACAAGCTGGAGGTGCGCGTGCGCGGCCCCAATGTCACGCCGGGCTACTGGAAGGCGCCGGAGCTGACCGCGCAGGCGTTCGACGAGGAGGGCTTTTACCGGATTGGCGATGCCGTGAAGTTTGCCGATCCGGAAAAGCCTGAGCGCGGGCTGTTCTTCGACGGCCGCGTTGCCGAGGATTTCAAGCTTAATTCCGGCACCTGGGTCAGCGTCGGCACGCTGCGCGTCGCCGGCATCGCCGCACTGGCGCCGCTCGCGCAGGACATCGTCGTCACCGGTCATGGAGGCGACGAGGTGCGCTTCCTGGTCTTCCCCAACGTCGCCGCCTGCCGCGCGCGGGCCGGGTTGCCTGACGGCGCCGATGTTTCCGATGTGATCGGCCATGAAATGATCCGCGGCGCGATCGGGCAGGGTCTTGCAAGACTGAAGGCGCAGAGCGGCAACTCCTCCGGCCATGCCACGCGCGCGCTGTTGCTTGCGGAGCCCGCCTCCGTCGACGGCGGCGAGATCACCGACAAGGGCTACATCAACCAGCGCGCGGTGCTGACGCGCCGCGCGGCCGCGGTAGCGGTACTGGACGATGATGCTTCGCGTGAATGGATCGCCTGCGCCGGCTGACACCGGGCCTGGAGTCAGGAGCCGGTCCGGCCGGTGACGGCGCCGAGATTATTGTGCAGCCGCCGCAACAGATCGATCAACACCTCCCGCTCGTCCTTGCGCAGGCAGGACAACAGCCGACGCTCGCGATCGAGCGCGGCGACGATGACCTTGTCATGGATCGCGCGGCCTCTGGCCGTCAGCGTGATCGAATGGCTGCGGCCGTCATTCGGGTTGGCGCGGATCGCGACCAGCCCGCGCTTTTGCAACAGCGCCAGCGTCCGGCTCACTGGTCCCTTGTCGAAGCCGATGATGTGGCAGATGCGGGAGGCCGGGATGCCCGGCTCGATCGCGAGCTGCGACATGATCCGCCACTCGGTGACGTTGACGCCGAAATGACGCTGGTAGAGCGTGGTGGCGCTGTTCGAGAGCTTGTTCGCAATGAAGGTGACGAAGCCCGGCACGTAGCGGTCGAGATCGAGCGTTGGGCCGGAATTGACAGAAGCAGCTTGCGCGGCTCTCGGCCGGCGCGGCTTCCTGGGGGAGATTTGAGTGCTCATATTTCCAATCATCGCTGCGGGAGCGCGGCCCGCAATAAGGACGTTCCAGCGGTTCTTTTTGGTTAAAGTTATCGCGCCACCTTGCTGCTGCCTTGCGTGATCAGCCGGGCCGCGCGCTGGTCGCGGGCGTGAATCCAGAGCCAGCTCAGCGCGACGCTGAGGCGGTGTCGGATACCGATCAGAAAGTAGATGTGGGCGATGCCCCAGATCCACCAGGCGATGGCGCCGCGCAGCTTGAGCCAGCCGAAATCGATCACGGCGAGCCGCTTGCCGATCTGGGCGAGGCTGCCCTGGTGCTTGTAGCGGAATGGCGGCAGCGTGCGGCCCTCGAGCCGCGCCCTGATCAGCGATGCGACATAACGCCCTTCCTGCTTCGCCGCCGGCGCGATGCCGGGCACCGGCTTGCCGTCGGGGCCGGCGATCGTGATGGTGTCGCCGATCGCAAAGATGTCGGGATGGCCGGGGACGGTGAGGTCGGGATTGACCTGCAGCCGGTAGGCGCGGTCGGCGGGGGCGTTCAGCCATTCGGCGGCCCGCGAAGCGCGCACGCCGGCGGCCCAGATGATGGTCCGTGCGTCCAGCCTCTTGCCGCCATAGACCACGCCGTCGGCATCGCATTCGGTGACCGGCGCGCCCAGCATCACCTCGACGCCGAGCTTTTCCAGCGAACGCTGTGCGTAGGTCGAGAGATCATCGGGAAAGCCCGCGAGCACCCGCGAGCCCGCCTCGATCAGCACGACGCGGGTCTTGTGGGTGTCGATGTTGCGGAAGTCGGGCGCCAGCGTATCGCGTGCTAGGTCGGCGATGGTGCCAGCCATTTCGACGCCGGTCGGTCCGGCGCCGACGATGACGAAGGTGAGTAGCGCCGCGCGCCGCGCCGGATCGGTCTCGCGCTCGGCGCGCTCGAAGGCGACGAGGATGCGCCGCCGCAGCGTGGTGGCGTCTTCCAGCGTTTTCAGGCCCGGTGCGAACGGCTCCCACTCGTCGTGGCCGAAATAGTCGTGGCGTGCGCCGGTCGCGAGGATCAGCGTGTCATAGGGGACGCTGTCGCCGTCATCGAGCACGACACGCTTGCCTTCGGTGTCGATGCTGTTGACGTTGGCGAACAGCGTCGTCACCTCGCGGCGGTCGCGCAGGAGGTAGCGGATCGGCCAGGCGATTTCGGAGGTCGCCAGCGACGCGGTTGCGACCTGGTAGAGCAGCGGTTGGAACAGATGATGGTTGCGGCGATCGATCAAGGTAATCTTCACCGGCGCGCCGGCGAGCCCAAAGGTCGCCTCCAGGCCGCCAAACCCCGCGCCGACAATCACCACGTGATGCGGATCTTTCGGCGGCGTCGTCATCGAATATGGCCCCAGGATTCTCGGTGTCTTCCCTCCTATTATGTATTCATCCACCCAGGCGTTCCAAGGCGCTTCTTTCTAATCGCACGATAGCGAAAACGTATGGCTTAGGCCTTCCGTGGTGCCGTGGCCGTGATCGGCGACTGCGCTGGAAGCATCAGGCCAACCAATGCGCCGGCCAGCGAGAGCGCTGCCGCCGACATCATCGCCGCTGCAAACCCCTTGTTGAAGTGCACAGCGCTGTCGGCCGCGCCCGCAGCGGAAAAGGTCGTGACCATTGCGGCGATGCCGAACATGCCGCCGAGAAAGCGGCCCATGTTGAAGATACCCGACGCCTTGCCAATCTCGGGCACCGCCACTGAGCCAAGGATCGCGTTCTGGGCGGCCGGCATCGACATCGATACTCCGACGCCGGCCAGCACCAGCGGAGCAACGAGGGCGGAATAAGGGAGGCCGGGCGCCGTAACCATGGCGATCCAGCCAAGACCGATCGCTTGCATCAGCAATCCCGCTACCACCAGCGGCCGTTCACCGAATTGGCTGACCATCGCGCCCGCAACCGGTGCCGTCACGAACAATGTTGCTGTCCATGGCAATAGCCGCAGCCCGGTGCCGAACGGGCTGAAGCCGAGCCCGATCTGTAGGAATTGCGGCAGCAGGAACAGCACCCCGTACATAGCGGCGTAGAACAGGAAGCTCGCGCATATGCCCGCGGCGAACGATTTCGACGTGAATAGCCGCATCGGCACCATCGGTGCAGCCGCGCGCGATTCCCACAGCACGAAAGCGACCGAGAACAAAACGCCGGCGATAAGCGTGCCCGCCACCTCGGGGCTCGTCCAACCGATCGCATTGCCGCGCAACAGCGCCCAGACCAGCGCAAATGCGGCAATGGCGACCAGCAGCAGGCCCGGGATGTCAAGCGCTGCGGCCGGACCGAAGCTTTCGCGCAGCCGCGTCAGCACCAGCGCGATGGCGATCGCACCGATCGGCAGGTTGATCCAGAAGATCCAACGCCATCCGAAACTTTCGGTGATGAAGCCGCCGATCGTGGGCCCAATGATCAGCGCGCAGCCGGTGATGCTGGCGAAGATGCCGAGCGCGCGGGCGCGCTCCTCACGAGCGAACGTGCTGCTGAGTATTGCCATTGCAAGCGGCATGACAAGGGCGGCGCCGGCACCTTGCAGCGCGCGGGCGGCGATCAGTGATACGGGTCCGTTCGACAGAGCGCAGGCGGCGGATGCCAGCACAAAAACGGCGATTCCACTTGCAAACATCCGCCGCCGTCCAAAACGGTCGCCGAGCGCGGCCCCGGTAAGCAGCAGTACCCCGAAGGTGAGATTGAAGGCGTTGACTGTCCACTGCAGCGTCTCGACCGGGCTGCCGAAGTCGGCGCGGATGGTCGCAAATCCGGTCGTGATGACCAGGGCGTCGAGCGCCATCATAAAGGATGCCAGTGAGGTGATGCCGAGCACCCAGCGTTGTTCGGCCCGATTGGTGGGGTCATTCATTGTCTGTCCTCCATGTGTCGCGCTGCCCCGTGGCGGCGTGTTCCGCGGGCAAGACGAGCCGGGAGGGGCAAAGGATGCGGCCGGAAAAATTCTTCCTGGGATCGTATCCTTTGGCCGTCGTCAAACGTCCTTGGGGTGCGCGATAGCCTCCGCATCGCGGCGCGAACCAGGGAGAGGACGATGACGACCGGGCTGATCAGGTACAAAACGAAGCCCGAAATGGCCGATACGAACGCCGAACTGGTTGCGGCGGTGTTTGCGGAACTGAAGGCGGCAAAGCCCGATGGGGTGCGTTATCTAACGCTGCGGCTGGAGGACGACACGTTCATCCATGTCGTGGAGACCGCATCCGACGACGGCTCCAGCCCGTTGCCGCAACTGGCCGCGTTCAAGGCGTTCCAGAGCGGCATTCGCGACCGCTGCGCCGAGCCGCCGCTGGTTCGCAGCGCCAGGGTGGTCGGGAACTACCGTATGCTGGAGCATGATCCGGACCAGATAGGGAATGAGTCCTGAGCAGGGAGGATGGCGCCAGTGTCCGATGCCTCGGCGGCCGGTCTCGACAATCTCCTGGTCGTGCTGCGGCCCCGGCTGCACCGCTATTGCTCCCGCATGGTCGGTTCGGTGATCGACGGCGAGGACGTGTTGCAGGATGCGCTGATCAAGGCGGTGGAAGCGTTTCCTTCCGTCGGCGAGGTTCAAAACCCGCAAGGCTGGCTGTTCAGGATAGCGCACAACGCCGCGCTCGATTTCCTGCGCCGCCGCCATCGGCAGGACGCGCTCCGATCGGCGGAGGAGGTCGATATGATGGCCGACGAGTTCGACGACATCGCCCGCCGCGAGATCGCAGCCGCCAGCCTGCGCACCTTCATGCGCTTGCCGGTGGCGCAGCGCAGCAGCGTGATCCTGATGGACGTGCTCGGCTATTCGCTGGCGGAAGTCTGCGAGATCATGGACCTGAGCCTGGTCGCGGCAAAGGCCACCTTGCATCGTGGCCGGTCCCGGCTGCGCGAGCTCGCGCAAGAAGGCGACGACGCGCCGCGGCCGAAGCTGACGGACGCCGACCGGGCCCGTCTTTCCGCCTATGTCACCCATTTCAACGCCCGCGATTTCGACGCCATCCGCACCATGATCGCCGACGACATCAAGCTTGATCTCGTCAGCAGGACCCGGCTCAATGGCAAGGTCGAAGTTTCGCGCTATTTCGGCAATTATGCCAAGGCCAGCGACTGGCATCTGGTGCCGGGGCTTGTGGAAGGCCGTCCCGCGATTCTGGTGTTCGACCCCACGGCGCCCGCCGCGACGCGGCCGAAATATTTCGTGCTGCTGGACTGGCAGGCCGACAGGGTCGCGAGCATCCGGGATTTCCGCCACGCGTCCTACGTCATCGAGGACGCGGAATATCTCGTGTAGTGGAGCGCCGCAAAGGCGGCCGGCAACAGCTGCAAAACTGCGACAATGGTTGCCCGCGCAACCGGCACTATAATTCTTGCCAGCCTCGCATTTTACGAATTATGGTGCAGATCAGGCGCAAGCATGCGCCGAAGGTTCTAAACGGCGCCTTCGGTTCGCGCTTGCTGCCCGGTCAGGATTCCGCGCACAAAACACGTCACCTAAAAAGAGAGTGACGGGGGCACGGACGACGCTGCCGGACGGTTCACCCGCCTGGCGGGTCGGTTGGAATGGTTGAGGAGGAGGGGAGTGAACATGAAAACGTCATTTTGGCTGGCGGGCGTCACCGCGCTGGCGCTGGCGCAGCCCGCATTGGCGGCTGACACCATCAAGATCGGCTTTGTCTCGACTTTCAGCGGTCCGACCGCCGTCATCGGCAACGATATGCGGAACTCGTTCGAGCTGGCGCTCGACCATCTCGGCCGCAAGATGGACGGCAAGCCGGTCGAGGTGATCTACGAGGACGACCAGCAGAAGCCCGACATCGGCAAGCAGAAGACCGAGAAACTGGTGCAGTCCGACAAGGTCGATTTCATCGTCGGCTACATCTGGTCGAACGTGCTGCTGGCCTCGCTGAAGACCGCCGTCGACAGCAAGACCTTCCTGATCTCGGCCAATGCCGGTCCGTCGCAGCTCGCCGGCGAGCTTTGCTCCCCTTACGTCTTCTCGACCTCCTGGCAGAACGACCAGACGCCCGCCGCCATGGGCCTCTACATGAACCAGAAGGCCGTGAAATCGGTGTTCCTGATCGGGCCGAACTATGCCGCCGGCAAGGACATGCTTGCGGGCGTCAAGAGCACCTTCAAGGGCGAAGTGGTCGGCGAAGAATATACGGTGTGGCCGAGCCAGCTCGATTTCTCCGCCGAGCTGACCAAGGCGCGCAACTCGAAGGCCGAGTCGATCTTCGTGTTCTATCCGGGCGCGGCCGGCGTGCAGTTCCTCAACCAGTATGTGCAGGCTGGCATCAAGCAGCAGATCCCGCTCTACACCGCCTTCACCATCGACGAATTGTCGTTGCCGCTGCAAAAAGAGAACGCGCTCGGCATTCCCGGGGCCCAGGAATGGGTGAACGATTTGCCGAATGAAGAGAACAAGCGTTTCGTCGCCGATTACCGCAAGAAATACGCGAACCTGCGCCCAACCTATTACGGCGCGCAGGCCTATGACGCCGCCCAGCTCATCAACAGCGCGGTGGTCGCGGTGAAGAGCGATTTGACCAAAAAGGACGCGATGAAGGCGGAGATGGAGAAGGCGAACTTCAAGTCGCTGCGCGGCCCGTTCAAATACGGCAACAACCACATCCCGATCCAGAATTTCTACCTGCAGGACGTGGTCAAGGACGGCGACGGCCAGCTATCCCTGAAGACGGTGGCGACCATCGTCGAAAACGACCAGGACCGGTTCCACGACAAATGTCCGATGAAATAGGTCTGGATATTGTCGGCGCATGATCTGCCAAAAGTCTGAGCGGTTTGGTCAGCCATCATGCACCCAACAACAATTGGCGGCGGCGCGGACGCGCTGCCGCTTTCTTGTTTCAGCCTGATATAAGTCGCCGATGTTCCTTCTGATCGAACAACTTCTGAACGGATTACAGTTCGGCCTGCTCTTGTTCCTGCTGGCGGCCGGGCTCACGCTGGTGTTCGGCATCATGGATTTCGTGAACCTGGCGCATGGTTCGCTCTACATGATGGGCGCCTATTTCGCCGCGACCTTTGTCGGCTGGACCGGCAGCTTCGTGCTTGGCGCGATCCTCGCGCTGGCCGCCACGCTTCTGCTCGGCATCGCCCTCGAATTCGTGGCGCTCAGGCATCTCTATGGCCGCGACCATCTCGACCAGGTGCTGGCGACCTTCGGCCTGATCCTGTTCTTCAATGACATGGTGCGGCTGATCTGGGGGCCGGCGGGCCTTGCGCTGCCGCTGCCGACATGGCTGACCACCCCGGTGCAGCTGCTGCCCGGCGTGTACTACCCGGCCTACCGGCTCTCGATCATCATTGTCGCGCTGCTGGTCGCCGCGCTGCTTTATCTCGTGGTGATGCGCACCCGCATCGGCATGCTGATCCGCGCCGGCGCCTCCAACCGCGAGATGGCCGGCGCCCTCGGCATCAACATCAAGCTATTGTTCACGCTGGTGTTCGGCCTTGGCGCCGCGCTCGCGGGCCTTGCCGGCTTGATGCAGGCGCCGATCCTGACCGTGCAGATCGGCATGGGCGAGAACATCCTGATCCTCGCCTTCGTCGTCATCGTGATCGGCGGCATCGGCTCGATCCGCGGCGCCTTCCTCGCCGCGATCTTCGTCGGCCTGATCGACACGCTCGGCCGCGCCTTCCTGCCGGATCTCCTGCGCAAGGTGCTGAGCGGCGCCGCTGCCTCGACGGCCGCACCCGCTTTGTCTTCGATGCTGATCTATTTGTTGATGGCGATCGTGCTGGTCGTGCGGCCGGAGGGGCTGTTTCCGGCCGCCAAGCGATGAAGTTCAAGCTCAACGCCAGCAACGCCGTTGTGGCGGTGGTTTGCGCCGCGCTTGTCCTGCTGCCGGTCTATTCGGCTGTTACAGGCAACATCTTCATCCTGACGCTGTTCACGCGCATCATCATCTTTGCGCTGGCGGCTTCGAGCCTGAACCTGATGATGGGTTACGGCGGCATGATGAGTTTCGGCCACGCTGCCTATCTCGGCATCGGCGGCTATGCGGTCGGCATCCTGGCCGCCGAGGGCATCGGCTCCGGCTTCATCCAGTGGCCTGTGGCGCTCGCCGTCTCCGCTTTGTTTGCGCTGGTGATCGGCTCGCTCTCCCTGCGCACCCGCGGCGTCTATTTCATCATGATCACGCTCGCATTCGCGCAGATGGCCTATTACGTCGCCTCCGCGCTGTCGCGCTATGGCGGTGACGACGGCCTGACCATCTACAAGCGCAGCACCTTCGACGGGCTGATCAACCTCTCGGACCGCACGCAGTTCTACTATCTCTGCCTCGCCTGCTTGTTCGGCGGCATCTACCTGATCTGGCGCATCGTCAATTCGCGGTTCGGCCTGGTGGTGCAGGGCGTGCGCTCCAACGAGCAGCGCATGCAGGCGATCGGCTTTCCGGCCTATCGCTACCGGCTGACCTGCTTCGTCATCGCGGGCACGATCTGTGGCCTTGCCGGCGCGCTGCTCGCCAACAATACGGATTTCGTCAGCCCGGCCGTGATGTACTGGACCCGCTCCGGCGAACTCATGGTGATGGTGATCCTCGGCGGCATGGGCTGGCTGTTCGGCCCGTTGATCGGCGCGATCGTCTTCCTCGTGCTGGAAGAATTGCTGTCGCAATTCACCGAATATTGGGCGCTGATCATGGGCCCGCTATTGGTCTTGATCGTGCTGTTCGCGCGTGGTGGCATCATGGGCCTGCTCGGGAGGATGCGTCGTGGCTGATCCCCTGCTTCGCGTCGACAATCTGGTGCGCCGTTTCGGCGGCATCCTCGCCACCGACAATCTGTCGCTCGAGGTGCCGCGCGGCGAACTGCATGCCATCATCGGCCCCAACGGCGCCGGCAAGACCACGCTGATCAGCCAGTTGACCGGGCAATTGATGCCGAATTCCGGCACCATCCATTTTGCCGGTCGCGACGTCACGCGGCTGCCGTCCTATCGGCGCAGCCGGCTCGGGCTGGCGCGCTCGTTCCAGATCACCTCGCTGCTCAAGGATTTCACCGCGATCGACAATGTCGCGCTCGCGGCGCAGGCGCATGACGGCCACTCCTTCCGCTTCTGGGGCAATGCGCGCAAGGAGAAGCACCTGCGCGATACCGCGCGTGCGGCGCTGGAACGCGTCGGCCTCGGATCGCGCGCCGATGTCCTGGTCTCCGAGCTCAGCCATGGCGAGCAGCGTGAGCTCGAACTCGCGGTGGCGCTCGCAACCAAGCCGCAGCTCCTACTGCTGGATGAGCCGATGGCAGGCCTCGGCGTCACCGAGTCCGCGCGGATGGTCGGGCTGCTGAAGGAGCTGCGCAAGGAATTCACCATCGTGCTGGTCGAGCACGACATGGAAGCGGTGTTCGCACTCGCCGACCGCATCACGGTCCTGGTCTATGGCCGCGTTATCGCCTGCGATACGCCGGATGCGATCCGCCGGCATGAAGAGGTGAAGCGGGCCTATCTCGGCGAGCAGCATGCGGTGACCCGTCATGGCTGACACGTTACTTGAAATCGAGGGGATCGAGACCTGCTACGGCCTCAGCCAGGTGCTGTTCGGCCTGTCGCTGTCGATCAAGAGCGGCGAGATGGTCGCGCTGATGGGCCGCAACGGCATGGGCAAGACCACCACGATCCGCTCCATCATGGGATTGACCCCGGCGCGATCAGGCGCGATCCGCTTCGCCGGGCAACAGGTGCGTGGCCTGCCCTCCTACAAGATTGCGAAACTCGGCATCGGCCTGGTGCCGGAGGGCCGGCAGATCTTCCCGAACCTGACCGTGCGCGAAAACCTGGTCGCGGCCTCAGGCAATCGTCTGCGCAGCTCGGATCCCTGGACGCTGGAGAAGATCCACGCGCTGTTCCCGCGGCTCGCCGAGCGCGGCAGCAACATGGGCGTCACGCTCTCCGGCGGCGAGCAGCAGATGCTCGCCATCGGCCGCGCACTGATGACCAATCCGAAACTCCTGATCCTGGACGAGGCCACCGAAGGCCTCGCCCCCTTGATCCGCGACGAGATCTGGAGCTGCCTGTCGATGCTGAAAGGACGCGGCCAGTCCGTGCTGGTGATCGACAAGAACGTCGGAAACCTCGCCCGCATCGCCGACCGCCATTACATCATCGAGCGCGGCCGGACCGTGTGGAGCGGCACATCGGAGCAACTGGTCGCCGAGCCCGATCTGCAGCACCGGTATTTGGGCATTTGAGATACGCTAGGCGCCGCGATGTCGGCTCGAAGAAGGTGTCGCTCCAGACCAGCTGCACCGCGTAGCCTGCTTGTTCGACCCGCCGAAGAATAAAAAGGTCTTCTCGCATGCTATCCATGGAAGCAGGACGAAAATTATGCATGGCAGCCGTATGGTTGCTGCTCGCGTCGTACTTCTCGGTAGTGGTCGGTTTCGGTCTCGGCACAGATTCTCAGCTAGGCTGCGGGCTGGCGGGTTATTCGTCTCATGTGTGGCCTTCATTGAACGACGAGATAAATGGCGTCAGAAGCTCTCTGCCTCGCTACGAATGCGTTTTCGTTTTCTTGAAGTCGTTCAATCTGCTCCTGTCAGGAGCTGCTGCCTTGGTATTCATGGCGATATTCTTACGCAATTTCCGTGTGAGTAATACCCTGTTTCGGAGATGGCCATGGCCGTTTGTAGGTTCGTTTCTGTTGGGCGTAGCTTGCTTCGTCCTTGTCCGCTACTACCCAGTCAGCAGTTTTTCCCACCAGTCGCTTCTGAGGTCGATAATGTCGCCCGTTGTTATCTATTTTTTTATGTCAATAGGTCTCTTAGGACCGTTGGTGAAGGAGGAGAGTGAGTAAGCAGCAATCGGGAAATCGCATTTTGAGACACTGAGGGTCAGGTAGGCCCTCCCAAGTTCAGCAGATGCCGGCCGGATGTCCGCTTGGCCGCCAAAGCGGGATGAGGCGAACGATGACGAAGCTGTGCAGATGATCGACAGCTCGATTTGGTCGATATCAACGCCCACCGGTCTGGATCGCACTGGCAGCCGGTGAGGCCGACCGCCTTGCGCCGGCGCTCGCCGCAAACTCCGCCGTCATTGCGAGCGAAGCGAAGCAATCCATGCCTCTATCTCGGGATTTGAGGCACGGCTTGGCGCCGCGATGTGGGCCCGAAGAAGAGCTCCGTCGCCTACGCCGCTTGTGCGATCCACTGAAGTCGATATCCGCTTCGCGCCCAAAGCGATGGAATTGCTGCGCGGCAGTAAATGACGCAACGGGCCAGAATTCGACATGCAGGTCCATGCTGCGTGTACGCAGATGGCGCGATTCTGCTCAACCAAAAGCGGTTATGTGTCGATCTCCGTTCATGAAGATGAATGGAACTCGATGAGATGTTTCGCATGTTATGGCACAAGTAGCCCTTGCGCGCCGGTTTCGCCGAGCGCAGTCTTCCCGAGCGTTTCACAAGAACTTACGGAGGGTGCGACCATGCCAAGGGTCAAGCAGGCTTCGAAGCAGAAACGCGCAACCAAAGCCGCCACCGTGAAGGTGCTAGGTGCCGTCGGACTGGGTCTTTCGCTGGCGGGTAGTGCATCCGCATCCACGATGCCCGCTGCCGGTGTCCCGCAGCCTTACAATACCTCGCCAAATCAGCGCTTCTTTCTCGGCGAGGAGGAAATGGCCGACGTCAGTCTGGCCACGTTCCATCTGTTCGATAGAGAAAACTTTGGTGGCGGCGTGCAGCTGGCGCGCGGCGGCGGCTGCGGTGGTTGCGGGTGCGGCCATGGTGGTGGCGGGTGCGGCGGCGGCCGAGGTTGCGGTGGTGGCGGGTTTGGCGGCGGCCGAGGTTGCGGTGGTGCCGGATTTGTTGGCGGCGGAGGTTGCGGTGGTGGCGGATTTGTTGGCGGCCGAGGTTGCGGTGGTGGCGGGTTTGTTGGCGTCCGAGGTTGCGGTGGTGCCAGGTTTGTTGGCGTCCGAGGTTGCGGTGGCTTCCGTGGTTGCCTTGGCTTCCGTGGTTGCGGTTGCGGCGGCTGCGGGTTCAGCGTCGGGTTCTATGACGACATCGGGTTCGATGACGACATCGGGTTCGGTGGCTGGGGGTATGGTGGCTGGGGGGTTGGTGGTTGCGCGGGTTGCTGCGCATCCTGGGGGGCGTGCCGCTTGTGCTAAGTCCCACCAAGGACTCTGCCAAGCCGCGATCAGCCTCTCGCTGGTTGCGAGTTTAAGGTCGCCTTTGAAGGGTTTCGGACGCCGGCCGCCGAATATGCCGCGCCGTCAATCATGCGACCGGCATCCGAAACCCTTCACAAACCCGGAAGTCGCCACGACGCGACTTCCGGGTTCAAATCGGTCGAGCGCTCGGTCTTAATTGTGTGATAGCGACGCCGGAGATCGCGAGCAGCCCACCGACAATCAACTTTGGAGTCATGCGGTCGCCAAGGAATAACACGCTCGAAATCAAGGCGAACACCGGAAGCAGCAGACCGAAGGGTGCGACGCGGCCCATGGAGCAGCGGGCGATCAGCCAGAACCAAAGGCCAAACCCAACAATTCCTCCGATGAAAATTGTGTAGGCGAGTGCCAGCCAACCACGGTGATCCGCTGTGACAAGGCTCGCCAGTTGTCCATACTCAAGGAGCAGCGACATCAACATGACCTGCGGCACCGTGAGCAGGGACGACCACCCCATCAACGCCAGGGGATCAAAAGGGCCGTAGCGTTTCGTCAAGACGTTGGACACCGCGAATGCGAAGGCTGATCCGACCACAAGCAGCAGCGGACGCGCATTTGCCGACAGGCCAGGCTCCGCTGCCAACACGACCACGCCGACGAATGCAAGCACCACTCCGGCGGACGTGGTGAGAGACGGCCTCTCCGCCAGTAACGGCCAGGCTAACAGCACAGTAAAGGGCGTGGCGAGCTGATATGCGACGGCCGACATGCTTCCCGAGCCGAGCCCAAGGCCAACATAGAAGAGTCCGAAGTTCAGTCCACCAAAGAAAATCGAAATAGCTGCGATCGGGCCGAGCTGTTGCCGCGTGGGCCTCTTGACGAACGGAACCAGCAGCAGCGCGATGGCCAGGAAGCGCAGTGCGAGGAAGAAGAGAGGCGGAAACTCCGTGACGCCCACCTTGATGGCCACGAACTGATAACCCCAGAGCAACGGAACGACCACCGCGCAGACGATCTGGATGGCAGACATGGGCATCTTCCTTTCAAGACCGATCAGTCTAGATATCGCTGCGCCAATAGCGGAGGCGTCCAAGGGGCGATTACCTGACGAAGGGTTGTTTACTTGATGAAGCGGTCGAGAAGAGCGTCAACGGTGGCTTGCGATGTGATCCGAGTCGGTGCCGTTTTGCCGACCACTCGCAGCCCCTCAACGAAACAGACGAGAATTCGGGCGGCACTTGAAGGCTCAACACCATCGGCCAACTTGCCCGCCGCCTTCGCGCGAGAAAGCGCATCCGCCACCCTGGCCTCCATGGCTTTGAAAAAGCTCGCGATGCGACGACCAACTTCAGTATCCTGGCCAGCCAGCTCCATGGCTGCGGCCACCAGCAGGCATCCGCGCCGACCATTGGCACCGCTGGTGCGGTCAACGTAGCCGGCAAGGTAGGCCCGCAGGCCGTCGACCGGCTCTCTGCGGGGGTCGAGTTCGATATCCATCCTTGTCAGAGCATCGGCAATGTAGCGATCAAGCGAGCGCAAGAAGAGCGAGTGCTTGTCACCGAAAGCCGCGTAAAGGCTGCCACGCGAGAGCTTTGTCGCACGAAGAAGGTCAGGGAGCGCCGTGGCGTGATAGCCGCGCGCCCAGAACACACCCATCGCGCGTTCGACAGCAGCTTCCATGTCGAAACTTCGGGGGCGGCCACGGGGCAACTGTGCTGGGGTTTGGTGGCTCATTGCCAATATATAGACCAATTGGTCTTTAAATCGCAAGTGGCCGCTTTGGGGGATGACGGCCCTGCGTCATTGCGAGCGAAGCGAAGCAATCCACGTCTCCACGGGCGGCGCTATGGATTGCTTCGCTCCGCTCGCAATGACGACGTGGATGCAACGGGTGCGACAAATCAACCCGACGGGCAAATCACCAAAAGTCTGTCCAGCCCTCGCAGGAAAAACATTCCGCTTCCGTCGTCGGGCAAATCAGTGATTTAACTCCGCGCGTCTCACGGCGGATGAGGGGCGGGTCGCGATCGTCACGAACGTTGCGGTGAGATGCGGTGGACGCGGGTGTTGCGATAGACGAACGCAACTATCCGTGGACGGCGAAGTCGTGTGGTTCTGGCGCCCCGACGCTGGCGCTAAGCTCGCGAGCAGCAAGAGCTGCCCGCGGGTGATGGTGGCAAGAAAGCCCGGTCACCAAGGAGAGCACGAAGGAAACCGTAACACCATCGCGCAGGGAAAGCCGGAATGCTTCGGTTGACCTGTGGTCCTACCCCCGTGCTTTTTTGTTGCACGGGACCCACGGGTGCAACCGGCACCCGGCTTTCCCTGCGCCCTCTGATATCGAGGAGGGTGAAACGAGACGCAAAGCTCGGGCGCAAAACGCCGCGAGAATGCGGACTCGCATCCTCACTGCTGTTTGAAATCAAACGTAGGATGGGTAGAGCGCAGCGAAACCCATCATTCGTGCCGCCGTCGCCGAAGCTGATGGGTTTCGCTGCGCTCTGCCCATCCTACGGAATTGCTGTTTGACATTCAAATCAGAACTCTCCGCTCGTCATTGCAAGCGCCAGCGACTTGAGCCCTCATATTGCTGATCGGCCAACCGGGATGAAGCCGCGCATCGAAGGCATGAAGGTCGCCGGTGGCGGCGCTGACGTTGTTGTCACCCCATACGCTTGACCAGCTTCCGTTCGGAGTCAGTCTTGCCAATTGCGTTGGCCACGACTTGCTCTTGGCGTTGGACGCGAGTTCGTTGCTGGCGGCACCCTGGCCGGCGACCGTTGAATCGCCGAGACAGCCGATGATCGCATTGGCGTCTCCGCGCTGCTGCGCCACCGATGCTTTCTGCCAATTGGGGAGGTTGGAGCCGGTAAAATTGTAGAAGCCGGTAGGCAGCGGATTGCCGGGGGGCAGTACCTCGCCAGAGGCCGGCGTCAGTAGACCAGTCCGCCTCGAAAGTTGCATACAGGCCACCAGCGCCGCCGCGCCTGCAATGAACTCGCGTCGCCGCATCAATAGCTTCCCCGCGCAATCGCCAGGGCCTTCAAGAACGCGCGTAGCCTGCCCATTGCCATTCCTGCGTTTGTAGGCACATGAAAGACACTGCTATACTTCTTCCGTAAATCTACGGATGGGGTCTGCCGTAGTTGCGTGCGGCGAATTTGGGGATTTAGCTTTGGCTTGACCGGGCCAGGCTAAAGCATTTGAAACGATGTCTTCAATCGCTTTCTTCAGCGAACTGGATGGTTCCTCGCGCTCCCCTGCGATCGTCGGTTCGGACGCAGCCCGGAGCGCTTAACTGATGCAGCTCGATGTTCCCGCCGGATCAAGCCCCAATCGTGCGAGCCGGTTGCCCGGTGGCGCCGCCATAAGATCGCCGCTTAGGGTTGCCGCGCCGCTATGGCTGTTCCTACTGTCCATGTGCATCATTGTCGCGGTTTGGTGCTGGCTGGCGATGCCGGTCCCATTGGGACACGCGCCCGTCGATCTCGCGAAGAAACTGGATTGTGTTTCCTATGCGCCATTTCGCGGCCACCAGACGCCGTGGAATTCCTCCGCCGTCATCAGCCCGGACCAGATCGCGGAAGATATCGCCGATCTTGCCAAGATCAGCACCTGCATCCGCATCTACTCGGTGGAGAACGGCCTGGACAAGGTGCCCGAGCTCGCGTCAAAGGTCGGGCTGAAGGTGATCCTCGGCGTCTGGATCGGACGCGATCGTCTGAAGAATGCCAGCCTCATTGAAACCGCGGTGTCGCTGGCCAACCAATTTACCGACGTCGTCACCGCAGTCATCGTCGGCAACGAGGTGCTGCTCCGTGGTGAACTGCCCGAGGCGGGCCTTCGCGAGGCCATCCGCTCCGCCAAAGTTCGCGTCAGCGTTCCCGTGAGCTACGCCGACACCTGGGACTTCTGGCTGCGCTACCCGGAACTCGGCCATGACGTCGATTTCGTGACGATCCACGTCCTGCCCTATTGGGAAGACGTTCCGCCCCGCGCCGAGGAAGCGCCCCAGCATGTGCTCGACGCGCGCAACAAGGTCGCGCTGGCATTTCCCGGAAAGGAGATCTTCATCGGCGAGGCCGGCTGGCCGAGCCGAGGACGCATGCGCGACGGTGCGCTGCCATCGCGCATCAATCAGGCGCGCTTCACCTTCGAGCTGCTCGACAAGGCCAGTCGGGAGAACGTTCGTATCAATTTGTTCGAAGCGTATGACGAGCCATGGAAGCGCCAGTGGGAAGGGACGGTGGGCGCTCATTGGGGCTGGCTCGATGGAGAAAGCCGCCGGCTGAAATATTCACCCGGAGCTGCCGTCAGCAACTATCCGTTCTGGAAGCTGCAGCTCGGCGCTGGCCTGGCTTTCAGCATCGCCATGTTCGTCACGGCGTTGTTGGCGCGCCTGCGCTCGGCTGCGCCAACGGCATTGTCGCGGTGGCTTGCGGTGGCGGCATCCGCCACCGTCGGCGGAATCCTGCTCGGTATTAGCGTCGAGAATGCGCTCCACGAAAGCTACGGCCTTGCCGGGTTGATGCGGCAAGGCTCGTTCTTGATCGCAGCAACGGTTCTGCCGCTCCTGTGCATGAACGCCTTGATGTCGGGCCGCGCGCTCCCGGCGATTGCGGAATTGATCGGACCGCGCGAGATGCGAACACGATCCCTGCCGGCACTGCTTCACGGCGCTGTGCTCCTCCTCACGGCCATGGTCGCAGCGGAAAGCGCACTGGGCTTCATGTTCGACCCGCGGTCGCGCGACTTCCCATTTGCCAGCTTGACCATGGCGGCGGTGCCGATCCTGGTGGTGGCGCTACTGAACCGTCGAAAGCCGGAGGTGCGCGCAACATCCGAGTCGGTATTCGCTGGCCTGTTCGCGGCGGCCGCGGTCTTCATCCTGCTGAATGAAGGCATTCAAAACTGGCAGTCGCTATGGACCGCGGCCGCGTTTGTTCTGCTTGGCGCCGCGCTGTGGTCGTCGCGCGAGCGGTGAATTTCTGGAGTATATCGATGTCGCTGGATGGACTTTCACGGCGTCATTTCGCAACGCTCGCCGGAGCGGCAGCGCTCGGATTGTCGGCCGCGCCGGCCTATCCGGCCGATGCCGGCAAGCCGCAGGAGGTCAGAGCCGCCGGTGAAAATTCGCTGGCCGGCTTTCCGGCCGATTTCCGATGGGGCACGGCGACTTCGGCCTATCAGATCGAAGGAGCCGTCAACGAAGACGGCCGCGGGCCGGCGATCTGGGACGGCTTTGCTCACACGCCCGGGACCATCATCGATCACAGCAATGCCGATGTCGCCGATGATCACTATCGCCTGTACCGCGACGACGTCCAGTTGATGAAGGCGCTGGGAGCCACGGCGTATCGTTTCTCGATCGCGTGGCCGCGCGTCTTCCCGGAGGGGGCAGGCACGCCAAATCCGAAGGGCCTCGACTTCTACGACCGGCTGATTGACGAACTCCTGGCGAACGGCATCGAGCCGTTCGCCACGCTCTATCATTGGGATCTGCCCCAGGCATTGCAGGACCGCTTCGGCGGCTGGATGTCGCGCGACACCGCGAAGGCCTTTGCGGATTACGCGGCCTATGTCGCCGAGCGCCTGACCGATCGCGTCAGCCACATCTTCACCATCAACGAATGTTCGAGGCTCGTTCATCTCGGCCACGGCCTTGGGATCGACGCCCCTGGTTTGAAACTGCCGCAAGCCGAGTTGAATCAGGTCCGTCACAACGTTGCGCTCGGACATGGCCTGTCGGTGCAGGCGATCCGCGTGCGTGGGCGGCCGGGGACGAAGGTCGGGCCCGCGGAGAACCTGGTCGTCTGCATACCGGCGATCGACACTCCCGCGCATGTGCGCGCCGCAGAAATCGCGACACGTGAACTCAACGGCGGCTATCTGACCGTGATGCTCGAAGGGCAGTACATCGACGGCTTTCTGGCTCAGGCCGGAAAGGACGCCCCAAAATACACGACCGAAGATCTCCGCATCATCTCGTCGCCGATCGATTTCTTGGGGCTGAACATCTACAAGCCCGACCATTACGTGCTGGCGGCCGACAACGAACGCGGCTTCGCCTTGGCGCCGTTTCCCGCATCGTTCCCGCACATGGATGCGGATTGGCTCCGGTTCGGCCCCGAGGCGATGTACTGGGCGCCGCGTCACGCGGCAAAGCTGTGGGGCGTGCGGTCGATCTATATCACCGAGAACGGGACGTCGTCGTCGGACCAACCTGCAGCGGACGGCAACGTCTACGACCTCGATCGGGTGATGTATCTGCGCAACTATTTGCAGCAGCTCCAGCGCGCGACGTCACAGGGAGTGCCCGTGGCCGGGTACTTCCACTGGAGCCTGATCGATAATTTTGAATGGGCGGATGGCTATCAGAAAAGGTTCGGGCTCTACCACGTCGACTTCAAGACGCAACGCCGTACCCCGAAATTGAGCGCTTCATTCTACCGTGAGGTCATCAAGCAAAACGCCGTGGTCTGATACGCCGGACGGGCGCACATAAATGCTTTG
The DNA here is from genome assembly GCF_059512425.1 of Bradyrhizobium sp. Leo78. Taxonomy (NCBI): domain Bacteria; kingdom Pseudomonadati; phylum Pseudomonadota; class Alphaproteobacteria; order Hyphomicrobiales; family Nitrobacteraceae; genus Bradyrhizobium; species Bradyrhizobium sp. Leo78. Next base: position 187,300 of record NZ_JCAMOT010000010.1, read on the forward strand.
ATGTCAGCGGCCCAGATGGTGCCGTCCCATTTGCGCAAGGCTGGCGCGGCAGGCGAAGCGGTAAATGATGTTGAAGAAATATGCCAACATGATCGAACTCCGCTGTTGATCATGGAGGGGTAGGTTGACCCCTTATTCTTTCAGGAGATTTTCGTGGCTTGGCAAAATGGTTTCGTTGCGGCCATAGTGGATTTCGTCGGGCGACAATGCACGAAACCGATTCACGCGCGTGTGAGGAATATCGCCGTCATTTGGTGAGGTCTACTGTCCTTGTTCGCGGCGTCCGTCCCCTCAGAACATCTCGAAATATTCGCGATGCTCCCAGTCGGAGACTTCGGCCTGGAAGCGCTCGATCTCGGCGTTCTTGATGTGCACGTAGTAATCGACGAACTCCGCGCCCAGCGCCTCACGGAAGAACGGATCGTCGCTCAGTGCGAACACCGCCTCACGCAGGCTCTTTGGCAATAGCGCCGCCTTGGTTTCGTACGGAGTGTCGGCCGATGGCCCCGGATCGAGCTTGCGGTCGATGCCGTCCAGCCCCGACAGGATCTGCGAGGCCATGTAGAGATAGGGATTGGCGGCCGGCTCCCCGATCCGGTTCTCCAGCCGCGTCGCGGGATCGCCCGCGCCGCCGAGCACGCGGATCATGACGCCGCGATTGTCGCGACCCCAGATCGCGCGATCCGGCGCCAATGAGTAGGAGCGGTAGCGCTTGTAGCCGTTGATGGTCGGCGTCGTGAACACGGTGGAGGCGCGGGCATGCTCCAACAGCCCGGCGAGATAGCAGGACCCGAACGGGCTCAAGGCCTGGTCGGGCTCCCTCGCCATGAGTGCATTCTCGCCGCTTGTGCGCGACACCAGCGACTGATGCAGGTGCCAGCCCGACGCAAACACGTTCGGCAGCTTCGGGCGGCACATGAAGGTCGCGTGATAGCCATGCCGCCGCGCGATCTGTTTCACGGCGGCGCGGAACAGCACCATGGTGTCGGCGGGCTCGATGCCTGCGGTCGGCTGGAACGTGAACTCGCACTGGCTCGGGCCGAACTCGACCTCGACCGAGCGCAGCGGCAGGCCGAGCGCAAGGACGTCGCGGCGGATGATCTCCAGCGCCGGCTCCATCTGGTCGTAGCGCTGCTCGGTCAAATACTGATAGCCGTGCGAGAGCAGGCTCACCGAGGGCGGCCGGCCCGGCTGACCGGAATCCTCCGGCGCCATATGCGCGTCGTCGAGCTTGAAGAGGTGGAATTCGACCTCGAGGCCGGCAACGAAGTCATAGCCGCGCGCGCCGAGCTGCTCGAGCACCCTGCGATAGAGATTGCGCGTCGCGAACGGCACCGGCCGGCCGTCATTGAAATAGATGTCGCAGAGCAGCCAGCCCGTCGTGGGCGCCCATGGCAGTATCCGGAACGTAGTGGGGTCGGCCACCATCAACACGTCGGCGGCGCCTTCCATCTCCTTCATGCCGAAGCCGCCGCCGGCGGTGAATACGGGAAACACCGTCTTGTGCGAAGTGTCCTTCGCCAGCATGGTCGTGGTGATGGAGCAGCCGCTTTCCAGCGCGCGCACTGCTTCGCTCGCGATCAGCGTCTTGCCGCGCAGGATGCCGTGCTGGTCCGGAAACGACAGCCTGACAACTTCGAGGTTCTTCTCTTCGACGATGCGGCGGACGCGCGCCGCCGCCGCCTTTTGCTCATCCGACCACAGGCCGTGACGCTGGACAAAGCTCAACGCGCTGTTCCTTTGCATTGATCGTCATTGCGAGCGCAGCGAAGCAATCCATTGCCTCCGCGCGTGTGGATGGATGGATTGCTTCGCTTCGCTCGCAATGACGGGGAAAGCAGCATCACTCGGCCGCCGAGAGATGCCGCACCTTGCCGGCGATCTCGCTCGGCACCGGCGCGGCCCACGGCGCGCCGCGGCGCCGCTTGACGTCGACTTCCATCCAGTAAAGCTCCCAACCCTGGGTCGGCCCGATGCCGTCCATGGTCGCGGGACCCTGGATGCTGCGGGATGTCGCCTCGTCCAGGAACAGCATCGGCTTCTCGCCGCCGGACACCTTTTCGATTTCCTGCCGCAGCAGTCGGCGATACTGCACGATCGCCTTGTCGCTCTGGCCGAGATGCTCCTTGGTGCGGTCCTGGATCGGGCCCATCGATTCCACCGCCCATTGGTCGTGGACGTTGATGTCGTTGCCCATGCCGGTATAGGTCGCCGTCATCTGCTCGTGCGGATCGAAGCCGTAATCGTTCGACCTGTTCTTCCGCGAGATGTAGTCAGGCAGCTCGTAAAGTTCGAGCCGCTGGTCGCGCATCTTCTTCTTGTCGACCGGTGCCGTGTAGCTGGTGAAGACCGCGTACCAGTAGCAGTTCTCGTCATCGACAGGCACATGCCACTGCGTAATCGTCATCTCCGTGCTCATCGGAATGACGAAGCCGTGCGGGAAGAGTTGGTTGGTCACCCGCACATGGGTACGCGCTTCGTCCAGTTCGCGCAGCGCGATCAGCCGCAGCCCATATTCGGTGTGCTCGACATTGATGATGGGCCGGTCATATTCGCGCAGGATCCTGGTCATCGGCATCTCGGATCCCGCGGACGCGCCGCGGAACTGCTTGCCGTATGCGGTCGAGGTGTCCTCGTCCTCGAAGAAGCGGTGCAGGTAGGAGGCGTGCGAGGGATCGATGCCGACTTCGAGCGCCTGCAGCCAGTTGCAGTTCATGTGACCCTTGAAGGCGAAGGTGTGGCTGCCGGGCGCCACGAAGCAGTCGATCTCCGGAAAGGCGGGCGGGGTGCCTTCGCCGAGCCAGGCCCAGAGGATGCCGCTCTTCTCGACCACGGGATAGGAGCGCTGCCGGATGCCTTTGCAGAGCTGCGAGTTCTTCGGCTCGGCCGGCGTCTCCAGGCATTGACCGGTGACGTCGAACAGCCAGCCGTGGAAGGCGCAGCGCAGCCCGCCATGTTCGAGCCGCCCGAAGGCGAGATCGGCGCCGCGATGCGCGCAGTGGCGGTCGATCAGGCCGTAGCGGCCGTTCTCGTCGCGAAACAGTACGAGGTTCTCGCCAAGCAGCCTGACCGGACGCACCGGCCGCGGCCCCTCGAGTTCGTCCACCAGCGCCGCCGGCTGCCAGTACATCCGCATCAATTTCCCGCACGGATCCTTCGGCCCGGTGCGGGTGATCAGGTCGTTCTGCTCCTGGCTCATCATGGCGGCGTTCCTTCCCGGGTATCTGGATTTGTTCGCCTATTGAACGAATGGGCGAATTATGCCATGGCTCAATACGGCGGCAAGCCCAATTTTTGATCCGCGCCGCCAGGGGCGGGCCTATGCCGAAGCTGAAGCGTGAAGATCGCGAGGAGCGCGCCACCGATTTCGTCGAAAGCCTCGACCGTGGGCTGCGGCTGCTCCAGATCTTCGGCACCATCACCGGCCCTGCGACGCTGAGCGATCTGGCGCGTGCCGCCGACCTGCCGCGCGCCACCGCGCGGCGCATCCTGTTCACACTGGAGCGCGGCGGGTTCGTCGCAACCGATGGCAAGCTGTTCACGCTCACGGCGCATGTGCTGACGCTCGCAGGATCGTACCTGCGCTCGAACCAGGTGATCGCGGTGCTGCAGCCGGTGCTCGATCGTATCGCGAGCGCGGCGCAGGAGATCAGTTCGCTGGCCTTGCTCGATGGCGACGAGGTGGTGTTCGTCGCGCGCGGCAGCCCGGCGCGGATGTTCTCCAGCGGTCTCGATATCGGCTATCGCCTGCCGGCCTTCTGCACCTCGGTCGGCCGCGCCATGCTCGGCCGGCTCCGCGATGAAGAACTGGCAATGCGGTTGAAGGCGATGCGCCGCGAGGCGCTGACGCCGCAGACGGTGACCGACCCGAAGCGGCTGCTCGCCGCCATCATCGCCGATCGGCAAAAGGGCTATTCACTGGTCGACCGCGAAGCCGAGCCGCATTTCCGCTCGATTTCGGTGCCGGTGCGCCGCTACGACGACACTATTGTTGCCGCCATCAACATGGGCGCCCATGTCGACCGCGTGCCGACGGAAGAGTTGATCGAACGCTTCCTGCCGCTGCTGCGCGAGGGAGCGGAGGATGTGAAAGGCAGGTTGCTCTGAAGCGTGTAGCCCGGGTTGCGCTTCGCTCTTTCCATTCTACGACTGTCGTCCCCGCGAAGGCGGGGACCCATAACCACAGGGAGAGGTTGTGGCGCGAGCAAGCAGTTGCAGCGGAGCATACAACAAAGGCCTGTGGTTATGGGTCCCGGGTCAAGCCCGGGACGACGGGGAGTTGCGTGGTTGGCGTAACTACATCGCCACGCTGCGCAATCCAAAACTGCGCGCCTTGTTCTGTAGCACCGGCGTCACTGCTTCGATCAGCCGCGCGGCTGCGGCATCGACGGAAAGGCCGGCCGTATCGACCACGGCCGTTGCACGGGAATAAAGCGGCTCGCGGCTGAGCAGGATATTGCGCAGCTCGGCCATCGCCGAGCGATCGTCGGCCATCGGCCGCAGATCACCTTGCCGGCGCACTCGCGCCATGTGTTCCTCCGGCTCGGCCTTCAGCCAGATCGTGTAGAACGACGACAGGATCAGGTCGAAGGTCAACGGCTCGGAGACGATGCCGCCGCCGGTGGCGAGCACCATCAGTTCGTTCCGCGCGAGCAATTGCTTCAGCGCGGCCTGCTCCATGCGCCGGAAACCTTCCTGGCCGTAAAGCGCGATGATCTCGGCGACGGAGAGGCCGTTCTCGCGCTCGACCTCCTTGTTGAGCTCGACAAAGCTCCAGCCGATTCGTTTCGCCAGCATCCTGCCGAGCGTGGACTTGCCGGCGCCGCGCAGCCCGATCAGCGCGATGCCAGAGAATGAGGACCGCCGCGGCGTGGATGCGCTGCCGCCGGCGAGGATGTCCTTGGCATGCGCGATCTGCTCCGGCGTTGCCTTGCGCAGGAGGTCGCGGATCACGGCCCAGTCCGGCGCCGGCTCAGCGGAAGGGATCAGGTCTTGCAGATGCGCGCCCATCGCGTGCGACACCCGGCGCAGCAGCACGATCGAGACATTGCCCTTGCCGCTTTCGAGCTGCGCGATATAGCGCTCCGAAATTCCCGAAACCTTGGCGAGCACTTTCCGCGACATGCCGCGCAGCGCGCGCATCGTGCGCACGCGCCGGCCGAGCTGTTCTAGGAAATCGGTTTCAGGATCGCCTTGGTCTGTCATGTCCCCCCGCAAAGGAGTCGCAGGAAGGATAGTGCCGACGAGGATTGACAGCAAGCCGCTCCAGTGGCTTTCTATGAATTATAATTCTTAAAATCTGGGGAGAGACGTCGTGGCGCGCGTAGGCGTACGGAGCAGGGCATGAGCGGCACCTCCTACAACGCGGTGACTTGGCTGTTGGACCGCAATGTCGACGAGGGCCGCGGCGACAAGCTCGTCTTCGACGACACCGTCTCGCAACTCACCTATGGCGAGCTGCAGCGACAGACGCGTCGCCTTGCCAACCTGCTGCGCCGTCTCGGCGTCCACCGCGAGGAGCGGGTGGCGATGATCATGCTCGACACGGTCGATTTTCCGATCGTGTTCTTGGGCGCGATCCGCGCCGGTGTGGTGCCGGTGCCGCTGAATACGCTGCTCACCGCGGATCAATATGCCTATGTGCTCGCCGACTGCCGCGCGCGGGTGCTGTTCATCTCCGAAGCGCTGCTGCCGATGGTGAAGGACATCGTCGGGCGGATGCCTGACCTCGAGCATGTCGTGGTCTCCGGCAAGGATGCGCACGGCCACAAGACGTTTTCCGACGAGCTGGCGCGCGAGGGCGATGACTTCAGAACCGCCGCGACCCATCCGGACGAGCCGGCGTTCTGGCTCTATTCGTCAGGATCGACCGGCATGCCCAAGGGCGTGCGCCACCTGCATTCCAATCTCGCCGCGACGGCCGAGACCTACGCCAGGCAGGTGCTCGGCATCCAGGAGAACGACGTCGGGCTCTCGGCGGCAAAGCTGTTCTTTGCTTACGGCCTCGGCAACGCGCTCACCTTCCCGATGTCGGTCGGCGCCACCACCATCCTCAACTCGGAGCGGCCGACGCCTGCGGTGATGTTCGCGCTCATGAACAAATATCACCCGACCATCTTCTACGGCGTGCCGACGCTGTTCGCGTCGATGCTGCACGATGAAGCGTCGAAGACGATGCCCGCGGGCAAGCGGCTGCGCATCTGCACCTCCGCCGGCGAGGCGCTGCCGGAATCCGTTGGCAATGCCTGGAAGGCGCGTTTCGGCGTCGATATCCTTGACGGCGTCGGCTCGACCGAGCTCTTGCACATCTTCCTGTCGAATGCGCCGGGCGACATCAAGTATGGCTCATCCGGCCGTCCCGTCCCCGGCTACAAGGTGCGCCTCGTCAACGAGTCAGGCGCCGATGTGCCGGATGGTGAAGTCGGCGAACTCCTGATCGATGCGCCTTCCGCCGGCGAGGGCTACTGGAACCAGCGCAGCAAGAGCCGGCAGACCTTCGAGGGTCACTGGACCCGCACCGGCGACAAATACATCCGCGATGCCGAGGGCCGCTACACCTTCTGCGGCCGCAGCGACGACATGTTCAAGGTCTCCGGCATCTGGGTCTCGCCCTTCGAGGTGGAGAGCGCGCTGATCACCCATCCTGCCGTGCTGGAAGCCGCCGTCGTGCCGGAAGCCGATCCGGAAGGATTGCTCAAGCCGAAGGCCTTTGTGGTGCTGCGCGCGGACGCGAACACCGATGGCCTGCACGAGACGCTGAAGGAGTACGTCAAGCAGAAGATCGGCCCGTGGAAATATCCGCGCTGGATCGAGGTGGTTGAGAGCTTGCCCAAGACCGCGACAGGCAAGATCCAGCGCTTCAAGCTGCGGCATTGAGTAGCTAGCCGTCATGGCCGGGCCTGACCCGGCCATCCACGTCTTGACGATTGGCACGAAGGACGTGGATGCCCGGGACAAGCCCGGGCATGACGAAGAGAAGAAGTAGTGGCATGACGCTCGCACCCAACGGCTTCCTCACCATCAACGGCTCCGATCTCGAATACCGCATGATCGGTCCGGCTCCTGACGCAGCACCAACCATCGTGATGCTGCATGAAGGCCTGGGCTCGGTCGGACTGTGGGGTGACTTTCCGGAGAAGCTGCAGGCAGCGACCGGCGCCGGCGTGTTCGCCTATTCGCGCGCCGGCTATGGCGCCTCGAGCCCTGTGAAGCTTCCGCGGCCGCTCGACTATATGCACGCCGAGGCGCAGGAGGTGCTGCCCAAGCTGTTGGATGCCATTGGCTTCCGCCGCGGGCTTCTGGTCGGGCATTCCGACGGTGCGTCGATCGCGGCGATCTACGCCGGCTCGCACCAGGACCATCGCCTGCAGGGCATCGCATTGATCGCGCCGCATTTCATCGTCGAGGACATCTCGGTGAAGTCGATCGCGGAGATCAAGACGATGTACGAGAGTACGAACTTGAAGGAGAAGCTGGCGCGCTGGCACAAGGATGTCGACAACGCCTTCTACGGCTGGAGCGGCGCCTGGCTCGATTCGAAATTCCGGGACTGGGATATTTCCGAATACCTCGCCTATGTCCGCGTACCCATCGCGATCCTGCAGGGCGGGGCCGACCAGTACGGGACGCTGCGCCAGGCCGAGATCGCCAAGGAAGAGTGCTACTGCCCGGTCGATGTTACGGTCATTCCGGGCGCGGGACATTCGCCGCACCGCGAGGCGCCGGAGGCAACGCTCAACGCAATCGCGGATTTCGCCGAGGCGGCGTTGCGGACCGACCAGCCGCAAGCGGCCTAGGCCATTGGCCGAGTGCCGGAACATGAAGCAAAGTGCATGTTCTCGCGTTTTTGACTAGACCAATTCCAAAACATGCATTATTGTGCATATCCAGATAACCAATAACGCACAAGGGTGGCTCATGGCCGGTGAGGATCGCGTGCTCGCGAACGGCGCGAAATACATCGATTTTCAGACCGACCCGTCCCGGTACCGGCATTGGAAGCTTGATGTCGACGGCGAGGTCGCAACCCTGACCATGGACGTCGACGAGAATGCCGGCCTGTTCGAAGGCTGCCAGCTCAAGCTCAATTCCTACGACCTCGGCGTTGACATCGAACTCGCCGACGCCGTGCAGCGGCTGCGCTTCGAGCATCCCGATGTGAAGGTCGTGGTGATGCGCTCGGGCAAGAACCGCGTGTTCTGCGCCGGCGCCAACATCCGCATGCTCGCGGGCTCGACGCACGCGCACAAGGTCAATTTCTGCAAATTCACCAACGAGACCCGCAACGGGATCGAGGATTCCTCGGAGAATTCCGGCCAGCGCTTCATCACCGTCGTCAACGGCACCGCGGCCGGCGGCGGCTATGAGCTTGCGCTGGCGACCGACCACATCATCCTCGCCGACGACGGCGCGGCCGCCGTGGCGCTGCCGGAAGTGCCGCTGCTCGCGGTGCTGCCGGGCACCGGCGGGCTGACGCGTGTCGTCGACAAGCGCAAGGTGCGCCGCGACCATGCCGACTTCTTCTGCACCATCGAGGAAGGCATCAAGGGCAAGCGCGCCGTGCAGTGGCGCCTCGTCGACGAGATCGCGCCGAACAGCAAGCTGGAAGGCAAGCTCGCCGACCGCGTCAAGGAATTCGCCGCCAAGTCGACGCGCAACGGCAGCGGCAAGGGGATTACGCTCTCGCCTCTCAACCGCGTGATCGACGAGAACAGCATCCGCTATGGCTTCGTCAGCGTCGATATCGACCGCGCCGCACGCATCGCCACGATCTCGATCCAGGCGCCGGAGGCCGCGCCGCCGTCCGATATCGACGGTCTGATCGCGCAAGGAGCGGCGTTCTGGCCGCTGCAGGTCGCGCGCGAGCTCGATGACGCGATCCTGCATCTGCGCATCAATGAGCTCGGGATCGCGATGCTGGTGTTCAAGAGCCACGGCGATCCCGCTCATGTCGTCGCTTACGACGATTTCCTGGAAGCCAATAAGTCCCATTGGCTGGTCAACGAGATCAGGCACATTTGGAAGCGCGTGCTGAAGCGCATCGACGTCACCTCGCGCACGCTGGTGACGCTGGTCGAGCCCGGCTCCTGCTTCGTCGGCACGCTCGCCGAACTCGTGTTCGCCGCCGATCGCTCCTACATGCTGATCGGCTCGCGCGAGGGCGACAACCGTCCGCCGCCCGCGATCCAGCTCACCGCGATGAATTTTGGCCCCTATCCGATGAGCCACGGACTCACCCGTCTGCAATCGCGCTTCCAGGCCGACCCATCCGATCTTGAGCGGGCGCGTGGCGCGATCGGCAAGGCGCTCGATGCGGAAGAGGCCGAAGGGCTCGGCCTCGTCACCTTCGCGCTCGACGACATCGACTGGGACGACGAGGTGCGCGTGTTCCTGGAGGAGCGCACCAGCTTCTCCCCCGACGGCCTCACCGGCATGGAAGCCAACCTGCGCTTCGTCGGCCCCGAGACCATGGAATCGAAAATCTTTGCGCGCTTGACCGCGTGGCAGAACTGGATCTTCCAGCGCCCCAACGCGGTCGGCGAGGAGGGCGCGCTGCGCCGCTACGGCACCGGCCAGAAGGCGCAGTTCGATATGACGAGGGTTTAAAGATTTGCCGCGTCATGGCCGGGCTTGTCCCGGCCATCCACGTCTTCCTTCGTCGAGGGAGGGTAGGGCGTGGATGCCCGGGACAAGCCCGGGCATGACGGAAAGAATATGCCCCAAGGAGGCTGCCATGAACGTCAACATCATGAACGTCGACTACTCGACCAAGATTCCGAACAACGTGAACCTGTCGGCGGATCGCCAGGTCCTGAAGGCGCTGGAGGGCTGGCATCCCGGCTACATGGACTGGTGGAGCGACATGGGGCCGGAAGGCTTCCAGCAATCGCTGGTCTATCTGCGCACCGCCTATTCGTTCGATCCGCGTGGCTGGGCCAAGTTCGACTACGTCAAGATGCCCGAATATCGCTGGGGCATCCTGCTGGCGCCGCAGGAAGAGAACCGCGTGGTGCCGTTCGGCGCCCATTATGGCGAGCCGGCCTGGCAGGAAGTGCCAGGCGAGCACCGCGCCATGCTGCGCCGGCTGATCGTGATCCAGGGCGACACCGAGCCGGCCTCCGTCGAGCAGCAGCGCCATCTCGGCAAGACCGCGCCCTCGCTCTACGACATGCGCAACCTGTTCCAGGTCAATGTCGAGGAGGGCCGCCATCTCTGGGCGATGGTCTATCTGCTCCAGAAATATTTCGGCCGCGACGGCCGCGAGGAGGCGGATGATTTGTTGCGCCGCCGCTCGGGCGATGCCGATGCGCCGCGCATGCTGGGCGCTTTCAACGAGGCGACGCCGGATTGGCTCTCCTTCTTCATGTTCACCTATTTCACCGACCGCGACGGCAAGATGCAGTTGCACTCGCTGGCGCAATCCGGCTTCGACCCCCTGTCGCGCACCTGCCGCTTCATGCTGACGGAAGAGGCGCACCACATGTTCGTCGGCGAGACCGGCATCAGCCGCGTCGTGCAGCGGACCTGCGAGGCGATGCGGGAGGCCGGCATCGAGGACCCGACCGATATCGCGAAGGTGCGGGCGCTCGGGGTGATCGACCTGCCGACCATCCAGAAGAAATTGAACCTGCACTATTCATTGTCGCTCGATTTGTTCGGCTCCGAAGTCTCGACCAACGCTGCCAACGCCTTCAACGCCGGTATCAAGGGCCGTTACAAGGAGACGACGATCGAGGACGATCACCAGCTCCAGAACTCGACCTATCCGGTGCTGAAGCTGATCGACGGCGAGCTCAAGCTGGTCGACGAACCGGCGCTGACCGCGCTCAACATGCGCCTGCGCGACGACTACACCCAGGACTGCGTCAAGGGCATGCTGCGCTGGAACAAGGTGATCTCGACATCAGGCTACGACTTCAAGCTCGCGGTGCCGCACGTCGCCTTCCACCGCGCCATCGGCGAGTTCAAGGATGTCGAGGCGACGCCCGAGGGCATCCTGATCGACGATGCCACCTGGAACAAACGCAAGAACGAATGGTTGCCGACCATCGAAGATGGCGAGTTCGTGGCTTCGCTGATGAAGCCCGTCACCGAGATCGGGAAATTCGCCTCCTGGATCTCACCACCAAAGGTAGGTATCGACAACAAGCCCGGCGATTTCGAGTATGTGAAGATCGAGTCATAAACCGGGCATTCGGGGAGAAGACGGCATGGACCCCGACCATGACCTTGAAGGGATGGACCGCGACCAACTGGTCGCGGAGGTGAAACGCTTGCGGGCAGGTATCCGCGCGCACCGGGACAGCACCGGTCACGATTTGTGCTGGCATCATCCCGACATGTGGGGGCTGCTTCCCGAGCGGGTTGCGCCGGAGGTCGCCGTCCCGCCATGGCCGAAATTCTTGCGAGGCTGCCTCCGATACCGGGAGGCGCTCGATCGCGAACTGCCCAACGCGCCGCGCGCCGACCACGAATACGAGTGACGCTGCCGCGAGCTCGAACGCGATCTTAGCCTCAGCTATCCCACCCGCTGCCCGTGATTCCGGCATTCGCATAGACGATGCCGCCGTCCACGGTGATGGTGGCGCCGACCACATAGTCGCCGGCGCGGGAGGCGAGATAGATCGCAGCACCCGCCATGTCCTCGTCGGTGCCGATCCGGCCAGACGGCACCTTCGTCGCGACCTCATCGGCATTGTCGCGCGCCGCGCGGTTCAAGTCCGATTTGAAAGGTCCCGGCGCGATCGCCGTGACCACGACGTGGTCCTTGATCAGCTTCACCGCCATCCGCCGCGTCAGGTGGATCAAGCCGGCCTTGCTTGCGGCATAGGAATAGGTCTCCAGCGGGTTGACGAAGATGCCGTCGATCGAGGCGATGTTGATCACCTTCGCTGGGCGCTCGGCGCTTGCGGCCGCGCGCAGCGGTGCGGCCAGCGCCTTGGTCAGGAAGAACGGCGCCTTGACGTTGAGGGTCATCACCTTGTCCCAGCCGCTTTCCGGAAACTCGTCGAAGTCCGCGCCCCATGCCGCGCCGGCATTGTTGACGAGGATGTCGAGCCTCGGCTCGCGCTTCTTGATCTCCGCAGCCAGCATCTCGATGCCGGCGAGACTGGAGATGTCGATCGGCAGTGCGATGCACTCGCCGCCATATTCGGCCGAAAGCTCCTTTGCCGTCTCTTCGCACGGCCCGGCTTTCCGCGCGGTGATGTAGACCTTGGCCGCGCCTTGCGCGAGGAAGCCCGCGGCGATCATCCTGCCGATGCCGCGCGAGCCGCCCGTCACCAGCGCAATGCGGCCCTTGAGTGAAAACAGATCCTTGAACATGCGTTCCTCCAAACTGCGTTGCCGAAAGTTGTGAGAGGAGCATCGAGACGAGTCAAGGAAGTACCCGCAACGCGGAGCAGCTCGCGTGCTTTGTTCGCTCGCCAATCATCACAACTTCAAGGCTGCAAGTTGATGCGCCCTCGCCCCTTGTGGGAGAGGGCGGCTCCGGCGCTACGGCAAATTCGCTTGGGTGAGGGGTTCTCTCCACGAACACCTGCGCCCGTGGAGACAACCCCTCATCCGGCGTGGACTGCGTCCACGCCACCTTCTCCCACAAGGGGAGAAGGGAAGGGCGCCGTAGCGAGGGTAGAAAAGCTACGCCGCGTCGATGCGGCGGAAGCCGTTCCAGACGGCGGTGGCGGCGCCGGAGGTGAGGACGGGGATGATGCGCGCGTCCTGGTAGTTGCCGTTCAGCGAGACGCGCTGCAGGGCGGTCAGGTAGTCGGCGCTTTCCGGGAAGATCATGCCCGGCCGCGTCGTCACGGCGGTCTTGAAGCCCGCGGCGCTGGCGAGCGCGAATTCGCGTTGGCCGGCCGCGATCTTGTCGCCATAGGGATAGGCGAAATGCAGCACCGGCCGCGCCAGCGCCGCTTCGATCCGCTCCCGGCTGGCGGTCATCTCGAACGCCGCCACGTCCTCGGACTGCCGGGCGAGATTGCAGTGGGTGATGGTGTGTGCGCCGATTGTCACCAGCGGATCGTTGGCGAACTCCTTCAGTTCGTTCCAGGACATGCAGAACTTGCGCGCGATCGTCGTCTCGTCGACATCATGGCGTGCGCACAGCGCCGAAACCTCGCGCTGGACATCCTGCTCGCCCGGCAAGCTCCGCAACCAGTCGTGCAACTGCTCGAAGGCGGTGTGTTTCGCCTCCGGCGTCGAAGTATCGATCGGCGTCATCGCTCCGCCGACCGGCGCCTCGATCGCGGCTGCCTTGGCGACCACCTGCTCCAGCGCGATCCACCACAGCCGGCCGGTCCCTTCCGCGAAATCGCTGGCAGCGTAGACAATGAACGGCGCGTCGAACTCGCGCATGACAGGCAGGGCATGGTCGCGGTTATCGCGATAGCCGTCGTCGAAGGTGAAGCAGGCAAAGCGCCGCGCGAAATCGCGCTCGGTCATCCGCCGGTGCATCTCGTCCATGGTGACGATGTCGATGTCCAGCGAGCGCAGATGCTCCAGCATCGCGCGCAGGAACTCCGGTTCAACCTCGAGATGATGGTTCGGCTGGAACTCATCGTTGCGGCGTGGCCGGACATGGTGCAGCATGAAAACCGCCCCGACGCCTGCGAAGATCGGTCGCAGCAGGAAATGGGCTCCGGAGAAATACAGCGCTTCGAGCCCGGCGCGGATAACGGTTTTTCTGAGCTGTTTTTTCATCCGCGACATCGGCCGGCCGGTTGCATTGCGGCGCGAAATTAGCGAACCACCGCTGAACAAACGGTTAGCCGGCCCGGTTATACGCGGCTCTTTGCCAGACGCGGTATTTCGGGTTTGACAGTCAGCCAAGGGTTTGTTTTCTCTCTGGTTCCGGAGCCAGGACCCCGAATGCACGAACTTTTCAAGTGGAGTCGCAAGTGGTGGCCGGGCGTGATTCCGCTGGTCATCTGTTGGGGTATCGCGGCCTGGACCACGACCGCAACCGTGGAGGCTGATCTCGCCGCGCGATCAAACGCCGCGCTCAAGGACACCATCCTTGACAAGCGCAGGATCGCGGTCGCTGGGCGGGACGTGACGTTTGCCGCCGAGGCATTCTCGGAGGAGGGCCGTCAGAGCGCGGTGGCCTCCGTCGAGGCAGTGCCCGGCGTGCGCCTCGTCAATAACGAGACGCGGCTCGTTCCCGAAGCAAAGCCATTTGTCTGGTCGGCCGAGCGCGACGTCGTCCGGGTGACGCTCACCGGCAGTGCGCCGTTACCGTCGAGCAAGGGCAAGCTGCTCGAAGCGGCCCGCAATACGCTTGGCAGCGTCGAAGTCGCCGACCAGATGTCGCTCGCGCGCGGCGCGCCGCCGCGCTTCGACAGTGCGGCGCTGCTGCTGCTCGACCAGATCGGCAAGTTGAAGGATGGCAAGATCACGTTGACCGACACCAAGGTCAACCTGTCCGGCATGGCGCGCGAGCTCGGCGGGCGCGAAGCGATCGCGGCCGCGCTACGGAATCTGCCGGAGGGCTATTCGGTCGCAGCCAATGACATCAAGGCGCCGCCCTACATCTTCCAGGCCTACAAGGATCCGGTCGCGGTGACGCTGACGCTCACCGGCAATGTGCCCGACAACAACGCTCATGCCGCGCTCGTCGCGGCCGCCGGGCGCAAGTTCTTCTCGGAGAAGGTCGTCGACAACCTCAAGGCCAGCCTGGGCGCTCCTTCCGGCTTTGCGAACGCCGTGGTGCCCGCGCTCGGCGCCTTGTCGCGGCTGTCGACCGGCACGCTCGTGGTGACCGATCGCGAAGTGAAGCTGTCGGGCGATGCGTTCTATGACGCCGCCGCCAACCAGATCCGCGCCGGGCTCGGCCGGGATTTTCCGCAAGGCTGGCAGTACAAGGCCGATATTTCGGTGAAGCCGGCGGCCTCCCCGGTGGATGCGACCGTGTGCCAGCAGCTCTTCACCGAGCTGCTGTCGAAGGCGAGGATCCGCTTTGAATCGGGCAAGGCCGATATCTCCGCGGATTCCGTGGGCCTGCTCGATCGCCTCACCGAGACCGCGCTGCGCTGTCCGAATGCCACGATCGAGATCGCCGGTCACACCGACAGCGACGGCGACGAGAGCGCCAACCAGGCGCTCTCGGAACGGCGCGCCGAGGCGGTGATGGACTATCTGGTCAAAGCGGGCCTGCCGCCAACCCGCTTCCAGGCGGTCGGCTACGGCGCTACGCAGCCGCTTGCCGGCAACGACAGCGAAGAAGGCAAGGCGCAGAACCGCCGCATCGATTTCGTGGTGAAGTGATGGCCTATCTGGCGACGTTCTTCTGGGGTTGGCTGCTCGCGGCGCTGTTGATCGGCCTTGCGATGGGCTGGATATCGGTGGTGCAGCACGGGGAAGGCGTGTCACGAAAGCTGGCGCGATGGCTGGCGCTGCTCGCGGCGATCCTGATCGCCCTTGCGCTCGGCCACATCGTTCCCGGCCGGTTCGGCTATTGGCTCGACCTGTTCCTGATCATGTTCGCGCTCTACCTCGCCGGATGCCTGGTGGGATCGTGGCTGCGTGATTGGGTGGTGTCGCGCAGCCAGCCGGCCCGATGAGGTGGTCGGGTGAGGCGGCAAGTTGCGGCCGCCAAGCGCGTTTTCGTGCTCCCGATGGCTGCTGCCGGGACGTTCGGTCGCATCGGTGCCGGGCTGGCCATGGCCCGCGCCTACGTGTCAACTCCTTGTAGGATCGGAGAGAATGCAGCAAAACTGTGCACCTGCTGTCATGAACTCCCCCTAATGTGTTGAAGATGCGCGTTTTATCGTCGCCAGACGAATTCCACTTCGACCCGAAACGCGCTACGACAGGCGGGAGGGAACAGCGGAGCGTCGGCGGGGTTCGCCCGATAGCCGTCGTCGCAGGATCGCAATTCGAGGTCTAGATGCTGGAAGCAATCCGCAGGGCGATCGCGTTTCTGCGCCAGAAGCAGGTCCTGCACAAATTGGGCGTTGCGATTAGCATCACGGTCATCGCGATCGCGTGCTACGTGCTCTATCACATGCTGCGCGGCATCGACACCAACGAGGTGCTCGAGGCTATCAAGAGTACCGAGCCGCGCCAGATCGCCCTGGCGGCGCTGTTCGTGGCGGCCGGCTATTTCACGCTGACCTTCTACGACCTGTTCGCGGTGCGCGCGATCGGCCACAGCCACGTTCCCTACCGCATCAATGCGCTCGCCGCCTTCACCTCCTATTCGATCGGGCACAATGTCGGCGCCAGCGTCTTCACCGGCGGGGCGGTACGCTACCGCATCTATTCGGCCTGGGGGCTGAACGCGATCGACGTCGCCAAGATCTGCTTCCTGGCCGGGCTGACCTTCTGGCTCGGCAATGCCGCCGTGCTCGGCATCGGGATTGCCTATCATCCGGAAGCCGCCGCCTCGATCGATCAGCTTCCACCCTGGCTCAATCGGGTCGCGGCATTCACCATCATCGTCGCGCTGGTGGCCTATGTGGTCTGGGTCTGGACCCAGCCGCGGGTGGTCGGGCGCGGGCCCTGGACAGTGACGCTGCCGGGCGGCCCGCTGACGCTCTTGCAGATCTGCATCGGCATCATCGACCTCGGGTTCTGCGCCTTGGCGATGTACGTGCTGGTGCCGGACGAGCCCAATCTCGGCTTTGTCGTGGTGGCCGTGATCTTCGTCTCGGCGACGCTACTGGGCTTTGCCAGCCACTCGCCCGGCGGCCTTGGCGTATTCGACGCCGCCATGCTGGTCGGCCTCTGGCAGATGGACCGCGAGGACCTGCTCGGCGGAATGCTTTTGTTCCGGATGCTCTATTATATTTCACCTTTTGTCATATCTGTAATCTTGCTGACGTTTCGGGAGCTTATCCTCGGAGCGCGAATCAAGCGCCTGCGCCATTTGGGAGCTGGCTCCGACGCCAAACCGCGGCATGAGGCCGTTTATGTCCGCGAGCGCGGAGACACCAGCGCCTGACGCCGCCGCCTGAACAGGAAGAAGCCGGCTCAATGGCCCTTCACGAATCCTCTTCCTCCTTTTTCTCGCCGTGGCCCGACCGGCTGCGGCACTCGGCCATTGTCCTGCTTGCCGCGGGGCTGGCGCTCAGCGTGCTGGTCGCGCTCGATGAGCTCTCGCTGATCCGCGCCTTTGCGGTGTTCCTCTGCATCGCCGCCGCGGCGCTGGTGCCCTGGCGCCTGCATGACGTGGCGGCCTCCCGCGAGGACACCCGCAGCGTCAACCCGGTCGAGAACGGGGCGGTTGCCGCCGTCGTCGCCGGCATGCCGGACCCGGCCGTGCTGCTCGACCGTGCCGGCCGCGTGATCCACCTCAATGCCGCGGCGGCCCAGTTGGCGCCGGCGCTGCGCAAGAACGAGCTGGCCCAGTTCGCGCTGCGCTCGCCGGAGATCATCACCGCGCTGCGCGAGGCGATTGCCACCACCGAGCCGCGGCGCGCCACCTATCTAGACCATGTCCCGGTCGATCGCTGGATGGAATTGGTGATCACGCCGGTGCCGGTGCCGACCCTGTTCGGCGGCACCGACAAATGCATGCTGATGACCTTCCACGACCTGACGCCGCTGCGCCGGGTCGAGGAAATGCGCGCCGACTTCGTCGCCAATGCCAGCCACGAATTGCGGACGCCGCTCGCGGCGCTGTCGGGCTTCATCGACACCCTGCAGGGGCCGGCCAGGGACGATCCGCGGGCGCGGGAGCGCTTCCTCGGCATCATGCATACCCAGGCTACGCGGATGGCGCGGCTGATCGACGATCTGTTGTCGTTGTCGCGGGTCGAGCTCTCGGCCCATGTCCGTCCCGACACCTGCGTCGACCTGATCCCGATCATCCGCCAGGTCGCCGACGGCCTGGAGCCGCTGGCGCGCGAGCGGCAGGTCGTGATCGAGATCCAGCTTCCCGAGGCGCCGGTCATGATCGCAGGCGACCGCGAGGAGCTGTTGCGGCTGTTCGAGAACCTGATCGAGAACGCCCTGAAATACGGCGCCTCCGGCGGCCGGGTGATCGTCTCGCTGAAGGAGGCCGCCTCCGGCGAGGGCGCCCCGGAGATCCGGGTCCTGGTGCGGGATTTCGGTCCCGGCATCGCCCCGGAACACCTGCCGCGGCTGACCGAGCGCTTCTATCGGGTCGACGTCGGCGACAGCCGCCTCCAGGGCGGAACCGGGCTTGGATTATCCTTGGTGAAACATATTCTTAACCGTCATCGCGGCCGTCTTTTGATCGAAAGCGTGCCGAAAAACGGCGCCACTTTTACCGCCTGTTTTCCCCAGGTGAAGACCCCTGTGGCGGCATAAAATCAAGCACTTTCAATTGCTTGAATGTGTCATCCAACTGTCATCCAACCTTCGTAAAACGAGCATCGACCGCTCCTAAACGGACCGGCGTGAGCGCGATCGGGCGCATCCGGCGCTTCGCTCACAGGATTGGAGACCACCCCATGAATTTCTTTAGGACAATCGTCGCTGCCGGCTTGGTGGCCGTTTCGACGTCGGCCTTTGCGGCCGATATCACTGGCGCGGGCGCGACCTTTCCGTTCCCGATCTATTCCAAATGGGCGGACGCCTACAAGAAGGAGACTGGCAACGGTCTGAACTACCAGTCGATCGGCTCCGGCGCCGGCATCAAGCAGATCCAGGCCAAGACCGTGACCTTCGGTGCCACCGATGCGCCGCTGAAGGCCGAGCAGCTCGAGAAGGACGGACTCGTCCAGTGGCCGATGGTGATGGGCGCGATCGTGCCGGTCGTGAACCTCGAAGGCATCAAGCCGGGCGAACTGGTGCTGTCGGGCGAGGTGCTCGGCAACATTTATCTCGGCAAGATCACCAAGTGGGACGATGCGGCGATCGCCAAGCTCAATCCGAAGCTGAAGCTGCCCTCTGACGCCATCACCGTGGTCCGCCGTTCCGACGGTTCGGGCACCACCTTCAACTTCACCGACTTCCTCTCCAAGTCGAATGCCGACTGGAAGTCCAAGGTTGGTTCGGGCACCGCGGTCGAGTGGCCGGTTGGCGTTGGCGCCAAGGGCAACGAGGGTGTTGCCGGCAACATCAGCCAGACCAAGAACGCCATCGGCTATGTCGAATACGCCTACGCCAAGCAGAACAAGCTGACCTATGCGGCGATGGTCAACAAGGCCGGCAAG
The DNA here is from genome assembly GCF_059512425.1 of Bradyrhizobium sp. Leo78. NCBI lineage: Bacteria > Pseudomonadati > Pseudomonadota > Alphaproteobacteria > Hyphomicrobiales > Nitrobacteraceae > Bradyrhizobium > Bradyrhizobium sp. Leo78. The sequence continues at coordinate 206,421 of NZ_JCAMOT010000010.1, forward strand.
ACCGTGCAGCCGACCATTGCTGCGTTCCAGGCCGCTGCTTCCAACGCGGACTGGGCCAAGGCTCCGGGCTACTACGTGATCCTGACCGACCAGCCGGGCGATGCGTCCTGGCCGATCACCGCGGCGACCTTCATCCTGATGCACAAGGAGCCGACGGATAAGGCGGCCTCGGCCGAAGCCATCAAGTTCTTCAAGTGGTCGTTCGAGAAGGGCGGCAAGGCCGCCGAAGAGCTCGACTACATCCCGATGCCGGAGCCGGTCGTCAAGCTGATCGAAAAGACCTGGTCGTCGGACATCAAGAGCTGAGCCTCGCATAGCGAGCGTCGCGCCCTGTCGTCTGCGGGCGCGACAACGTCGAGAAACCGGAATCCATCGCTTCGCAACCGAAGCTGTGGATTCCGGGTCTACGCCCGACGGGGTGCATCCTGCGACGATGCGGGAAAACGTTCAGAACGGGTCGCGCAGTAAGTTGCGATCGAGTAAACACAGGGGATTGGCGTGGCAGACATGGCCGTTCAAAGCGACGTAATGGCAGCCTCCGGACCTTACGATCGTGCCAGGGCCCTCAGCGCCTTCAAACTCGGTGACATCACCTTCTATTGGATCACTCGCGCCTGCGCGATTTCGGTGCTCCTGATCCTAGGCGGTATCATCCTTTCGCTGATCGCCGGCGCGTGGCCGGCAATGAAGGAATACGGCTTCTCGTTCCTGTGGACCCAGCGCTGGGCGCCTTCGGCAGACCCGCCGGTGCTCGGCGCGCTCGGGCCGATCTACGGCACGCTGATCACCTCTGTCATCGCGATGATGATTGCCATTCCAGTTGGCATCGGCATTGCGATCTTCCTCACCGAGCTCTGCCCACAATGGCTGCGCCGCCCGATCGGCATCGCGATCGAACTGCTCGCCGGCATCCCCTCGATCATTTACGGCATGTGGGGCTTCTTCGTGCTAGGCCCGTTCCTCGCCAATACGTTCCAGCCGTTCATGATCCGCCTGTTCGACGGCGTGCCGGTGCTGGGCGCGATATTCGCAGGCCCGCCATCCTATCTCAGCCTGTTCAACGCCGCGCTGATCCTCGCGATCATGGTGCTGCCCTTCATCACGGCGATCTCGGTCGACGTGTTCAAGACGGTGCCGCCGGTCCTCAAGGAGGCGGCCTACGGGGTCGGCTGCACCACCTGGGAAGTCGTCCGCAACGTCGTGATCCCCTATACCCGCGTCGGCGTCATCGGCGGCATCATGCTGGCGCTCGGCCGCGCCCTCGGCGAGACCATGGCCGTGACCTTCATCATCGGCAATTCGTTCCGCATCTCCTCCTCGATCTTTGCGCCGGGCACCACGATCTCCGCGGCGATCGCCAGCGAATTCGCCGAGAGTGACGGATTGCACCAGTCGGGCCTGATCCTGCTCGGCCTCTTGCTGTTCGTGCTGACATTCATTGTTCTTGCCTGCGCGCGACTGATGCTGATGCGTCTGGAAAGGAAGGCGGGGAACTGACATGAACCCGATTTACAAAGCACGCCGCCGCAACGACATCATCATCCGCGGGCTTTGCATCGCCGCTGCCGCGTTTGGGGTGACCTGGCTGGCGCTGATCCTGTTCACGCTGTTCTACAACGGTCTCGCCGGCCTCAGCCTCGACGTCTTCACCAAGAACACCCCGCCGCCCGGCTCCACCGATGGCGGCCTGTTGAACGCGATCGTCGGCTCGGTGATCATGACTGTGATCGGTGTCGGCATCGGCGCGCCGCTCGGCCTGTTCGCGGGCACCTATCTGGCCGAATACGGCAAGCATGATCGGCTCACCTCGGTGATCCGCTTCATCAACGACATCCTCTTGAGTGCGCCGTCGATCATCATCGGCCTGTTCATCTATGGCGCGGTTGTCGTGCCGATGGGCGGCTTCTCCGCGCTGGCCGGCTGCCTGGCGCTGGCGGTGATCGTCATCCCGGTCGTGCTCCGCACCACGGAGGACATGCTGCTGCTCGTCCCCAACCCGCTGCGCGAAGCGGCCTCCGCGCTTGGCCTTCCGCGCTCGCTGGTGATCAAGCGGATCGCCTATCGCGCGGCGCGCTCCGGCCTGATCACGGGCGTGCTGCTGGCGACCGCCCGTGTCGCCGGTGAGACCGCCCCGCTGTTGTTCACCGCGCTGTCCAATCAGTTCTTCAGCCTGAACCTGACCAAGACGATGGCGAACCTGCCGGTGACCATCAACAACTTCGTGCAGAGCCCCTACGCCTATTGGAAGGAGCTCGCCTGGAGCGGGGCCTTGCTTATCACCTTGACCGTGCTCGCGCTCAACATCGGCGCGCGCATCCTCGGCGCCGAAAGGAGCGCAAAATGACCGATCTGTCCGTATCGACGACCAGCCCGAGCGCGGCCATTCCCCAGAAGTCGCTGCCGGAAGCGGCGCCAAAGGTGACTGCACGCAGCCTCAACTTCTATTACGGCGAGCACCATGCGTTGAAGAACATCAACCTGACGCTCGGCACCAACCGCGTCACCGCCTTTATCGGCCCGTCCGGCTGCGGCAAGTCGACCCTGCTCCGGATCTTCAACCGGATGTACGACCTGTATCCCGGCCAGCGCGCCACCGGCCAGTTGATGCTGGACCAGACCAACATCCTCGACCCCAAGCTCGACCTCAACCTGCTGCGGGCGCGGATCGGAATGGTGTTCCAGAAGCCGACGCCGTTCCCGATGACGATCTATGAGAACATCGCCTTCGGCATCCGCCTTTACGAGAAGATTTCGAAATCTGAAATGGACGGCCGCGTCGAGAAAGCGCTGCGCGGCGGTGCGCTGTGGAACGAGGTCAAGGACAAGCTCAACGCCTCCGGCCTGAGCCTCTCCGGCGGCCAGCAGCAGCGCCTCTGCATCGCCCGCACGGTTGCGGTGCGGCCCGAAGTTATCCTGTTCGACGAGCCCTGCTCGGCGCTCGATCCGATCTCGACCGCCAAGGTCGAGGAGTTGATCCAGGAATTGTCGGAGGACTACACGATCGCGATCGTCACGCATAACATGCAGCAGGCGGCGCGCGTCTCCGACAAGACTGCGTTCATGTATCTGGGCGAACTGATCGAGTTCGACGACACCAGCAAGATCTTCACCTCGCCGAGCGATCGACGCACCCAGGACTACATCACCGGCCGGTTTGGTTGAGGAGGGACATCATGGCTTCTGAACATACCGCCAAGGCATTCGACAGCGATCTTCAGGAACTGACCCGTCTGGTCGCAGAGATGGGCGGGCTGGTCGAACGGATGATCACCGAATCCGTCGATGCGCTGATCCGCCGCGACGTCGCGCTCGGCAAGCGTGTCGTCGCTTCCGACATCGAGATCGACAGCCTGCAGCGCGTGATCGAGGAGCGCGCCGTGCTGACGATCGCCCGCCGCCAGCCGATGGCTGTCGACTTGCGCGAGATCGTCGGCGCGATGCGGGTGGCGACCGACCTCGAGCGGATCGGCGACCTCGCCAAGAACATGGGCAAGCGCGTCGCCGCGCTGGAGAACGACTTCCAGCCGCTGAAGTTGATCCGCGGCCTGGAGCACATGACCGACCTCGTGCTGTCGCAGGTCAAGTCCGTGCTCGACGCCTATGCCGCGCACGATCTGCCGGCGGCGATGAACGTCTGGAAGAGCGACGAGGAGGTGGACGCGATCTGCACCTCGCTGTTCCGCGAGCTCCTCACCTACATGATGGAAGATCCGCGCAACATCTCGTTCTGCATCCACCTGATGTTCTGCGCCAAGAATATCGAGCGGATCGGCGACCACGCCACCAACATCGCGGAAACGGTCTTCTACATGATCGAGGGTCAGCAGATCACCGACAAGCGGCCGAAGGGGGATATGACGACGTTCGCCACGACCGTTCCGGGCAACTAGAGCAACATCCGGAAAGTCGACGCCGGCTTTCCGCCAAGATCCTGCTCAAACATCAAAGGAAGAGTGGGATGACGATTCAAGCAGAGAGTCATCCCGCTATAGGAGAAGCCAAGCCGATGAGCGCACGCATTCTGGTGGTCGAAGACGAAGAAGCGCTGACGACGCTGTTGCGCTACAATCTCGATGCAGAAGGCTATGATGTCGAAACGGTCGCCCGTGGAGACGATGCGGACACAAGGCTCAAGGAACGTATTCCCGACCTTGTCGTGCTCGACTGGATGCTGCCGGGACTCTCCGGCATCGAGCTGTGCCGCCGTCTGCGGGCGCGGCCGGAGACCAAGCAGCTCCCGATCATCATGCTGACCGCGCGCGGCGAGGAAAGCGAGCGCGTGAGGGGGCTGGCGACCGGTGCCGACGACTACATCGTCAAGCCGTTCTCGGTGCCTGAACTGCTCGCGCGGGTGAAGGGCCTGTTGCGCCGGGCAAGCCCGGAGCGGCTCGCCACCGTGCTCACCTATGGCGACATCGAACTCGACCGCGAGAAGCGCCGCGTTGCGCGCTCGGGCCGCCCGATCGATCTCGGCCCGACCGAATATCGCCTGCTGGAGTTCTTCCTGGAGCATCCCGGCCGCGTGTTCAGCCGCGAGCAGCTGCTCGACAGCGTTTGGGGCCGCGACATCTATATCGACGAGCGCACCGTCGACGTTCACATCGGCCGCCTGCGCAAATTGCTCAATCCCGGCCGCGAGCAGGACCCGATCCGCACCGTCCGCGGCGCGGGCTACGCGCTCGATGATCGCTTCGCGAAGGCCGAGCAGTCGTAAACCGGCGACCTCAATCCGTAGCCCGGGTGCAGCAAAGCGTAACCCGGGGAAATTTGGACCTGCCGATACAGCGTTCCCGGGTTGCGCTGCGCTCCACCCGAGCTACGATCCGTCGTCGGCTTACTTGCCTTGTGACGGCTTGACCGTCGGACGGCGGCGGTCAGCCGCCGGCTGGTAGGCGATGCGGGAGTGGTGCGCGCAATAGGGCAGGCCGGGAAGCGCCTTGCCGCCGCAGAAGAAGAATTCCGGGCTCGAGGGATCGCCGACCGGCCAGTGGCAGGTGGCCTCGTTCAATTCGAGCAGCGACAGCCGCTGGCTCATCGGTACGACATTGTCGTAGGCGATAGGGTCCGCTTCCACCTCCACCTCGAAGGCGTGGGCGAGCGCGGTGTTGCCGCGGGAGACCGGACGTGCCACGCGCATCATCGGCTGTGCGGGACGCGCCTTGCGCTGCCGCGGCGCGGCTGCAGCAGGACTCTTGGCGCGGCCCGAGAGGCCGAGCCGGTGCACCTTGCCGATCACCGCATTGCGGGTCACGTTGCCCAGTTCCGCAGCGATCTGGCTGGCCGAAAGGCCACCTTCCCAGAGCTTTTTCAACTGCTCGACGCGTTCGTCGGACCAGGTCAATACCGTCATCGCATCTTTCCCTTCGCGTTGCGCCGGCCGATCCTGGGACAGCGCTGCGATGCCTAATCTCAAAAATCCCTGCGGGCAGAATCCCTTAAGGCTCGCCGGGCACGAAAACCGCACCCGAACGTGTACGCCGCACACAAAGGACTCTAAGGGATCAAAACTGCCGCACGAGATGTCGTACCCGACAGGCCAGACGCTACAATATGGCGTGACTCTGGCGCAAGAGTCCGCGCCTATGCGTCCACATGTTCCGACATTTAGGGATTGCAATCGGGCTTTTCCACCACACCGGAAAACTGCGGATTACCGGCACTTTGCAGCGCAGCCTGGCGGCTTCGTGGCGATTGACAGCACCCGCCGCGCGCATAGAATGCCTTCACGTGCCGCCCTGCAAAGGCGGCACGTTTTGTTTTCGCTGGATGAGCTCCAGCCGCGTGTCTGCATCGCTGCACGCCGCCGGGGCTTGTCTGAAAGGCTTGTCTGAACCCTTCAGTGATCGCCATGACTGACCGCGCCACGTCGCATCTGCTTCCCGTTTTTGCCAGGGCCGATCTCGGCTTCGAACGCGGCGAAGGCTGTTGGCTGATCTCGACCAAAGGCGAGCGTTATCTCGACTTCACCTCCGGCGTCGCGGTGAACGCGCTCGGCCATGCCCATCCGCATCTGGTGAAGGCGCTGCAGGAACAGGCGACGAAGCTCTGGCACATGTCGAACCTGTTCAAGAGCCCGGACGGCGAGAAGCTTGCCGCGCGGCTGTGCGAGCAGAGTTTTGCGGACTTCGTGTTCTTCTGCAATTCCGGCGCGGAAGCGATGGAGGGCGTGATCAAGGTCGTGCGTCACTATCACTTCTCGAAGGGGCATCCGGAGCGCTACCGCATCATCACCTTCGAAGGCGCCTTCCATGGCCGCACGCTCGCGACACTCGCCGCGACCGGCGCCGCTAAATATCTCGAGGGCTTCGGTCCGCCGATGGACGGCTTCGACCAGGTGCCGCATGGCGATATCGAAGCGGTGAAACGCGCGATCGGTCCAGAGACCGCAGGCATCCTGATCGAGCCGGTGCAGGGCGAAGGCGGCGTGCGCTCCGCGCCGCCGGCCTTCTTCAAGGCGCTGCGCCAGCTCTGCGACGAGCATGGCCTATTGCTCGCGTTCGACGAGGTGCAGACCGGCATGGGCCGCACCGGCGATCTCTTCGCCTACAAGCGCATCGGGGTCACCCCTGACGTGATGTCGCTGGCCAAGGCGCTCGGCGGCGGCTTTCCGATCGGCGCCTTCCTTGCGACCGCGGAAGCTGCGTCCGGCATGACGGCGGGTTCGCATGGCTCGACCTTCGGCGGCAATCCGCTCGCGGTCGCGGCCGCCGGCGCCGTGCTCGATGTGATGCTGAAGCCCGGCTTCTTCGATCAGGTGCAGAAGATGTCGCTCCTGCTCAAGCAGAAGCTCGCCTCCGCGGTTGACCGCTATCCGTCCATTCTCGCGGACGTGCGCGGCGAGGGGCTTCTGATCGGCGTCAAGGCCGTGGTGCCCTCCGGCGACCTCGTCAACGCCCTGCGCGAGCAGAAGCTGCTCACAGTCGGCGCCGGCGATAATGTGGTGCGCTTCCTCGCGCCGCTGATCGTCAGCGAGGCCGAGATCGAGCACGCCATCGGTTGTCTGGAGCGCGCCTGCACCGCGCTCTCAAGCGGACCGTCGAAGAAGGCAGCGGGATGATGAGCAAGGCGCCCCGTCACTTCCTCGACATCAACGAAATGTCGCTCAACGAGCTGCGCGCCATGCTGGACGCCGGCGCCGCCATGAAGGCGAGACTGAAGGCGCATGAGCGGGCCACGAAGCCGCTCGAAGGCAAGACGCTGGCGATGATCTTCGAGCGTCCTTCGACCCGCACGCGAGTGTCGTTCGACGTCGGCATGCGCCAGCTTGGCGGTGAATCGATCATGCTCACCGGCGCCGAGATGCAGCTCGGCCGTGGCGAGACCATCGCCGACACCGCGCGCGTACTGTCGCGCTATGTCGATGCGATCATGATCCGCATCCTCAACCACGATGCGCTCTTGGAGCTCGCCGCGCATGCCACCGTCCCCGTGATCAACGGGCTGACGCGCCGCTCGCATCCCTGCCAGGTGATGGCCGACCTGATGACGTTCGAGGAGCGTCGCGGTTCGATCGAGGGCAAGACCGTGGCGTGGACCGGTGACGACAACAACGTGCTGGCGTCATGGGCGCATGCCGCCGAGCGTTTCAAGTTCGCCCTCAATATCGCGACGCCGCCGCAGCTCGCGCCGAACAAGGCGATGCGCGACTGGATCAAGGCGACCCAGGCGCCGATCGTGCTCGGCAACGACCCAGAGGAGGCCGTGCGCGGCGCCGACTGCGTCGTCACCGACACCTGGGTGTCGATGGGCGACAAGGACGGCGAGCACCGGCACAATCTGCTCCGACCGTATCAGGTCAATGCCAAGCTGATGTCGCTGGCGAAGCCCGATGCTTTGTTCATGCATTGCCTGCCGGCGCATCGCGGCGAGGAAGTCACCGACGAGGTGATCGACGGTCCGCAATCGGTGGTGTTCGACGAGGCCGAGAACCGCCTGCATGCGCAAAAGGGCATTCTGGCCTGGTGTTTTGACGCGGTCGCGTAAGCGCGCCGCCAAGATAGCTGTCGTCCCGGCCAAGCGAAGCGCGAGCCGGGATCCATAACCACCGATGTGAGTTGTTGCATCAAGCTGCGGCCCCAGCTTTTCACAATGCTCACATCGGTGGTTATGGATCCCTGCTTTCGCGGGGATGACGGCTAACAACGATAGATGTGAACCCCTTTCGTTTCGCCTCTCAAGACCCCAGATAGAGCGCCATGGTTTCACAATCCCCCGACATCAAGATCACGGAAACACCGACCCGGGCGCCATCGGCCGTTCCGGTCGACGACGCGGTGCTGCCATTCGAGGTCGATGCACTCGATCTGCGTGGGCGGCTGACGCGGCTCGGTCCCGCCCTCGACGACATCCTGCACAAGCATGATTATCCGCCTGCTGTCGGCAAATTGCTCGGCGAGGCGATCGTGCTGACGACGCTGCTCGGTTCATCCCTGAAGTTCGACGGCCGTTTCATCCTGCAGACCCGGACCGACGGCCCGGTCTCGTTCCTGATCGTCGATTTCAAGGCGCCCGATCGGCTGCGCGCCTATGCGCGCTACGATGCGACGCGATTGCAGGACGGGCTCGACTCCGGCGCGCTGCTCGGCAAGGGCCATCTCGCGATGACCATCGACCAGGGGCCGGACATGAGCCGCTATCAGGGCCTGGTCGCGCTCCATGGCGGCAGCCTCGAGGACGCAGCGCATGAGTATTTCCTGCGCTCGGAGCAGATCCCGACGCGCGTGCGCCTTGCAGTTGGCGAGGAATGGCGCGGCGGCGACGGCGGCAAGGTTCGCTGGCGCGCCGGCGGCATGCTGCTGCAGTTCCTGCCGAAGGCGCCGGAGCGCGCGCGGCAGGCCGATCTGCATCCTGGCGATGCGCCCGAAGGAACGGCCGCCCATGAGGTTCCGGAAGACGATGCCTGGGTCGAGGGGCAGTCGCTGATCGGAACGGTCGAGGACGTCGAACTGCTCGATCCGGATCTGTCGGGCGAGCGGCTATTGTACCGCCTGTTCCACGAGCGCGGCGTGCGCGTGTTCACGCCTCTGCCGCTGCGCGCGCAATGCTCCTGCTCGCGCGAGGCGGTGTCCTCGATGCTGAAAAGCTTTACGGCGAAGGACCGCGCCGACATGGTGAAGGACGGCAGGGTCGTCGTCACCTGCGAGTTCTGCTCGTCGGTGTACGAATTCACGCCGGAAGAGGCCGGGGTGGAGTAGGGCGCTAAACTCCGCGTGTCATGGCCGGGCTTGACCCGGCCATCCATCTCGCCTGAAAAATTCTTTTGAAGAGATGAATCACCGGGTCAAGCCCGGTGATGACGAGCGCGAGCGCTCGTCAATTCAGCACCCTCTTCCCGTCCGGGCTGTCGAGCGAAAATGTCGGCACGTCGATCTCGAACCGTTCGCCGCTTTCGCTCACCATCTGGTAGCGGCCGCTCATGAAGCCGGATTCGGTCGGCAGCGGCACGCCCGAAGTGTATTCGAAGCGCTCGCCCGGCGCGAGCACCGGCTGCTCGCCGACCACGCCCTCGCCGCGCACTTCCTGCTGGCGGCCGGTGGCGTCGGTGATGAGCCAGTATCGGGTGCGCAGTTGCACCGTCTCGGTGCCGGAATTGGTGATGACGATGGTGTAGGACCAGAAATATTGCCGGTTTTCACTCGACGAACGTTCCGGCAGGAAGTTCGGCTCGACGGTGACTTCGATGTCGCGGGTGACGGCGCGGTACACTTTTCCAGTCTCCTCAACTCGCATCATAGCCAATAAGTCCGTCGGAACCAATCGTCGCACTTGGTGACGAAGTTGGGCGGTTACTGTTTTTCATCCCCGTTTGACCATAGTTCCGCTCTAAAGGCGCGAGCATCCGCGTCAATCCCGTATCTTGTCCGCAAGTGGCGGGCGGATATTATCCTTTTGAGTCGGGGCGGCGCAAAACTTCGCACGGTCATGGTGCCCGATGACGTCGATTGCCGATCCAATTTCCGGAACGCAGCTTGCCGACGCCAAGGACGCGAGCGCAGCGGTCGCCGCCGCGCCCGCGATCACGATGCCCGCGACCTCCGAGCGCGAATTGCGGCTGGATTTGTTCCGCGGGCTCGCGCTGTGGCTGATCTTCATCGACCATTTGCCGACGAACATTCTGACCTGGCTCACGATCCGCAATTACGGCTTCTCCGACGCGACCGAGATTTTCATCTTCATCTCCGGCTACACCGCGGCCTTCGTCTATGGCCGTGCGATGCTTCAGGCCGGCTTCGTGGTGGCGACCGCGCGCATCCTGCGCCGCGTCTGGCAGATTTATGTCGCCCACGTGTTCCTGTTCACGATCTTTCTTGCGGAAATCTCCTACGTCGCCACCCGCTTCGAGAACCCGCTCTACACCGAAGAGATGGGGATCATGGATTTCCTCAAGCAGCCCGATGTCACCATCGTCCAGGCGCTGCTGTTGCGCTTCCGTCCCGTCAACATGGACGTGCTGCCGCTCTACATCGTGCTAATGCTGTTCCTACCCTTGATCCTGTGGCTGATGAAATGGCGGACCGACGTGACGCTGGCGCTCTCGGCCGGCCTCTACGTCTTGACCTGGCATTTCGACCTCTATCTCAGCGCCTATCCGAACGGCGTCTGGGCGTTCAATCCGTTCGCCTGGCAATTATTGTTCGTGTTCGGCGCCTGGTGCGCGCTCGGCGGCGCAAGAAGGATGTCGCGCATCCTGGCCTCCCCGATCACGCTCTGGATCTGCATTGTCTATCTGTTCGCGGCGTTCCTGGTCACGCTGTCCTGGTATCTGCCGCAGCTCGGCCACATCGTGCCGCGCCGCATCGAGCAGTGGATGTATCCGATCAACAAGACCGATCTAGACGTGTTGCGCTTTGCCCATTTCCTGGCGCTGGCGGCCATCACCGTCCGCGTCCTGCCCCGGGATTGGCCGGGCCTGAAATCGCCTTGGCTGCGACCTTTGATCCTCTGCGGCCAGCACTCCCTTGAGATATTCTGCCTTGGTGTGTTCCTGGCATTTGCCGGGCATTTCATCTTGGCCGAGGTGTCCGGCGGCGCCGGAATGCACTTCCTGGTCAGCGTCACCGGGATTGTCATCATGTGCGCCATGGCGTGGGTGATTTCGTGGTACAAACACTCCGCCGACAAAGGTGCCGCGCGATACAAGAGCGCCGGCGGCAATGCCGACCTGGCGGGAGGGGCGGTATGAAGTCCGGCTTATGGACTATGCTAGGCCTGACATTGCTGGCCGTTTATCTGTCGGCGGCCCCGGCACGCGCCGGCGATCCCGAGCAGATCTGCGACGTCCCGGCCAATCTGCTGGCCACCGAAAGCTCGTTGCGCAAGGTTGCCGAGGCGGTGCGAAGCGGCCAGCCCCTCAATGTGCTGGTGGTCGGTAGCCGCTCCTCCACGATTCCCTCTTCCGAGGCCAGCGCCTACCCGGCAAAGTTGCAGGCGGCGCTGAAGGAAAGCCTGCCCAGCACGACCGTTAACCTGTCCGTAGAACTGCAGGGCGCCAAAACCACGGGGGATACAGCCGACACCCTTGTTAAGCTGGTAGAAGCAAAAAGGCCTACTTTGGTGATCTGGCAGACGGGAACCGTCGATGCCATCCGAGCTACCGATCCCGACGACTTTCGCAGCGCTCTGGACGCGGGAATTGGTGCATTGCAACAGGCGGGAACCGACGTGGTTCTGGTCAATCTTCAGTACAGCCCCCGCACCGAAAGCATGATTTCCGGATCACCATACCTAGATAATATGCGGGTGTCGGCGCACGAACATGATGTCCCGCTGTTTGATCGTTTCGCCATCATGCATCACTGGAACGATGCTGGTGATTTCGACCTGTTCAGCTCCGCCCACGGCGTGGAATTGGCCAAGCGGGTGCATGCCTGTCTCGGCCGTGCGCTGTCGAAATTCGTGATCGACGCGGCCCACCTCGGACCGGCGCAGCAGAACTAAAGGGAACCAGCGTTAATGAGGACCTACCGCCCTTTTTGTCGAAGCACATGCCTGGTGGCGGCCGCCGCCGTCATGGCGTCCATGCTTGTGACCTCGCCGCTGCACGCGCAAGTTGCGCAAGGTGACCAGCATGCCGCGCTTACTGACGGCGCGAAATCCCGCCCCCCATCCGACAAATCGGGACCATCCACGCCGGCCATTTCGTCCGGTGCTGCGGCCGCCGCCGAGGCTGATGCCCAGAAGGGCATCGCCGGCAAGGCGATCGACAAGGTGAAGGAGGTCGCGAAGTCGGCCAGCGACATCTTCCGTCGCGTGCCCTGCCTGCCGCCGAAGGGCGTCTCGAAAACGATGGGCTCGCTGCCCCATGTCGCGAGCAAGCTTGCCGCGGGCCAGCCGGTCACCATCATCGCCTTCGGCTCGTCCTCGACCCAGGGCTATGGTTCTTCGGCGCCGGAATTCACCTATCCAAACCGGCTCGCGGCGCAACTGCACCGGCAGTATCCCGGCGCCGACATCCGCGTCGTCAACCGCGGCCGGGGCGGCGAGGACGCGCCGGAAATGATGCAGCGGCTGCAGACCGAGGTGATCGACGCCCACCCGGACCTCGTGATCTGGCAGGTCGGCACCAATGCCGTGCTGCGCAATCTCGACCCCGGCGAGACCGAAAAAATGGTCGAGGATGGCGTGACGCGCATCCAGTCGGCCGGCGCCGACGTCGTGCTGGTCGATCCCCAATATTCGCCGCGCGTCACCGAGCGTGCCGCTAGCGCCAACAAGATGATCCGGCTGCTCAACCACATCGCCGAGCTCCGCCATGTCAGCATCTTCCCGCGTTTTGAAGTGATGCGCGACTGGCACGAGAAACAGTCGATCCCGATCGACAGCTTCGTGATCGCCGACGGCCTGCACATGAACGATTGGGGCTATGCCTGTTTCGCCCAGTTGCTTGGCGACGACATCATCAAGTCGGTCGGTCAGATCAAGCTCGGCGTCAACGTGCCGGCGGATGTGCGGACGTATCGGCCGATGTAAGGCTGAAAGCGAATGGAGAGTGGCGAATAGGGCTGACCCTACTCGCCACGCGCCATTCGCCTGAATCACACCGCCTCCAGCGCCTGGGCAAAATCCTCGATCAAATCGTCGGCGTGCTCGAGGCCGGCGGAGAAACGAATAAAACCTTCGCTGATGCCGAGCTCGGCGCGCGCGTCCGGCCCCAGGCGCTGATGCGTCGTGGTGGCGGGGTGGGTGACGAGGCTCTTGGCATCGCCGAGATTGTTGGAGATGCGCGAGATCTTGAGCCCGTTGAGACAGCGGAATGCGCCGGCCTTGCCGCCCTTCACCTCGAACCCGATCAGGGTCGATCCCGACCGCATCTGCTTCTTCACGGTGGCTGACTGCGGATGATCGGCGCGGCCCGGATAGATGAGCCGCGTGATCTTCGGATGGCTTGCGAGCACATCCGCGATCTTCGCTGCCGTCTCGGTCTGCGCCCGGACGCGCACCGCCAAGGTCTCCAGCCCCTTCAGCAGTATCCACGCATTGAACGGCGACATCGACGGCCCGGTCTGGCGCAGGAAGTTATGGATATGCTCGGTGATGAACGCCTCGGAGGAGAGGATGATGCCGCCGAGGCACCGTCCCTGGCCGTCGATATGCTTGGTCGCGGAATAGACCACGACGTCGGCGCCGAGCGACAGCGGGCTCTGCCAGATCGGAGTGGCGAACACATTGTCGACGATCAGCCGTGCGCCGCCTTGATGCGCGATCTCGGCAATCGCGCCGATGTCGAGCACGTCGAGCGTCGGATTGGTCGGGCTCTCCAGGAAGCAGGTCTTGGTGTTCGGCCGGATCGCCTTTTTCCACTGGTCGAGGTCGAGCCCGTCGACCAGCGTCGACTGGATGCCGTAGCGCGGCAAGAGGTCCTCCACGACGTAGCGGCATGAGCCGAACATCGCTTTCGAGGCCACCACGTGATCGCCGGCCTTCAGCGGCGCGAGGATCGCAGTCGTCACCGCCGCCATGCCGGTCGCGGTCGCGCGCGCAGCTTCCGCGCCCTCGAGCTCGATCATGCGGCGCTCGAACATCGAGACGTCGGGGTTGGAGAAACGCGAATAGAGGAAGCCGGGATCCTCGCCCTTGAATCGCGCCTCGCATTCCTCGGCCGTGGCGTAGACGAACCCTTGGGTCAGGAATATTGCTTCGGACGTCTCGCCAAATTGTGAGCGTAGCGTTCCGGAATGAACCAGCCGGGTTTCGGGGCGGTAGCGTGTAGCTGCAGACATTAGGACCTCCAACGTGACCATTTTCGTCCTTGGGAAAATGGTCACAAAAAAACCGGCCTGAAGGGCCGGGATCGCTGAGGTCCCCGGCCTGTTTAGCGACTTATTTAACGTGGCTGCAAGCCGGCCGGCTCAAATCACCACGGGATAAGTCATGCTGATATTCGTTCCCGCCCTTTCCGTCAAGGCGGGCATCGGCTAACCGATAAAATCCATTTTTTGGGCCTTTTATGGCTCTAAGCCGTCTTGAGGGACCGCGTCTGTGTCGTTCGTACTGCAAGACGATGCCAATGGGATCCTGCCCGACCGCATGATCGCGGCGATGGCGGACGCGGGCCTGATCCTGCCGGTCTATCCCTTTGTGGAGAGCCAGATCCAGCCCGCGAGCCTCGATCTTCGCCTCGGCGACATCGCCTATCGCGTGCGCGCGAGCTTTCTGCCCGGTCCCGACGCCACCGTTGCCGAGCGCATCGACGAGCTCAAGTTGCACGAGATCGATCTCGCCGACGACGCGGTGCTGGAGACCAATTGCGTCTACATCGTGCCGCTGCTCGAGAGCCTCGCTCTGCCGCCGGAGATCGTCGCAGCTGCGAACCCGAAGAGTTCGACCGGGCGGCTCGATGTCTTCACCCGCGTGATCGCCGACTGCACGCGCCGTTTCGACATGATCGGTGCCGGCTATCACGGCCCGCTCTATGCCGAGATCAGCCCCAAGACGTTTCCGATCCTGGTGCGCGAGGGCTCGCGGCTGTCCCAGGTGCGCTTCCGCACCGGCGATGCCATCCTCAGCGCCAACGAGCTCGATGCGCTACATGACGCCGAACGCCTGGTCGATATCGACGATGCCGATCTCACCAATGGCGTCGCGGTTTCGGTTGATCTCTCGGGCGAGAATTCCGGCGGCTTCGTCGGCTATCGCGCCAAGCGCCACACCGGCGTAGTCGATGTCGATCGCCGCGGTGGTTATCCGGTCGATGATTTCTGGGAGCCGATCCGCGCGCGCCCCGACGGCAGCCTGATCCTCGATCCCGGCGAGTTCTATATCCTCGCCTCGAAGGAAGCTGTGCAGGTGCCGCCGGACTATGCCGCCGAGATGGTGCCGTTCGATCCCTTGGTCGGTGAATTCCGCGTGCACTATGCCGGCTTCTTCGATCCCGGCTTCGGCTATGCCGGCGCCGGCGGGCAGGGCGCCCGCGCCGTGCTGGAAGTGCGCTCGCGCGAGGTGCCGTTCATCCTCGAGCACGGCCAGATCGTCGGCCGCCTGGTCTATGAGAAGATGCTGGCCCGGCCCGATGCGATGTACGGCCAGCGCATCGGCTCGAACTACCAGGCCCAGGGCCTGAAGCTCTCGAAGCATTTCAGGGTGTGATCGCGAAATCTCCTGTTGCTCATTTGGTACGGTTAGCCTGAATCACAGATTACATTCCTTGTGACCACCATAACGACACAAAGACGTCGTGGCCTATCTCAGGGGGCGACGGCTTGATGGGTGGTCGGTGGACTACACTGTAACCTGTTTCGGGGTCATTGCGGCTTGGCTCGCCTTCAATGGACTTGTTGCCATTGCACTGACCTATTGCTCTCCGGGTGAGCGCCTTTGGCGCCGTCAGCCATCAGAACCTGTCGACCGCGGTCGTAGCCGCCACCCTTCGGAAGGGGAAACGACAATTTTGATCGTGTTCGAGGCCGCGTAGCGCTCGCTTGGTCTCACATGATGCCGGGTTGTGGCCTCGACGCATCGACAGTGCCGGAAATGTTCCCCTGCGGTCGAATCCTTTTGACTGATCAGGGACGAGATCATCCCCTAAAGGCATGTTTGATGCAGTAATTTCATGTCTGATTATATTGAGCGTCGGTATTCTCATAGCCCACGCTATCGACGCACTTCGACCCTAGCGGCCGGATGTCGTCGCCGGACATTTGAGGTATGCTCGGCACATGCAGGATCGCGACACCCTGTTCGACGCCTTGCGCCGCTCGGCCGACCCGGTCGTGGTCGATGCCGTCGATAATCTCGTCCAGAACGGCCGTGACGAGGAACTCGCCCGGCTCAATGCCGTGGCCTTCGCTGCCGGCAGCGGCCTGGACGAGGAAAAGGTCATCGCGGCCCTTCTGCACGCATCGCGGCTTGGGCTGTTCGAGATGTCCTGGAACATTCTATGTCCGAGCTGCGGCGGCATCCTCGGCGCCAACGCCACGTTGCGGAGCGTGCAGAAGGAGGACTACCATTGCGCTTTCTGCGGGGTGGCGAGCGAGCCGGTGCTGGACGAAACGGTGGAGGTCAGCTTCACGGTCAGCCCACGGATTCGCCGCATCGCCGCCCACTCTCCGGACGAACTCGGCTTCTGGGACTATCACCGGCAGGTCTTTTTCGGGACGGGGGTCGTCTCCCCCAGGCCGGACGCGTTCGCCGAGCTCGCCAGTAAGGCTGTGTTGGAGACGATCGAGCTGCACGCCGGCGAACGGATGATTCTGGCTCTGCAACTTCCGGCGCAGCCCGTGATCGTCTTCGACCCGGTGACCCATAGTGCCCATTTGATCGAGACCTCAGGCGAACCGACGGCGGAACGCCGCGAGCTCTCGATGATCTTCATGAACGCCCCTACCGGCCTCAGCCGCATCACCCTGTCTCCGGGTCCATTGCGTCTTCTGCTGGATAACCGAACGGAGCGCCGGATTCTGGTCGGCGTCTATGTGACGGGCCCGGAGCTGGAGCGGCTGATCGGCGGCCGGCGCCCCTTCCTTACCGCCAAGCGATTGCTGACGAACCAGACATTCCGCGACCTCTATCGGACGGAGACCCTCGACGTCGAGCAGCGGCTCAAGATCATGAGCCTGACGTTCCTGTTCACGGACCTGAAGGGGTCGACCGACCTGTACGATCGGGTCGGCGATCTCGTCGCCTATGATCTGGTGCGCTCGCACTTCCAGATCCTGAACGAAATCGTGGCGTCTGAATCCGGCGCCGTGGTCAAGACCATCGGTGACGCCGTAATGGCGACCTTCCCGGTGCCGCACCGCGCCGTCTCCGCCGCCCTCAAGATGCGCGATTCGATGCGAGCGCTGAATGTCCGGCGGGGCGCGGAGGAACTGATCCTGAAGATCGGGATTCACGAGGGGCCCTGCCTTGCCGTGAACCTGAACGACCGGCAGGATTACTTCGGCCAGACGGTGAACATCGCATCGCGGGTGCAGGCTTTGGCCACAGGCGACAGCATCTTCGCCACCCAGGCGGTGGTGCAGGATCCGGAATCGGCCCGACTCATTTCGTCGCGCGGGGTGGATCCCCAACCTCAGGTGATGACGCTCCGCGGTGTCGGCGAGCGCATGCCCATCTTCGCGATAAGCTGACCAGAGCACTTTAGCCCGGTTGGCCGCCAGCGGCGACATGGCCCTTTCCGTTGCGGCCGGGGACCGACGTCGGACGGGCTTCACAGATTAAAAGCCTGCCGGCTTGCCTTTCTGGTTCGGCGAAACACAGTTCTGGCAGATATTCAGTTTGCGCCTGAGCTGATCGTCATCAGCCCGCTGGCGCGCTGCTTCTTCCTCCCAGTTCGTGGATTTTGACGCCGAACCTTGCGCCGTTTCGTCCTTCCGCTTGCGGGCCGTCCGTTGCTGCGGAAGAGAAGGGATGGCTTCCGCTGGAGGCTGATAGAAGCCGTCTATATCGGCGCGGCCCAACGAGCCCTGCTGGGCATAACAGCACTCGCCGCATTGGCAGGATACTGCGGCCAACAGTAGGCCAGCATAGATGAGCTTCATGGACTCCCCTCCGGCACAATAGACCACCGGGCCGTGGCGGCAGCGATGCTCTTATAGCAGCAGTTTCTCAAGTCCCGTCGATGCGCGCGATAGATTATGACGGCATCGGACGGGGCGCCTGCCGACCTGCGCTCCCTTGGGCCCGGGGAGCCGCGCAAAATCTGTCTTGGAAACGACCGTCGAGGAATTTGGCGAACTCCGTCAGCCCTGGCGGACGCCGGGGCTGACGAAAGCGAAGCCCTGGCGAGAGCCCGCCGCGATCACATTGGCGGGCCGCTCCAGTCGAAGCGACAAGTTGAAATTTGAGGATTGGCCAAGCTTTGCACGGCTGACCATTCCTCGTTCAACCGCCTTTCGACAAACCCACGTTCAAGATCCGTAAGATTGGTCCCCAGCAGCCGCCGGTATCGGCTGATGTTGCTGTCATGGGCCCGCAGACGGGCGACTTTCTCGTCGGTCATCGAGCATCCATATGCAAAAGAAATCAATTTTGAGGCTACCAAAATACCGTCGTTGCTTGACGCCTTTATGAAGCTTTCGATCAGCTCGCTCTGAGCGTTCGGCAATTCACAAAACTCCGCCGCCGGGCTCGAAATGCAGTCTCCCGGCGGCGTTTGCCTCAATTGGTGCCCTTGCAAATACGATCAGGGCCCGTTGCAGTCACCCGCTGGCGATGCGGGGTGGCCGCCTACGCGTTGGCGCCGCCGTCGATGGTAAGCTCGGTGCCGTTGATCGAGCGCCCCTCCGGCCCAGCGACGAATGCGACCAGCGCTGCGACGTCCTCTGCCTTGCCGTAGCGGGGGATCGCCATCCGGGCCCGCTGGGCGGCCGCCTGCTCGCCTTCGGCGGGATTCATGTCGGTGTCGGTCGAGCCCGGATGCACGATGTTGACCGTGATGCCGCGGCCGCCGAGATCGCGCGCCAGGCCCTTTGTCCAGGCGATCAGCGCGGATTTGCTCATGGAGTATAGGCTCATGCCGGGACCGGGCACCTGGGTCGCCAGATTGCTGCCGATCGAGATGATGCGGCCGCCTTCGCCCATGTGCGCTGCCGCCGCCTGGGATCCGACCACCACAGCGCGGACGTTGACCGCGAGCGTCGCATCGATGTCTTCGAGGCTGAGTTCGTCGATCGGTCCGCCCCTGAAGATGCCGGCATTGTTGACGAGGATATCGAGACCGCCGAGCGCCTCGGCGGCTTGATCCACGGCCGCCTTGACCGCAGCGGCATTGGCGCTGTCGGCCTTGATCGCAAATCCGCGCCGGCCCAAACGCTCGATCTCGGCGACTACCGCCTGCGCCTTGTCGGCCGAACGTTCATAGGTGATCGCAACGTTCGCGCCATCGGCGGCGAGCCGCCTTGCGATCGCGGCGCCAATCCCGCGGCTCGCGCCCGTCACCAACGCCCGCTTTCCCTGCAATGCGCTCATGTTCCATCTCCATTTCTGTGTTGATCGATACAGAAATAGGTTGGTTGCGCCGGGCGGTCAAGCTAATTATGTATCGAACAACACAGAAATCGGGTGGACGGATGGTCGAACGAGGTCGCCCCAGGGGCTTCGACAAGGACGCGGCGCTCGCGCGCGCCATGGAGGTGTTTTGGGTCAAGGGCTATGAAGGGGCGTCGATGACCGATCTCACCACGGCGATGGGGATTGCTTCGCCAAGCCTCTATGCGGCCTTCGGCTGCAAGGAAGAACTGTTCCGGCACGCGCTGCAATTGTATAGCGCCACCGAGGGGCCTGAGATCTGGGATGGCATCGCCCGCGCGCCGACTGCTTTTGAGGCGGTGGAAAGCTATCTCATGCAGACGGCGAGGGCGTTCACGCGACGGAACCGGCCGACGGGGTGCCTGGTGGTGCTATCGGCGCTGCATGCGACCGAGCAGTCCGAAACGGTGCGGCGCGAGCTGATGGCGATGCGCACGAAAAACGTCGAGGATCTGCGGCAGCGCCTGCAGGAGGGCGTGGTATCAGGCGAGATATCGGCAAGCGCCGATCTCGCGGCGATCGCCCGATACTACGTCACCGTGCAACAGGGCATGTCGATCCAGGCGCGCGACGGCGCGACGCGGCGAGAGCTTGAACGCGTTGCGCGTGCGGCGCTCGCAGCATGGAAGCCCTTGACCAGCGCGCCTGGCTAATTCGCCGGCAATCGTCCCCGTCTTCTTTCGGGGTGCGACCTACTTTGCGAGCAGCTCGGTCAGGTCGGTCGAGCTCGAACAGCGCAGCTCATCGATTTGCCGGGCCAGCAGCAACGCGCTCGCCCTCAGCGCTTCCAGCTTCGAGGCCTCGGGATGTTGTCTTTCGAGTTCGGTGATACGGTCATTGAAGCCGGTCAGCTCATTCTGGAGCCGCGCGATCTCTGCCGTGGCGTCGGTGGACACCACCGGCGCAGATAGTCTGGTCGCCCGCATAACCATCTCCCCAAGTATGGTCGATGCTTCGTGAACCGAATTCGTGGCGAGACCGAGAAGCCATTTGGGCGAGGATGCGACGGCCGCGGGCAATGTTTGCGTTCGCGTGCAGCAAAGCCACAGTGGGAACCTTGGCCAGAGCGTTTTCGAGCGAAGTGGACACCGGTTCGCGTAAAGAAAACGCGTCAAAACAGGAATCCAGAGCTTCGGTTCTGATTCAATCAGAACCGAAGCTCTGATCGATCCGATCGCTATTTCGCCGCCGAATGCGTCGCCGGCGTCACGCGCCAGATCGTGTTGCCGACGTCGTCGGCGACGAGGAGCGCGCCGTCCTTGGCAATGCGGACGCCGACGGGACGGCCCTGGGCCTCGCCCTTGTCGTTGAGGAAGCCGGTCAGGATATCCCGCGGCGGCCCTGCGGGCTTGCCATTCGCGAACGGCACGAAGATCACCTTATAGCCGGAGCGTGGCTTGCGATTCCACGAGCCGTGCTGGCCGATGAAGGCGCCGCCGGCCATGTCCTGCGGAAAAAGATTCCCAGTGTTAAATGTGAGCCCGAGCGAGGCGGTATGCGCGCCGAGCGCATAGTCCGGCACGATCGCCTTTGCAACCAGGTCCGGCCGCTGCGGATCGACGCGGCTGTCGACATGCTGGCCGAAATAGCTGTAGGGCCAGCCGTAGAAGCCGCCATCCTTCACCGAGGTCATGTAGTCGGGCACCAGATCGTTACCGAGCTCGTCGCGCTCGTTGACGGTGACCCAGAGCTCGCCGGTCTGCGGATTCCATGATGGGCCGTTCGGGTTGCGCAGACCGGAGGCGAACACACGCCACTCGCCGCTCTGGCGATCGACTTCGAGCACGGCGGCGCGATTGGCCTCGGCCTCCAAGCCGTTCTCGCCGACATTGCTGTTGGAGCCGACGGTCGCATAGAGCTTGCTGCCGTCGGGGCTCGCGGTCAGGTCCTTGGTCCAGTGATGATTGATGGTGCCAGCGGGCAGCTCGGTGAGCTTCACGCCGGCCGCGTCTATCTTGGTATCTCCCTCGTGATACGGGAAGCGCATGATCGCATCGGAGTCGGCGACGTAGAAATCATTGCCGACCAGCACCATGCCGAAGGGCGAATTCAGGTCTTTCAGGAAAATGCTGCGGGTTTCGGCGACACCGTCCCCGTCGGCGTCGCGCAGCAGCGTGATGCGGTTGGCGCTCGGCACGCCGGCGCCGGCCCATTTCTGCGCCTGCTTGTAGATAAAGCCCTTGATGCCCTTGCCGTCGTCCGGCTTCGGCGGTGCGTTGCTTTCGGCCACCAGCACATCGCCATTCGGCAATACGTAGACCGTGCGCGGATGATCGAGCCCGGTCGCGAAGGCGTTGACGGCCATTCCGTTGGCGGCCATCGGTTTGGTGCCGGCGGGCCACGGATTCGGCGTGGCGATATCGACGGTCGGGATCAGCGAATGTTCGGGCGGCGGCAGCGCCGGCGCGGCCCCGTAGCTCTGTGCGACGGTCTTGGTGTCCTCCGGGTCATTGCAGGCGGAAAGCGACAGCGCCAACGCGCCGATCGAGATTGCCACGAGCAGATTCCTGCGCATGGGTGGGCTCCCTAAAGATGGTGCAGGGACAATCCGTTGCGCGGTCGAATGTTCTTATCGTTCGGCGTGAATTTCGTGTGGTGGGAAAGGCTACCCACCTACAATCGTGCAGGGGGCCCCTGCGCCGGGCGCACGTGGGATTGATCGCGGCCGTGGTAGGGAAGCACCCGCGCCGCGGCATTCAGACCGCGGGCGTCGGAGTGGAAATGCCCGATATTGCGGTTGCCGAAATACCTGTCGACGAGGAAGAGCGCCCGCTGCCACCGCCGGTGACCGCCCCGGCGCGCAACCGCCTGCTCGACGGGCCGATCCTGCGCACGCTGTTGTGGCTCGCCTGGCCCAACGTGATCGCGCTTTCGGCCGGCACCTGCGTGGTGATCGCCGAGACCTCCTATATCGGCCGGCTCGGCGTCGAATCGCTGGCCGCGATGGCGCTGGTGTTTCCCTGCGTGATCCTGACCATGACCATGTCGGGCGGCGCCATGGGCGGCGGCGTGGCCTCCGCGATCGCGCGGGCGCTCGGCGCCGGCGAGGTCGAGCGTGCCTCGACGCTCGCGGCGCATGCGCTTCTGATCGGCATCAGCTTCGGGCTGGTCTTCATGCTGGGCATGCTGATCTTCGGGCCGCATCTTCTGGAATTGCTCGGCGGCCGCGGCAACGTGCTGGCGCAGGCGATTGCTTACAGCCAGATCTTCTTCGGCGGCGCCGTGCTGCCGTGGCTGATGAACACCATGGCGGGCGTGCTCCGCGGCACCGGCAACATGAAGCTGCCCTCGACCATGATCCTGTCGTCCGCGGTGTGGCAGATCATCCTGGGCGGCACGCTGGGCCTTGGCCTCGGCCCCATCCCGCAATTCGGCATGCGCGGCGTCGCGGCGGGTTCGCTGATCGCCTATTCAATCAGCATTGCCGTGATGGGCTGGTACCTGTTCTCCGGCCGCGGCCGCGTCGTGCCGAAGCTCAGGGGATTGCGCATCCAGTGGGCGATGTTCATCGACATCCTGAAGGTCGGCGCCATCTCCTGCTTCTCGCCGTTGCAGTCGGTTTTGACCATCAGCATCTTCACCCACATGCTGGCGAATTTCGGCACCGCGATCCTGGCCGGTTACGGCATCGGCGCGCGGCTCGAATTCATGCTGACGTCGCTCGCGTTCGCGACCGGCATCGCCTCAGTGCCAATGATTGGCATGGCGGTCGGCGCCGACCGTATTGCGCGGGCGCGGCGGATCGCCTGGACCGCGGGCACGGTGTCGTTCGTCTCGGTCGGTGCGATCGGCACCTTCCTCGCCATCTTCCCCGACCTCTGGGTCAACCTCTTCACGGGTGATCCCGCCGTGCGCCTGGCCAGCCATCAATATCTGTCGACGGCGGCGCCGATGTACGCTTTCATCGGGTTGGCGATGTCGATGTTTTTCTCCTCGCAAGGCGCGGCGAAGGTGCTGGGCCCGGTGCTGGCGCAGACCGCGCGTCTGCTGTTCATCGCCGCCGGCGGCTGGTGGCTCTCGACGCATGAGGCGACCGCGCAGAACTTCTTCATGCTCGCAGCCGCCTCGATGGTCGTGCTCGGCGTGCTCTCATGCTTAAGCGTGGTGCTGACACGCTGGGGGCCGAAGCGCGCGCCGATTGCGAAGGTAAGTCCCGCGCTGTCCTGACACGGGTTCATCACGGCGCCTCTCGCCCGAGCTTGTTCTGCATCGCACTGACGCCGAGATCCATCTGGGAGGAGATGTAGGGCGCGATCTCGTTCGGCAGCACATCGGCGATCCATGTCACGCGGCTGCGGGAGCCGCCGTCGGCGAACACCTGGATGGATGCGCTGTGCTGCTTCAGCCGCTCGCTGACGACGGCATAGACCAGCCGTCGCCGCGCGTCGTCGCAGTCGACGAACAGTTCACGCGCGACCGTGCCGTTGGAGAAGGTGACGATGCGGGCATCGCCGTCGAGCTTGCTGTCGAGCACGAAGCCCGGCACCAGGCGCGTATGCAGCGCGCCGAAATCGCGTAAGGCATCCCAGACCTGGTCGGGATGCGCGTCGATGATGAATTCCTTGTGGATGGAAGCCATGGGTGAATTCCTCTTGCATGTGGAGTTCGTCATTGCGAGGAGCGAAGCGACGAAGCAATCCAAGCCTCCGCAAGTGGCACCATGGATTGCTTCGCTCCGCTCGCAATGACGGCGGAGATGGCGGTTGCTTACGCACACACCGCCTCGACATTGTTGCCGTCGGGGTCGATCAGGAACGCCGCGTAATAGGTCGGGCTGTAATCCTTGCGATGGCCGGCTGCGCCGTTGTCGCGGCCGCCGGCTTTCAATCCTTCGCTGTGGAATGTCTTGATCGCGTCGTGGTTCGGCGCGCGGAATGCGACATGGGCGCCGCCATTGCTCTTGCCCTTGTGCAGATGCAGCCACAGCGCCGGCTCGCCCTTCGGGCCGAAGCCGGCGCCACTGTCATCGCGCGAGCACAGGACATAGCCGAGCGGGGCAAGCGCCGCGGTATAGAAACGCACGCTGGCGTCGAGATCGCCGACGCGCAGTCCGATATGGTCATACATGATCGTTCTCCAGTGCTTTAAGCGCGCCTGATGACGCGCTGGACTGGAGGAGGCTAGCTAGTGCAGCGCCAGCCGTTCTTGGAAAATCTTGCGGTCGCCGCGCGATGCTTTTCGGAACGCATGCGGCGAGACGCCGGCGGCGCGGCGGAACGTGCGCACGAAATTGGAGAGATCGCCGAAACCGACGTCGTAGGCGATATCGGTGATCGGGCTGTCGTCGTCGGCCAGCCGCCGCGCCGCGTGGCGCAGCCGCGAGCGCACGAGATATTGATGCGGCGTCACGCCGAGGACGTCCGAGAACAGCCTGAGGAAATGGAACGCGCTGATGCCGGCCTGATCCGCCGCATCATCCAGCCCGATTTCTTGCTGCGAATGCGCGTCGATCCACAGTGCGGCCTCGACCGCGCGGCGCCGATCGCGCAAGGCGGCTGTCACCGGCTTCGCCGCGCGCCCCGACACCACCTCGACGAAGCGGTTGGCCAAGAGATGGCCGGCCTCGTCAAGGCCGATGTCGCTGTTGCCATCTGCTGCCGTTTGCGCGAGCTCGCCGAGCACCATCAATTCCGGCAGCGGCGGCACCGATCCGATCTGCCAGACGGCGCGGCTGTCGCCGATCGCCTGCACCAGCTCCGGATGCAGGTAGAACGACAGGCATTCGTCGCCGCCGACATGGTCATGGGTGCAGGTATATTCGTCGCCCGGATGGCCGACCAGGATCGCGCCGGTCACCAGCTCATGGAAACGGCCGCGGCAATGGCAGCCGAAGCTGCCCTTGCGGACATAGGAAATCGAATGCGCATCATATTGTTCGGCAAACGGTTTCTCGCCGGGCACCGCGGTGCAGCGGAACTCGTTCACGGCAATGCGCTCACGCTGCAACAGCGGCCTTCGGATCATGCCTGAAGACTTAGCGATGCGCCCGCCGCGGCGCAACGCCCCAAGCAGCCCACTCGGAATCTGGACGTTTTCCGTTAAGGAGAACGCCAGAGGCGGCTTGGCGAAAGCCCCAGTCTCGGCTAATCAGGTGCGCAAAGCGAGATCCGCGGGCGTAGTTCAATGGTAGAACGGCAGCTTCCCAAGCTGCATACGAGGGTTCGATTCCCTTCGCCCGCTCCAATCCCTCGCGTCACCCGACATCGAATTTGACGCCCTGCGCCAACGGCAGTTCGCGCGAATAGTTGATGGTGTTGGTGGCCCGCCGCATGTAGCCGCGCCAGGCGTCGGATCCGGATTCGCGGCCGCCGCCGGTTTCCTTCTCGCCGCCGAACGCGCCGCCGATTTCGGCGCCCGACGGGCCGATATTGACGTTGGCGATGCCGCAATCCGAGCCGACCGCGGACAAGAAGGTCTCGGCCTCGCGGATGTCGGTTGTGAAGATCGACGATGCGAGCCCCTGCGGCACCGCATTGTGGCTGGCGATCGCCTCGGCAAGATCGCGGTAGCGCATCACGTACAGGATTGGCGCGAACGTCTCGCGCGGCACCGGGCCGGTTTGGGCCGGCATCTCGACCAGGGCAGGCGCAACGTAATAGGCGGCTTGTGATTGATGATCCACGCGGGTGCCGCCATGCACCTCGCCGCCGAGCGAGGTTGCTTCCTCCAGCGCGCGGCCCATCGCCTCGAAGGCGGCTGCATCGATCAGCGGGCCGACCAAAGTGCGCGACTCGCGCGGGTCGCCGATGGTGACGGAACGGTAGACGCGGCTGAGCCTCGAGACGAAATCATCGGCGATGCTTTCGTGCACGAACAGGCGGCGCAGCGAGGTGCATCGCTGGCCGGCGGTGCCCATCGCGGAGAACGCGATGCTGCGCAGAGCGAGGTCCTGATCGGCGGAGGGCGTGACGATCGCGGCGTTGTTGCCGCCGAGCTCGAGAATGGCCCGGCCAAAGCGCGCGGCGACGCGCGGGCCGACCTGCTTGCCCATGCGCGTCGATCCGGTGGCCGACAGAATGGCGACGTCGGGGTGATCGACCAGGACTTCGCCGATCGTGCGGTCGCCCTGCACCAGTTCGGCGAGACCCTGCGGCGCATCGCCGAAACGCGCGAGCGCACGCTCAATGATCGCCTGCACCGCGCAGGCGGTCAGCGGCGTTTTCTCCGAAGGCTTCCACACCACGGCGTTGCCGCACACCAGCGCAAGCGCTGCATTCCAGCACCACACGGCAACCGGAAAGTTGAACGCCGTGATGATGCCGCACACGCCGGCCGGATGCCAGGTCTCCATCATCCGATGACCGGGGCGTTCGGACGCGATCGTCAATCCATAAAGCTGGCGCGATAGCCCGACGGCGAAGTCGCAGATGTCGATCATCTCCTGCACCTCTCCGAGTCCCTCGGAGAGGATCTTGCCGGCCTCGATCGTCACCAGCCGCCCGAGCAGGTCTTTCGAACCGCGCAATTCCTCGCCGAGCAGGCGCACCAGTTCGCCGCGGCGCGGGGCTGGAACGGTTCGCCATGCCAGGAACGCACTCCGCGCGCGAGCAATCGCCGCGCGCATGTCATCATCGCTTCCAGGCTTGAGACGCCCGATAACCTGACCGTCGATCGGCGAGCGGGCGATCAAGCTGCCGTCGGCGACGAAGGTCGGAAGAGCCCGCAGCTTCGTCAAGAGATCGATGGCTTCGTTCGCGACGGGGGAGCTTGGCGTGGAGGTGCTCATGGCGGATGTCCTCGGATCAGCGGTCGCGCATATGCTCTAGCAAGTCCCGCAAGCGCTCGTCCGCGTCAAGTCCATCCGCCGCCACGCGAAGAAACTTCGCGCGGCGGCATTGCGTGCTGCCAGTGCCGAGGTGTTACGGCCGTGCTTCCAGGATCAGGTTGAACGGCGTTTCGGTGGCGCGCCGGAACCGGGTGAAGCCGGCTTCGCGGGCGATCTCGCGCAACCTGGCCTCGCCAGCCTGCGCGCCCAAGGCGAGCCCGACCTCCTGGTCCAGGGAGGCCGGCGTGCAGACCATGGTCGAGGCCGCATAGTAGACCCGCCCGATCGGATTGAGATTGTCCTCCAGCCGGTCGTTGGCGAAGGGCTCGACCAGCATGCAGGTGCCGTCCTTGGCCATGGTGCTGCGGGTATGCTTGAGCGCACCGACCGGGTCGCCCATGTCGTGCAGGCAGTCGAAGAAGCACACGAGATCGTAGCTGTTGGCAGGAAAAGTCTTCGCGGTGTGGGTCTCGAAGTGCATGCGATCGGACAGTCCCGCCTCCCGCGCCAGCTCGCGCGCGACCTGGACCGAGCCCTCGTGATAGTCGAACCCGAAGAATGTGGATTTCGGAAACGCTTCCGCCATCAGCCGGGTCGATATGCCATGGCCGCAGCCGACATCGGCGACCTTCGCGCCCCGCTTCAATTTGTCGACGACGCCCTCGAGCGAAGGCAGCCATTCCTGCACCAAATGATGCTTGTAGCCGGTGCGAAAGAAGCGCGCCGTTCCGCAGAACAGGCATTCGCTGCGCTTGTTCCAGCCGACGCCCTTGCCGGTCTTGAAGGCGTCGGAAATCTTCTGCTCGTCGAGGAATGTCGCCGCTACGACGTTGCCGACCGCGCCCAGGAAAACCGGGCTTTCGTCGTCGGCCAGCGCCATGGCCTGTTCCGGCAGCATCGAGAACTTTCCGGATTTGGTGTCGTATTCGACGTAGCCCGAGGCGGCTTGCGCCGACAGCCACTCGCGCACATAGCGCTCCGCGGTGCCTGTCGCTTCCGCCAGCTCTGCGGAGTTCATCGGTCCCTTCTCGGCCAACGCCTTGTAGAGGCCGAGCCTGTCACCGATCAGCATCAGCGACGCGTTCATCGCGGCGCCGATGTCACCAATCATCTTGCCCATGAAAGAGTTCAGGCGGTCAGTATCAACTTCCATGATATGCCTCCGTTGAAATTGCTTTTCACCGAAACTGTCACATCGACGCTGCGCAAAGCGACCCTTGCGAGATGCAAAACCGCTTCATCGCAGCGCGCGATAATGGTGTGGGAGGTGAGGCGTTACTTCTCACGACAGCGAGATCGCCGTCACAAGCGCGCGAGCGGTAACGCAAACTTGCTCCGCTCTATTCTTTCTTCTCGGCAGTGCATGGCAGCGAGGCTGACGGATGTTGCGTCGGCAACACCGCCATGCACCGCATCATATCACGCGCCCTGCGGCACCTGGTCGAGGAAGCCGGTGATGCTCTTGATGCGGCCGTCCTTCAGCACCGCGAAGTCCGTGCCCTTGATCGGGCCGTCGGCGCCTTGGGGACCAAGGCCCCAGCAAAAGCGGAGATGATCGCCGAAACCGTTGGGTTCGCCGATCAGTTTGAATTTGAAGGCCGGAAATTTTTCCTGGACGCCCGATATCAGCGCATCGACGCCTTCATGGCCGTCGCCGCTCATCAGCGGATCGACATAGCGTGCGTCCGTGGTCCAGTTCTCGGCCAGTATCTCGCGGCGCCGGCTCGGCGTGCGCTCGTTCCACAGTTCAATATAGCGGCTTGCGATGGTTTTGTGGTCGGTCATCTTGCTCTCCTTCGCGTGTCGCCGAATGGATCGGCTGCTGCGGACTATCGGATGTTGGCGTGAGCTAATCGATTACCTCCGAGGTCATCGCCGGCCGCTTGGAAATCTGCGGTGGTGCGCGAAACCGGATCACGTGCCAGCCGTTGGTTTCGCGCTAGAGCAATTCGAACAAAACTCTTCAGGTTCTAGATTCTCTGGATCCAATGATCGCCGACCTTCTCATAGGATCGCTTCACCGCCGCCCAGGCGGTCCGGTGTGCGATCTCCTCTTGCCTGATGTCGCCCGCATGCGCGGCAAAGGAATGGTTGAAGGCTTCGCGATAGATGTCCTGGGCATGCGGAGGCAAATGGCTGCGAACCGGAAATGGCAGATCCGCATTCGAGGGATAGGGCATGGACAACTCCCCTGCTAACCCGCTCTGGCCAGCGCTAATATGCTGGTCCTATATTGTCCACGCTTGATCGAGGTCAAACCTTCCGCTGATGCCTGTCCGACCATGGCGCCGGCGAGCAAAGGGGGTGAGCTTGAGTGAAAAGAGCAGACCACCGCAAGAGAAGCCGAGCGCCGACACGGATTGGGCGGTGCAGACGCTGCTATGGCCAATGGCAGCCACGCGATTGGCGCTGGAAGCCTATCTGCATTGGTTCGCTGGTCGCGAGCCCACGCCGTCCGAGCCGGAGAACGAAACGCCGCCCCCCTGGTCCACGCCGAACGTGATCGCGCTGCAGCTCGCCTCGATGCGGCTGCGGGATTTTTCACGCAAGGCGACGGGCCAGCCGCTTCTGATCTGTGCCCCCTTTTCGTTGCACGAGGCCTTGGTCGCCGATTTCGCGCCCGGCCATAGCCTGGTGCAGGCCCTGCAACAGGGCGGCATGGATCGCATCTATGTCACCGACTGGTGCTCGGCGACATCAGAGATGCGCTATCTTTCGATCGACAGCTATCTCGCCGACCTCAACGTGGCCGTCGATGACATCGGCGCACCGGTCGATCTCATCGGCTTGTGCCAGGGCGGGTGGCTGTCGCTGGTCTATGCCGCCCGTTTTCCGCACAAGGTGCGGCGGCTCGTGCTCGCCGGTGCGCCGGTCGATGTCTCCGTGCCCTCAGATCTGTCGCGGATGGTGGCAAGTGTGCCCGAGGCAGCGTTCGACGAGCTGGTGCACCAGGGAGAGGGCATCATAAGCGGCAAGCATACGCTTCGCTTCTGGAGCATGCCGCTCACCCCCCAGGACGTCGAAGCGACCTTGCAGAGGGATGTCGGCGATGGATCCGAACAGGGGGCGGCACTGCTGGCACGCTTCGAGCGCTGGGATCGCAAGCTGCTGGATTTGCCGGGAACCTTTTATATCGAGGCGACCAACTGGATCTTCCGCGAGAACCGGATCGCCCAGGGACAATTCATCGCGCTTGGCCACAAGATCGATCTCGCCGATGTGACGGTTCCGGTCTTCCTGCTGGCAGCAGAGAAGGACATTGTCGTGCCGCTCGAGCAGGCACTCGCCACGGCGCGCCTGCTCGGCACGCCGCCGCAATGGCTGGAGCAGTCCTCCGAGCCGTGCGGTCACCTCGGTCTTTTCATGGGGCGCGAGAGCTTGAGCCGTTCGTGGCGCCGGATCATCCGCTGGCTCCAGGCCGGTGGTGACGATGTTGCGGAACCAAGGCCCAGGATCAGGGCGTGAAACGAAAGCTTTCGGCGGGGAGCCGGGCTATCTCAACTCGGCTAGTGCGAGCGGACGCATCGCATCGGGCGCGGCAATATGCTGGACAATGGGCTGCCGGCGCGAAGCTTCGGTCCGGTCGCTGCTTCGGCCATGAACCGCCAGCAGCATGATCGCGAGTGCGGCAGCAGCACCAAGCGCAATGATCTTGCGATGGGTGCCACGATCCGCGCTGATCAATGAATGGTTCATGGCACACCTCGGTCGATTCTATCCTCGTCAGGCGTTCAGCCGGTTTAGCGCAGCCCGGTTCCGCAATTCGATCCGGCGCGAGGTCGCCAGCGTGATGGCGCCGGATTGTTCCAACTGGGTGAAGGTGCGCGACACGGTCTCGATGGTGAGGCCGAGGTAATCGGCAATGTCCTGGCGCGACATCGCAAGTTCGACCGAATTCGTGCTGGCGGTGCGGCGGGCGATATCGAGCAGGAATCCCGCGACCCGCTCCTCGGCCGTCTTGATCAGGAGCAGCATGTGATTGCGGAAGCGCTGCAGTTCGCGCGTGGTGGCATCCCAAAGCTGCTGCGACAGATCCTTCTCGCGCTCGGCACGCAGCATCACCGCGCTGCGCTTGACGATCAGGACCTGCGCCCCGTTCACGGCCTCGGCGGAAGACGAGTGCGTTTCGCCCGCCTCAAAGCCGAAGATGTCGCCCGGCAGATAGAAGCCGCCGATCTGACGCCGGCCGTCTTCCAGCACCTTGTAGGTGCGAACGGTGCCAGAGACTACCTGATAGAGATATTCGGCTTCGTCACCTTCGCCGTAGATCTCGGCATTGCGCGCATATTGAAAGCGCGTGCCCATCAGCGCAAGCGGTCCCTGCATGGCCGGGCTTCCGAGACGGTGCGGCGTGCTCGCGGCCTGGATGACGGGGCGGGAAGCGTCGGTGTGCATGGCGGGCTCCTTCAAATCATCTGATGGAGCCAGAATGCCCGCCTGCACCGCGCCTGAAAATTCGGAGCCCTTCCCTAAGGAAGATTACGGACCCTAAGGAATGTTACGGAGGGCTGGGACCCAGACAATCGTCATTGCGAGCGTAGCGAAGCAATCCATGGCTCCACGTGCGGAACGATGGATTGCTTCGCTGCGCTCGCAATGACGGACGATACGCGACGGCGGAGGCCCGCCAGCCAGCTCAATGCGACATCAGGGTCGGTACCGTCATGCACTGGAGCATTTCGCGGGTGACGCCGCCGAGCAGCCGTTCCTGCAGCCGCGAATGCCCGTAACCGCCCATCACCAGCAGATCGAGGCTCTCGTCGGCCGCAACGGACAGGATGGCCGGCTGGATTTCGGAGTGCGCGGCCGGGAAGGCCATGATCTTGGCCGGCAGTCCAAGCCGCGCCAGATGTTCGACGAGGCGCTGCGGGCTTGCTTCGTCGGGAATCGCCCCCGGATTGCCGATGGAAATGATCGTGAGCGCGTCGGCGTGCCGCAGCAGCGGCATGGCATCCCGCAGCGCACGGCCGGCAAGGCGGCTTCCGTCCCAGCAAATTCCGATGCGCCGCGCCGCAAATGCGCCGCGGAAGGTATAGGGCATGAACAAGACCGGGCCGCCTGACTGGAACAGGACTTCCTGCGGAACATCGTTGTCGAATGTATCGCGGTCGGGTTCCGGCTGCAGGACGACGGTGAGATCATGAAGCCGGGCGCTGGCGCCGGCGATCGCGATTGCCTCGCCTGGTGTCGCGCTCATGGTGCGGCAGGTATACGAAATCCCTGCGTGCTTCGCCTCGACCTCGAAAACGAGCATCGCGGCCTCTGCGCGCTCCAGCGCGTGCTGCCGGGTCTCCTCGACGATCATGGCGACCGCAGCGCCGCCGGCCGCGGCGATCGGAACATCGGCGGTCTCGTAGGCGACGGACAGCGCGTCGAGGTGGGCGCCGTACATCATGGTCAGCAGCACGGCGCCGTCAATCACCGGCCGCGCCGGACGTTCGGAAGGGATAAGCACCAATAGGTTCTTGAACATCGTCATTCTCCCCCACAATTGGTGGCAATCGGCCCGAATTGGACGCAGCCATAAGAGCACAACGGCCGATCCAGGTATTGATCCAGGTCAGAGGGCGCCGTCGTCATTTTGACGCACATCAAGGTCCGGCTGGCTCGCCGGTGCACGCTGGAGCTTAGGTTCTGATTGAACCAGAGCCGAAGCTCTAGATTTTTGCTTTGACGCGTTTTCTTCACGCGAACCGGTGCCCACCCCTCGGATCAAGTCCGAGAGCATGCTTCGCTCGAAAACGCTCTCGCGACCCGAGCCTGTTTGGAGAGAAACAATGCTGGCAACGGATGTCATGCGAACCTGCTTCGCCACCATAAAGCCGAACGCGCCGCTGCTCGATGCCGTCCACCTGCTCCTGGAAACCACCCAGCGTGGCTTGCCTGTGATCGACGATGATGGATCTTTGGTCGGCATCATCTCCGAAGGTGATTTCCTGCATCGCCAGGAGCTGGGCGTGACTGGCCCCGCAGGGTTCTTGCTCGAATTGATGCTCGGAAGAGCGGAGGGTCATCTGATGCGTGAGCGGACGCACGCGTTGCGCGTCGATGCCGTCATGACGCGGGATCCCGTGCGCGTGGATGAGACCGCGACGGTAGACGATGTCGTCACGCGAATGGACGCGCACCAGATATCGCAGGTGCTGGTGGTCCGCGACGGCAAACCCATCGGAATCGTTGGCCGGACGCAGTTGCTCATTGCGCTCGAACGTTGTTTGAGCCCGCAACACTGACGAAGGGGCGGCGGGCTATTCGCAGCGTTTTCGGCCTGGGTTGCGTTGATAAACCCACGCAGCGACCGATTCCCAAAGCCGCCGTGCAGTGGTACTCGGACCTCATCGCCGCGAGCCAGCCGGCAGGCACGGACGGGAACCGGCAAGCGGCTGCGGCGAAAGATGGGCGCGTGCTGATCGGAACTCGACAGGAACGGAGTCAATGACCGGGACCAGCCAAGCATTGCTCGCCGATATCGGCGGCACCAATGCGCGTTTCGCGCTCGTCAGGGGTGGTCAGATCGGCCCCATCGAACATGTCAAGGTCGCCGACTATCCGACCTCGGCGGAGGCGATCGCTGCCTTCCTCGCCCGCCACGCGACGGGCGGCGTTGCCACTGCGGCGATTTTCGGCATCGCGGGCCCGATCGAGAACAACCGCGTGGTGCTGACCAACAGCCCGTGGATGTTCGATGCGGCCAGCCTACGCCAGCAATTCGCCTTCACGGCTGTGCATCTGCTCAATGATTTCGAGGCGCTGGCCTGGTCGCTGCCGGCGCTGGGGGCTTCCGACGTGGTGTCGCTCGGCGGCCGAACTCCGGTCGCCGGCGCTCCCATGCTCGTGGTCGGGCCGGGGACCGGCTTTGGCGCGTCCTGCCTGGTTCCGGCGAGCAAGCCGCCCGTGGCAGTTGTCACCGAAGCCGGCCATGCCACCTCGCCGGCAACGTCGGAACGGGAGGAGCGGGTGATCGATCACCTGCGCGGGCGCTTCGGTCACGTCTCGATCGAACGTGTGCTATCGGGGTCCGGCCTCGCCAATCTCTATGATGCCTTGAACGCCATCGACGGCGCCGGCGCGCCCGCGCGCGATGCGGCCTCGATCACGCAGGCCGCGCTTGACGGGAGCTGCGCGACGAGCCGGGCGGCGCTTGACATGTTCTGCGCGATGCTCGGCATGGTCTGCGGCAATCTGGCGCTGACCTTCGGCGCCCGCGGCGGCGTCTATATCGCCGGCGGCATCGTGCCTCGTTTCGTCGATCATCTGGCGGGATCGGGTTTTGGCACATGCTTCACCAGCAAGGGCCGGTTCGATGCCTATCTGCGGGAGATTCCGGTCCATGTCATCACCAGGCCCGATGTGACTTTTGTCGGGCTCAAGGCGTTCTTCGAGACCAACGTCGCCGCCGCATAGGTCGCTTCGACGATGGAAGTCGCTCGATCACGCTCGACGAAATGCACGATGCCGGCCGCGCGTCACGGCCGGCATCGCCATTCTCGAGTAAGGCGCGCTTACTTCGCCGCGGTCACCATGATCTCGACACTGTATTGCGGTGCCGCCAGCTTTGCCTCGACGGTGGCGCGCGCCGGCGTGTTGCCCGGCGACACCCAGCGGTCCCACACAGCGTTCATCTCGGGAAACGTCTTCATGTCGGTGATGTAGATCGTCGTCGTCAGCAATTTCGATTTGTCGGTGCCGGCCTTTGCCAGATGGCCGTCGATGATCGAGAGGATCTCTTCGGTCTGTTTCGTCACGCTTTCACCGGCCGTCTTGTTGGCGACGATGCCGGCCAGATACACCGTGTCGCCATGCACGACGACCTGGCTCATCCGCGGCCCGGTTTCAAAACGCTGAATGGTCATATTGTTCTCCCGTTGATTGGCGGGTGACTACCTAGCGCAGTCGCTTAACACTGGCGAGTCGCGATTTATCCCACCGCCTTCGCCGCGGCGCGTCCCGCGTTTCGTCCGGAGAACAGGCAGCCGCCGAGGAAAGTCCCCTCCAGCGAGCGATAGCCGTGCATGCCGCCGCCGCCGAATCCTGCGGCTTCGCCGACGGCGTAGAGTCCCCGGATGATCTCGCCGTCGTGGCCGAACACACGTGAATCGAGATCGGTCTCGAATCCGCCGAGTGTCTTGCGGGTGAGGATGTTGAGCTTCACCGCGATCAGCGGTCCATGCGCGGGATCGAGGATGCGATGCGGCGCGGCGGTGCGGATCAGGCGGTCGCCGATATATTTGCGCGCATTGTGCAGGTTCATCACCTGCGCGTCCTTCACGTAAGGATTCGTGATCTCGCGGTCACGCGCCTCGATCTGCGTCCGGATGTGATCGAGCTTCAACAGGTTGTCGCCGGAAAGCTGGTTCATCGCAGCGATGAGATCCTCGAGCCTGTCGCGCACGATGAAGTCGACGCCGTGTTTTTTGAACGCTTCCACCGGCGCCGGCGCGCCTTTGTTGGTCGCGCGCTTGATCGTCATGCGCCAGCTCTTGCCGGTGAGATCGGGGTTCTGCTCGGAGCCCGAGAGCGCGAACTCCTTCTTGATGATGCTCTGGGTCAGGATGAACCAGGAATAATCATAGCCGGTGCCCATGATATATTGCAGTTGCCCGAGCGTGTCGGAGCCCGGAAACAGCGGCGCCGGCAATCGCCGTCCGGTCGCATCGAACCACATCGATGACGGCCCGGGCAGGATGCGGATGCCGTGCTTCGGCCAGATTGGATTCCAGTTCTGGATGCCCTCGACGTAGTGCCACATCCGGTCGCGGTTGATCAGCCGCGCGCCGCTCGCCTCGGTGATGCCGATCATGCGGCCGTCGACATGTGCGGGCACGCCGGAGATCATGTGCTGCGGCGGTTCGCCCAATCGCTTCGGCCAGTTCTGCCGCACCAGGTCATGATTGCCGCCGATGCCGCCGGACGCCACGATCACGGCTGGCGCGCGCAGCGAGAATTCGCTGACCACATTGCGCGAGGTGCTCTTGCCGCGCTCCACATTGGTCGGCTCGAGGATCGCGCCGGTGACGCCGTCGATCGCACCGTTCGTCACCGACAGCGCATCGACGCGATGGCGGAACTTGAAGATCAGCCTGCCGCTCTTTTCGGCCTCGCGTGCGCGGCGCGCGAACGGCTCGACGATGCCCGGCCCGGTGCCCCAGGTGACGTGGAAGCGCGGCACCGAATTGCCGTGGCCCATCGCGTCATAGCCGCCGCGCTCGGCCCAGCCGACGATCGGAAACAGGCGATGGCCCATCGCGCGCAGCCAGTCGCGCTTCTCACCCGCGGCGAAAGCGACGTAGGCTTCCGCCCAGCGCCGCGGCCAATGGTCTTCGTCGCGATCGAAGCCCGCGGTT
Source organism: Bradyrhizobium sp. Leo78 (assembly GCF_059512425.1). Classification (NCBI taxonomy): domain Bacteria; kingdom Pseudomonadati; phylum Pseudomonadota; class Alphaproteobacteria; order Hyphomicrobiales; family Nitrobacteraceae; genus Bradyrhizobium; species Bradyrhizobium sp. Leo78. The sequence goes on from NZ_JCAMOT010000010.1 coordinate 242,997, forward strand.
CCCATCCAGTCCTGCAGCGCGAGCGCGTGAGAGTCCTTGATGCCGAGCCGGCGCTGCTCCGGCGAATCGACCAGGAACAATCCTCCGAATGACCAGAACGCTTGGCCCCCGAGCGATTGTTCACCTTCCTGCTCGACCACGATGACGCGTTTTCCGGCATCTGTAATCTCTGTGGCGGCAACAAGGCCTGCCAGACCCGCGCCCACCACAATGACGTCTACATCCTCAGCCATGTCTTTCTTCCCCCGAGTTCCCTTTGAATGAGACCTGCACGTTCGCGCGCGGTCAACGGCAAAGGGAGCTTGGCGGCCGTTCCGCGAGGACACGGTAAGGTTGTTTCAGTTTGGGACCTCTCATCCGCAAACTGCAGCGTGTGCGCAACACTCGATTTGAATTTGTTTTGATCGAGCTGTGACGGCTGGACAAAAATCCAGACCCGCAACACGCTGGCCAAAGTCTTGCATCACTAAGATCAACGGATTCGATATTCGACTGGGGCAGGCCATGAAGTTGATGACGGGGTTGCTCGCGGCGGTTCTCCTGCTGGCGGGTATGGGGGCTTCGCATGCGGTGGTGCGGATCGCCGACGATCGTGGCGGCAGGATCGGTACTTACGTCGACAGATATCAAGGCCTTCGCAGTTCCGGCGAAACCGTCATCATCGACGGCCTCTGCGCATCGGCCTGCACCATCGTGCTGGGTGCGGTTCCGCATAATCGGATCTGCGTCACCTCGCATGCCAATCTCGGTTTCCACGCTGCATGGGATTTCGGCGCCAACGGCCGCGCCATCACCAATCCCGAAGCGACCCAGATGCTGTACTCGATGTACCCGACCTCGATCCGCCGCTGGATCGCCTCCCGCGGCGGCCTCACCCCGAGGATGATCTTCCTGCGCGGCAAGGCCCTGCAGGCCATGTTCCGGCCCTGCTACCTCGACGCCCAGGCCTCCGCCAACCGGGCGCGCTAGAGGCGCGGTCGCCCTCTGCCGTCATGGGCGGGCTTGACCCGGCCATCCACGTTCTTGACGTCAAGGAAGACGTGGATGCCCGGGTCGAGCCCGGGCATGACGAGCGGCGACAGTTCGGTATTTCCCTCCACATGATGTGACGGCGCGCCGCAGCATTGCGCTTGCCGGGCGGCGGAACCGGGCTTATTTCAAGCACATGGTTCAGCCGGTTTCCGCCTCTCATGGAATGACCGCGCCGGCCTCGGCACAGGGCAAGGCGGCGTCCGCCATCGCCTGGGGTGCCGCGGGGCTGGGCGCGGTCGTCGTGCTGGGCGCGGGCGCGCTCTGGTTCCATTACGGCACGGCGGTGTTCTTCGAGACCATCGCGGCCGGCGTCTCGGCCTGTTTCTGATCCAATAAGAGGAATTTTTTCATGGATCGGACCACCCGCCCGCTCGTGATCGTGGCTGCCTTCGCCGGCAGCCTGGCGATTGGGCTATTGCTGTTGTTCTGGACCATGGGCGGCCTGCGCAGCATGACCACCCCGTCGGCGATCGGCGGCCCGTTCCAGCTCACCGACCAAGCCGGCCAGACCATCACCGACAAGAGCCTGAAGGGCAAGCCGACCCTGATCTTCTTCGGCTTCACCCATTGCCCCGACGTCTGCCCGACCTCGCTGTTCGAGATTTCCGAAGTGCTGCGGGCGATGGGCACGGACGCCGACAAGGTGAACGCCTATTTCGTCTCGGTTGATCCGGAGCGCGACACCGCGGCGGCGATGAAGGACTATCTCTCCAGCTTCGACCCGCATCTGAAGGGCCTCACCGGCAACCCCGATGCCATCGCCAAGGTGCTGTCGGCCTATCGCGTCTACGCCAAGAAGGTCCCGCTCAAGGACGGCGACTACACAATGGACCACACCGCGCTGATCTATCTGATGGACCGCGACGGCAAGTTCGTCTCCCCGTTCAACCTCAAACGCAGCCCGGAAGAAGCTGCGGCCGACCTCAAGCGCTATCTCTGAGCTAAAGCCTCGCATCATGCCCCGGATGGTCTATAAGGCCGTCCAATTCCGCAACATTGCCCGGCCGAATGCCTCATCAGACCGCCCCGCTCGACATCTCCCGTTCTATCCGCGCCATGGCCGGATGGCTGGTCGTGGCGGCGTTGGCTGTTTTTAGCGGCGCGGCGAATGCACAAACCCCACAGCCGCAAACGCCGCCGAAGCCGCCCGTCGAGGCGGCGCCGCAGGCGGTGCCCGGTTTCTGGGATCCGCGGCGGCGGCCGGAACGGCCGGATCTGTCGCGCATCACCGTGATCCGGTTCCTGACCGAGACCGATTATCCGCCGTTCAACTTCACCGGCCCCGACGGCAATCCCGCCGGTTTCAATGTCGACCTGGCGCGCGCGATCTGCGAGGAGATCAAGGTCACCTGCACCATCCAGATGCGCCGCTTCGAGACTCTGGTGGATGCGCTCGCCACCAACAGGGGCGATGCCATCATCGCCTCGATGGCGGTGACGCCGCAATTGCGCACAAGGGTCGATTTCTCCGATCCCTATTACCGCGCGCCGGCCCGCTTCGTGTCGCGGCGCAACGCCGTGCTGCCGGAGGTGCGGCCGGAATATCTCGAAGGCAAGAAGGTCGGCGTCATCGGCGGCACCGCGCACGAAGCCTATCTGAAGGCGATGTTCACCGACGCCGAGCTGCACCCCTATCCCAACGACGATGCGCTCCGGCAGGCGCTTCGCCGCGGCGAAGTCGATTTCATCTTCGGCGACGCGATCGCGCTCGCGTTCTGGATCAACGGCACCGATTCGGCCGAATGCTGCGCCTTCTCCGGCGGCCCCTTCGTCGAGAGCCGCTTCTTCGGCGAGGGCATCGGCATTGCCGTGCGCAAGGGCAACGACCTGCTCCGCCAGGCGTTAAACTGGGCGCTGTTCCGGCTCTGGGAAAAAGGCCGCTACACCGATCTGTGGCTGCGCTATTTTTCCGTCAGCCCGTTCTAGGAATCAGCTGGCGCCATCCATCGTCATTGCGAGCGGAGCGAAGCAATCCATTTTCCCGCTTGCTGAAGCATGGATTGCTTCGTCGCTGTCGCTCCTCGCAATGACGGCTGGATATTGGCTTCATTTTGCATTTTGCCGCGAAGGCCGTTAGTTTCCGCGGCCTTGGGAGACCCCTGATGTCCGTGACTGACCTTGCCGCAAGCCCGAGCGACCTGCGTGCGCTCGCCGAACAATCCAACGCCTGGCCGTTCGAGCAGGCGAAAGCGATTGTCGCGCGGCTGAAAAAAAATCCGAAGGATGAGGTGCTGTTCGAGACCGGCTATGGCCCGTCCGGCCTGCCCCATATCGGCACCTTCGGCGAGGTCGCGCGCACCACCATGGTGCGCCACGCCTTCCGCGTGCTCACGGAGGACAAGATCAAGACGCGCCTGCTGGCCTTCTCCGACGACATGGATGGCCTGCGCAAGGTGCCGGACAATGTCCCGAACAAGGAGCTGCTGGAGCAGCACCTCGGCATGCCGCTGACGAAGGTGCCTGATCCCTTCGGCACGCATCCGAGCTTCGGCGAGCACAACAATGCGCGGCTGCGGGCCTTCCTCGATCAGTTCGGCTTCGACTACGAATTCGCCAGCTCGACCGACTACTACACCTCGGGCCGCTTCGACGCCGCGCTGCTGCGGATGCTGGAGCGGATCGAGAAGGTGATGGCGATCATGCTGCCCTCGCTCCGCGAGGAGCGCGCCGCGAGCTATTCGCCGTTCCTCCCGATCTGCCCGCGCACCGGGCTTGTGCTTTACGTGCCGGTCACCGCACATGACGCCAAGGCCGGCACCATCTCTTATGAAGACCCCGAGACGAAGGAGAGCGTCACGGTGCCCGTCACCGGCGGCCGCTGCAAATTGCAGTGGAAGCCGGACTGGGCGATGCGCTGGTATGCGCTCGGCGTCGACTATGAGATGGCCGGCAAGGACCTGATCGATTCGGTGAAGCTGTCGGGCAAGATCTGCGCGGCGCTCGGCGGCACGCCGCCGGAAGGCTTCAACTACGAGCTCTTCCTCGACGACAAAGGCCAGAAGATCTCGAAGTCGAAGGGCAACGGGCTCACAATCGACGAATGGCTGCGCTATGCCTCGCCGGAATCGCTGTCGCTGTTCATGTATCGCGAGCCGAAGGCGGCCAAGCGGCTCTATTTCGACGTGATCCCGCGCAATGTCGACGAATACCAGCAGTTCGTCGACGCCTTCCCGCGCCAGGAAGGGCGGCAGCAATTGCAAAATCCGGTCTGGCACATCCACTCCGGCCATCCGCCGAAGGTGGACATGCCCGTCACCTTCCAGCTTCTGCTGACGCTGGTGTCGTCGTCGAATGCGGAGAATGCCGAGACCTTGTGGGGCTTCATCGGCCGCTATCGCCCGGGCGTGACGCCGCAGACGCATCCGAAGCTGGATGCGATGGTCGGCTATGCCATCAACTACTACCGCGACTTCGTCGCGCCCTCGAAGCAGTTCCGCGAGCCGACCGAGAGCGAGCGGGCGGCGCTGCAGGATTTGCGTGATGCGCTCTCCAACATGCCGCCGGACTCGACCGCGGAGGACATCCAGAACGTGGTCTACGAGATCGGCCGCCGCGAGCCGTTCCTCGATCCCGTGAAGAAGGGCAAGGACGGCCGCCCCGGCGTCTCGCTCGACTGGTTCAACATGCTCTACCAGGTGCTGCTCGGCCAGGAGAAAGGCCCGCGCTTCGGCTCCTTCGTCGCGGTCTACGGCCTCCAGAACGCCGTCAACATGATCGACGGCGCACTGGCAAGGTCGTCGTAGCTTTCTCAATCCATCATGCGCGGGCTTGACCCGCGCATCCATCGTGCTTCGCAAGATTCTTTTGGCCGATGGATTGGCGGGTCAAGCGCGGCAATGATCGTCCCGTAGGGTGGGCAAAGCGAAGCGTGCCCACCATCAAGCGTGGCGCAAGGAATGGTGGGCACGCTTCGCTTTGCCCACCCCTACCGCTTCGCATCCCGCAACCCATCACTCGTCGCACGCAATAGCGTCAGCAACAGACCGTTGAGCGGCGTCGCCACGCCATGTCGTTCGCCGGCCGCGACGATCGCGCCGGTGAGCGCGTCGGCTTCGAACGGTCGGCCGGCGAGGCGATCGAAATACATCGAGGTGCCGGCGTCGGGCGGATAGGTGAGCAGCGTCGCCAGCATTCGCTGGGCCTCATCTGCCTCGAGGCGAGCGCCATCGGCGCGCCCGACGGCAACAGCCTCTTCGAGGATGGCAAGACACAGCGCCTTGACGTCATCGCGCCGGAACACCGCCTGCCGCAGCAGGGTCAGCGCGGTGATCGGATTGGCGACCGCGTTGATCAGGAGCTTTCGCCAGGCGAGTGTGGCGAAGTCGTTGCTGCGCAGCACCCGCATGCCGGTTTCTTCGAGCAGGGCTTCGAACGCGCGTCCATCGGCATCGTCCGCGACCGTGAACTCATAGTCGCCGGCACGTCGAAAGCGAACGCGGTCCGGCGCCAATCGCTCGCCATTGTAATAGACGAGCGTGGGAATAATGGTTGCGTGTCCGGCCAATGGTGCCAGCCGGTCCTTGTGTCCGATGCCGTTCTGCAGGACCGCGATCCGGGTGCCGGCGCCGCAGATTCTTGCAAGCCACGGCGCGCTTGACGGCGTGTCCTGCGCCTTGGTGCAGAACAGCACCCAGTCCACCGGCGTCGTCTGCTCCGGATCGGTCAATGCGCGAAGCGGAACATCGATTGCGCCTTCCGCACGCTCGACCACGAGACGATCGAGCGGCCGCCTGACACAGGCGACCACATCGTGCCGGTCCGCCGCGCGCAACAGGCCGGCGATGATACCGCCGATGCTTCCGAGGCCGACGACGGCAATGGTTTTGCGATCCGGGTTTCCTTCAGTGCCAGCAGTCATCCGAAACAGGTCTCCTCATCCTTAACTGTAGGGCGAACATTGCCGGCTTTGCCAACGCAAACTGCGTCTTGCCGCGTTGTTCTATCGAAAACATGCTGCCAACTGCCGCCAATGCGCCGCGCCCGCCTCGCGAAATTGGGATGGTTGGTGCACGGTAATTGCAATCGGGGCGGCGGCAATTTGAGCTAGACTGCGCCAATAACAAGCCACCAGCACAGGCGCGCAAGGGAGGATCAACATGCAATTCAGGGTTTCGCCGGACACGCTTACCGATCAAGGCGCCGCAGAGTGGCAGGCGCGCGTCGATCTCGCCGCCGCGCACCGGCTCGCCTTCATCCAGGGTTTCAGCGAGGGCATCTTCAACCATCTGACCTTCGTGGTGCCCGGCCGCAGCGACCGCTACTATCAGATTCCGTTCGGCATGCATTGGTCGGAGGTGACCGCTTCCTCTTTCATGGAAGTCGGCATCGACGATGCCGAGGTCAAGCGCGGCGAGGGCGAGGTCGAGCGCTCCTGCTATTGCATCCACGCCCCGATCCACAAGGCGCTGCCGCAGGCCAAAGCGGTGTTTCACACCCACATGCCGTTTGCCAGCGCGCTGACCCGGCTCGAGGATCCCCGCATCAAGGAGATCGGCCAGACCGAAGTCGGCATGGCCGGCAAGATCGCCTATGACGACGAATACACCGGCCCGGCGCTCGATCCGGCCGAAGGCGCGCGGCTCGCCAGGGTGATCGGCGACAAGACCATTCTATTCATGGCCAACCACGGCATCTCGACCGTCGGCGAGACCGTCGCGGCGGCCTATGACCGGCTCTACTACATCGAGCGCGCCGCGCAGGTGCAGATCTATGCGATGTGGACCGGACAGCCGCTGAAGAAGCTGCCTGCTCCCGTGGTCGAAAAGACCATGCGCGATATCGGCGGCACCAGCCTCTACAAGGGCCCAAGCCCGGCGCAGCGGCACTTCGATGCGCTCAAGCGCATGCTGGACCGCAAGGAGCCGGACTACGCGACGTAAGGTGAGGTTTGCGCGACTGCATCCAAGCCGTCATTGCGAGCGAAGCGAAGCAATCCATCTCACCGCTTGTGGAGATGTGGATTGCTTCGTCGCTTCGCTCCTCGCAATGACGGCGTCGTCCGGGGCTTGCGCGCCGCGGCGAAGCCGCTTGGTGTAGCCGGGACCCCAACCACAGTAATGTGCTCCGCTGCAACCGCTTATTCGCGCCACAACAGCTCCCTGTGGTTATGGGTCCCCGCCTCGCGGGGACGACGAGAATGCCGAGTCTACGCGCGATGCTTCTGCAGCCGACGTTTACGATCGCACGGCCGGCGGCGCCTGCAGCGTCGGCGCCGCAGCCGCGAGAATCTCCGCACGATCACCGGTCCGCGGCGGATAGATCCGCACGTGATTGATGGTCTGCTTGGTCAATTTCGCGGCAGCCCCGCTGGTACGCACCTGGCGATCCCACCCTTCCGTGTACAAAGCCCCCCACGCGCCGAGATCGAGCACGGTGACATACCAATCAATATGAAGCGGTAGCATCGGCTGCCCGAACAGGTCGGCCACGACGTTATGGCCTGCGAAGCGGCCCATCGGCCGGGCGAACTGGCAGGACATCACGGAGGCGTGGACGCCGTCCACGAAACTGCAGGCCACATCGCCGGCGGCAAAGACATTTGTTGCACCGGTCACGCGCATGAATTGATCGACGATGACGCGACCATACCGGTCGCGTTCAACATCCAGCGCCTCAGCCAGCGGACTTGCGCGCATGCCCGCGCACCACACGACTGTCCGTGTCGGAATGATCTCCCCCGAACTGAGCGCGATCGCGTTCGGCTCGATAGCGGTAACCCTCACGCCCAGTCGCGTTTCGACGCCGAGGGCCAAGAGCGCCTCATTGATGACAGGGCGGGCATTATCCCCGATCGTGACGCCAACCGCGGGATTGGAGTCGATGAGAACGATGCGTTGCCCGTCGGTCACGCCGGCTCGATCGAGCTTGCCCGGCATCTCGGTTGCGACCTCAATTCCGGTGAAACCGGCGCCGACCACGACCACCGTGGAGCGCGCTTCCGATGGCGCCTCGGCGCCGAGCGCTGCGAGATGTGCGTCGAGCCGGACGGCAGCCGCATAGGAGTCCACGTCGAAGCCGTTCGCCGCGAGGCCGGCAATCGCCGGGCGCGCCAGTTCGCTGCCAAGCGCCAGCACCAGCCGATCGTAAGTCAAAACCTCCGGGCCGTCGCTCGCTGCGACGGTCACCTGCTGTTTGACCGCATCGATCGCTTGCACCTCGGCAAGTCTGTGAGCGACGCCGATAGGGTCCAGCACCTCGCCAAGCGGGATCGCCGCCTCGCTCAGGTCGACTTCGTAATTGCGGACTCGAATGTTGTGATAGGGATTGCGATCGATGACGAGAATCTCGACCTCGGCCGCCCGGCCGATCTCGTCGCGCATGCGCGCAGCCCCGATGGCAGCCCAGAGGCCGGCGAATCCCGCACCAAGGACAATAATGCGCGCCACAACAACCTCCTGTGATTATGGGTCCCTTGCGTTCGCAGGGACGACACCAGAGAGTTACTGCCTCACCCACACGATCCGCGCGATCCAGGCGACGTCCTCGGCCGCGAGCGTGCGATCTGCTTCCGCCGGATTGAGCGACTGCAATTCGAGCGTCTTCGCCGTGCGGCGTTTGCACTCCTTCACCAGTATCTCGCCGTCCTTGGTCCGCACCACCACGCGATCGCCGCGGCGGATCGGAGTTGACGGCGACACCAGGATGATATCGCCCTCGCGGAAAACCGGCCGCAGCGTGTCGCCGAAGATTTCGAGCGCGAAGGCGTGCTCGTCGGGGACGGTCGGCAGCGCCACTTCGTCCCAGCCTTTGCCGGTCGGAAAGCCGCTGTCGTCGAAAGCATCGCTTGCCGACGCTTCGGCAAGGCCGATCAGCGGCACTGACGGGCCGCCGCGGCCGCCGCCGTCGCCGATCAACTGCACGAAGGTGTCGATGGACACGTTGGTCGCGGCGAGCGCCTTCGCAACCGATTCGGTCGAGGGCCAACGCTCGCGGCCGTCGGCGGTGATGCGCTTGGACTTGTTGAAGGTCGTGGGATCCAGCCCGGCGCGCCGGGCAAGCCCGGACGGTGACAATCCGGCGCGCTCCGCCAGCCGGTCCAGTGCGGCCCAGACCTGGCCGTGGGTCAGCAGGCGCGATTGCTTGGGCGGTCTGACCATCGGAATTCCGCCGTTCTGATTTAGGAATTATTGCCGGAACCTGCGGCTTTCCGCAAATGTCCCCAATCGGCCCTGCTGTGGCGCTTGAGTTGCGCCACGGGCGTCGATACGGTCCATCGCTGGCCCGGCCAGCTTCGGGAAAAACCCCAACAGACTCAAGCGTGAAGCATGGGACACCGGATAGGTGCGCACGATCTATAAAATCAGCCCTGCCTCAGCTTGGCGCGAGGCCGAGCGGGCCGGAGTGTATCGGGGTAGTGCCGACGATCTGCGCGACGGTTTCATCCACTTCTCCACCGCATCCCAGGTCGCCGGGACCGCGCGGAAGCATTTTTCCGGCCAAACCGGCCTGTTTCTAATCGCGGTCGATGCCGATGCGCTGGGTGACGCCTTGCGCTGGGAGCCTTCCCGTCACGATGAATTGTTTCCGCATCTCTATGGCGAGCTCGATCTCGGCGCGGTCACTGCGGTCTACGACCTGCCGGCGCGCGCCGACGGCACGCATGCGATCCCGGAGACGTTGCCGTGATCCGCGCCTTCGATGCCGTCTCGCTGCCGCTGCTGCGCTGGCTCGATCCGGAGGACGCCCACCGGCTGGCGATCCAGGGGCTGCGCTTCCTGCCGCCGATCCGCCAGCGGCCGGATGATCCGAAGCTCGCGGTGCGCGCGTTCGGACTGAATTTTCCCAATCCGGTCGGCATGGCCGCGGGCTTCGACAAGAACGCGGAGGCGCCTGATGCGCTGCTCAAGCTCGGCTTCGGCTTTGTCGAGATCGGCTCGGTGACGCCGCTGCCGCAGTCCGGCAATGCCAGGCCGAGGCTGTTTCGGCTTGAGCGGGATGAAGCTGTCATCAACCGCATGGGCTTCAACAACGACGGCGCGGCGGCGGTGCTGCGGCGGCTCGCCGGCCGCGCCCATCTTTCCGGCATCGTCGGCGTCAATGTCGGCGCCAACAAGGATTCGCCGGATCGTACCGCCGACTATGTGAAGCTGATCGAGACTTTTGCGCCGGTCGCGAGCTACTTCACCGTCAACGTGTCCTCGCCGAACACGCCGGGCCTGCGCAATCTGCAGCAATCGGCCGCGCTCGATGATCTCCTGGCACGGGTCATCGAGATCCGGGAGCGGGTGCGGAAGAATGCCGGCGATTCGCCGGTGCTTTTGAAGATCGCGCCGGACTTAAGCCTCGCCGAGCTCGACGACGTCGTCCACATCGCGCGCTCGCGCCGCGTCGACGGCATGATCGTCGCCAACACGACGCTGGCGCGGCCCTCTACCTTGCGCGAGCAGGCCCGTGCCAAAGAGCAGGGCGGTCTCTCCGGCCGGCCGCTGTTCCGCCTGTCGACGCGGATGGTGGCGGAGACCTATGTGCGCGCTGAGGGTGCGTTTCCCCTGATCGGCGTCGGCGGCATCGATTCCGGCGGCGCCGCGCTGACCAAGATCCGCGCCGGCGCCAGCCTGATCCAGCTCTATTCCGCGCTCGTCTATAAGGGCCTCGGCCTCGTCGATGATATCAAGCGCGATCTCTCCTCGACGCTCCTGCGCACCGGCCGCGACTCGCTGTCCGAAATCGTCGGCGCCGATGCCGCCACCATCACGGCCGAGGACTGGCCGGTACGGTGAGCCATGTCCGGCCTGCACCGTCATTGCGAGGAGCGATAGCGACGAAGCAATCCATGCCGCCGCGCGGGAGAGATGGATTGCTTCGCTTCGCTCGCAATGACGGCGTAGTCGGTTCGTACTATGGCGTCGCGAACGATGCCCTGAACAGCGCCGGATAGCGCAGCGCTTCCAATCCGCCGCGCGCGGCATAGTGCACCAGCAGTGCGGTCCACAGCCCGGCATTGCCGAAGGGGCGCAAGAGAAACCAGGCGGTGAGGAAGATCACGAGCGACAGCACCATCAGATTGCGCATGTCGCGCGCCCAGGTCGCGCCGATATAGACGCCGTCATAGGCGAAGGCGAACACCGCCAGCAGCGGCGACAGGATCACGAACAGCAGGAACGCGCGCGCGGCCTGCCGCACCTCCGTGTTCGCGGTCATGATATCGATCAGAACAGGCCCGAACAGCGCGAATGCCGCCATCACTGCGAGCGCAAACGCAAAGCCCCAGACGATGACCAGCCGCACTGCGCCGGCAAACGCATAGCGGTCGCGCGCGCCATAGGCGCGGCCGCAGAGCTGCTCGGCGGCATTGGCGAGGCCGTCGAGGAAGAAGGCGCTGACCAAAAGGAAATTGTTCAGCACCGCATTCGCCGCCAGCGTGACGTCGCCGGCGCGGGCGCCTTGCGCGGTGAAAAACAGGAACGCCGTGATCAGTGCCGCGGTGCGGATCATGATGTCGCGGTTGACCGCGAGCATCCGCATCAGTTTTTCGCGCGCAAACAGCGTGCCCGGCAGGATGTCGAGCTTTCCTCCCGTCAGATGCCGCGCAATGAGGATGCCGAGCAACAGGCCGGCCGTTTCCGCGATCACAGCGGCGATCGCCGCGCCGGCGATGCCGAGATTGAACACCAGCACCAGCAGTATGGTCGCCGCCATGTTGACGACGTTGATCGCGATCTGCGTCGACAGCGCCAATGTCGCCCGCGCCTGGCCGATCAGCCAGCCGAGCACGACGTAATTGGCGAGCGCGAGCGGCGCCGACCAGATGCGGATCAGGAAATAGGTCTTCGCCGCCGCCGTCACGCCTTCGCTGCCGCCCATCGCGCTGAGCAGGATCGCGGCCAGCGGCCCCTGCAGCACGATCAGCGCGGCGCCGATCACCGCCGCGACGATGAAGCCGCGCACCAGGATCGCACGCAATTCCTGCGTCTCGCCGGCGCCGAGCGACTGCGCGGTGAAGGCAACCGTGCTCATGCGCAGGAACGCGAACAGCCAGAACATGCAGTCGAACAGCACGGAGGCCATCGCGACCCCGCCGAGCAGCGCCGCATCGTCCAGCCGTCCGATCGCCGTGGTGGAGACGATCCCGATCAGCGGCGTCGTCAGGTTCGCGATCATCGCCGGACCTGCGATGGCGAATACCTGCCGGCTCGTGACCTCCGCGGATGGGTTTGGTGCGTGCATCTTCTAGAACACCACCACCATGCCGTCGCTGGCGGCGGTGTAGGGCAGCTCGTCCACGCGGCCGAGCATGTCGTCGCTCATGTGGGTCAGCACCAGCCGCTTGGCGCCGATCTCGGGCAGATGCGCTTCCAATGTCGTCAGGCTGAGATGGTTCTTGACGATCTTGTCGTAGGTATTAGCTTCCGCGATGAACAGGTCGGCGTTGCGCGCCGCCGGGATCAGCGTCTCCGTCCATTCGGTGTCGGCGCTGTAGGCAATGACGCGGCCTTCGGTCTCGATCCGGTAGGCCAGGAACGGTCCGCCGGATTCGCCATGCACGACCGGATAGGGCGTCACCGTCACCGCGCCGAAGCTGCGGCTTTGCTCGGGCACCAGCGGCACGACGGAGAGCTCGAAACGCTGCTTGGTCTTGGACGAATGCTCGAACAGCGTTTCCATCACCTGTGGCAGCCGCGTCTCGATGCCCTCAGGCCCCGCGATCACGAGCGGCCGGCTGCGCCGCGAGAACTGTGCATCGAGCAGGAAGAACGGCAGGCCGGCGAAATGGTCGCCGTGGAAATGCGTGATCAGGATCAGATCGATCTCATCGCGCACGATGTCGAGCCGCTTCATGGCCGGTAGCGAGGATGCGCCGCAATCGATCAGGAAATTGACGCTGTCGCCGGTGACGTGGAAGCAGGTGTTGTACCTGCCGCCGGAGCCGAAGGCGTCGCCGCAGCCGATAAATCGCAGTTGCATCGCCCCGGCCCGCGCCAGCTAGCGGCCGCGCGGCGTGCCGAACAGCCGCGACAACAGCCAGACCGGGATCACGATCACGGCGCCAAGCAGGAAGTAGCGCCACAGCCAGTTGATGGTGTCGAAGCCGAGGTCCCACAGCCGCTGGAACAGCAGTTGGATGCTGTGGATGATATTCCAGGGATCGAATCCGACCGCGGCGAGCACGACGCCGACCAGGATCGACAAGAGGATCAGCCGGAAGGCGACCGACAGCGGCGAGCCGCCGAGAAAGCGGTACAAACCGTCATTCTGGCTGGCCGGCAAGTCACGGACGTCGTCGGGCATTGCTGTCTCCTCGCGGGTGTGCATCCGCATTATAGGCAAGGCGATGCACATGGGGAACCCGCGCCGCGCCGTCAATGCTTATCATCCACGGGCGGAACCTTAATTTGCCGTCACACTCTTCAGCATCCGCTCCAGCGTCTCCAGCCGGTCGGCCTCGCGCGGCGGCTTGTCCCAGCGCAATCGGTTGATGCGCGGAAACCGCATCGCAACGCCCGATTTGTGCCGCGGCGAGCGCTGCAGACCCTCAAAGGCCACTTCGAGCACCAGGCCCTGGTCCGGCTCGTGCACGACATGGCGGACGGGGCCGAATTTCTCGGTGGTGTTGCGACGAACGAAGCGGTCGATCTGCAAGAGTTCCTCATCGGTGAAGCCGAAATAGGCCTTGCCGACCGGCACCAATTCGTCGCCAGCACCGCCATTGGTCCAGACGCCGAACGTATAGTCGGAATAATAGGACGAGCGCTTGCCGTGGCCGCGCTGCGCATACATCAAGACAGCGTCGATGATGTGCGGATCGCGCTTCCACTTCCACCATTGCCCCTTCGGACGGCCCGGCAGATAGGGCGCATCGCGGCGCTTGAGCATCACGCCCTCGACCGCTTCCGCATCCAGTCCCGCGCCGGCGCCGGCCGGATCGGCGCGCGCCGCGGTCAGCGCGGGCCAATCGGTGAAGGGGACGGTCGGCGACAGGTCGATGCGCGTATCGGCGAGCTTCCTGATGAAGGCTTCCAGATGCGTGCGGCGCTCCTCGAACGGCAGTTCGCGCAAATCGTTCTCGTCGTCGCCGAGCAGGTCATAGGCACGCAGATGGATCGGATAATCCTTCATCAGTTTCGGCGAGACGACCTTTCGGTTCAGCCGCTGCTGCAGCACGTTGAAGGTCTGCACCCGCCCGTCGCGCAGCACCAATAGCTCGCCGTCGATCGCGCCGGGCAGATGCAGCGACGGCAGCAAATCCGGAAAGCTCTTGGTGATGTCCTCGCCGCTGCGCGAATAGAGCCGAACCTGCAAATGCCCGCGCTCGTCGCGGCCTGAGACGGCCTGCACGCGGATGCCGTCCCATTTCCATTCGGCGATGAAATCCGCCGGATCGAGACTGGCGAAATCCGCATCCTCGATCGCATGCGCCAGCATCACCGGGCGGAATGGCGCCGGGTCGCGGTTGACAGGCTTTTCGGCCCGGCCCTCCAGCCAGGCGAACAGATCGAGATAGGGCGGCGCCAGCCCCGGCCACATCAATTCGATCTCATGCGGATCTTTCTCGCCGAGCGCCGCGGCCGCGGTCTTCGCCAGCCGCGCCGAAATCCCGATCCGCATCGCGCCGGTGACGAGCTTTAGCAGCGCCCAGCGCCCGGTCTCGTCGAGCTCGTCCAGCCAGCGCGCGAGCTGCGCCGGCAACGCGGTCTTGCCGAGCGTGCGTAGCGTCGTGACGACCTCGGTCAGCGTCGGCGGCGGCGCATTGTTGTGGCCGGCGAGCGCGACCTTCGGCCACATCAGCGCCACGGTCTCGGAGAGATCGCCGACATAATCATACGAATATCCGAACAGCACCGGATCGGTGCGCTCCATGATCAGGTCGCGGATCAGGCCCGGCTTGGCGTGCTTGAACGACAGCGCGCCGGTGAGTGCCGCCAGCGCGTAGCCGCGATCGGGGTCCTCGGTGTCGCGCAAATAAGCCGTCAGCAGTTTCAGCTTGTTGTTGCGGCCGGGCTCATAGGCGAGACGGTCCAATAGTTCGGCGAAACGGTTCATGCCCCGCCTTCCTCGCCGTCGAGCACGACTTCGGTCTCCTCTTCATCGCCATAGCCGACGAGATCGAGCGGCCGCGCGGCAAGTCCCTTGCTCTTGCACCAATGCACCAGCGCGTCTTCCTGACCGTGCGTCACCCACACCTCGCCGGCGCCGGTCGCGCCGATCGTCGCGGTCAGCCCGTCCCAGTCAGCATGGTCAGAGATCACCAATGGCAGCTCGACGCCGCGCTGCCGCGCGCGGGCGCGCACCCGCATCCAGCCGGAGGCAAACGCGGTGACGGGATCGGGAAAGCGCCGTGTCCAGATGTCGGAGGTCGCCGTCGGCGGCGCCAGCGTGATGGTGCCGGCCAGCTCGGCCTTCTTCATGCCGCGCACCGGGCGCAGCTCGCCGAGCGCAATCCCGCGGCTCTCGTAGTAGCGCGTGATCTTCTCCATCGCGCCATGCAGATAGATCGCCGCGTCATAGCCGGCCTCGCGCAATAGCGCGATCACGCGCTGCGCCTTGCCGAGCGAATAGGCGCCGACCAGATGCGCGCGCTCCGGAAACAGCGCCACCGATGCCAAGAGCTTCTTCACCTCATCGGCCGCATCGCCATGCCGGAACACCGGCAGGCCGAAGGTCGCCTCCGTGATGAAGACGTCGCAGGCCACGAGCTCGAACGGCGTGCAGGTCGGGTCCCGCGCATCCTTGTAGTCGCCGGACGCGACGATGCAGAGATCCTTGCAGGAGACCGCGATCTGCGCGGAGCCCAGCACGTGCCCTGCGGGATGGAATTTCACCTTGATGTCGCCGAGCCTGACCTCCTCCCCATAACGAACCGCCTGCGTGGAGCCGGCGAAATTGTCGCCATAGCGCAGCCGCATCATGTCGAGCGTCTCTTGCGTCGCCAGCACCGCGCCATGGCCGGCTCGCGCATGGTCGGAATGGCCATGGGTGATGACCGCGCGCTCCACAGGGCGGACCGGATCGATATGAAAGCCACCCGGTTTGCAGCAGAGACCGGCAGCAACTGGCAGCAGGATGTCTTGCGGACGCATGCCGCAGTATATAAGCCGGCTTAACCCGATTTTTAGCCGTCATGCGCGGGCTTGACCCGCGCATCCATCTCTCTAAAGATTCCATCTTTCTATTGATGGATTGCCGGGTCGAGCCCGGCAATGACGGAACTGGTTCCCCAAGCGATGTCCGGACGTCTCTTCCTGTCCTCCGGCGATCTCGTTGCCGACCGCCGCTATGAATTCGCGCGCGATTTGCAGTTGCGGGGTGATCTCGCCGCCGCCGCCGATCTGCTCGAGCAGGCGATCGAGCTCGCACCGCGCTTCGTCTCCGCCTGGTTCGTGCTCGGCGAGATCCGCCAGGAGCTCGGCGAACGCGAGGCGGCGATCACAGCCTTCCGTCGCGCCCGCGACGCCGACCCACAGGATCGTCACGGCGCCAGCCTGCATTTGATGCAGCTCGGCGCGGAAGCATTGTCCGACATGCCGAAGGCCTATGTGCAGGCGCTGTTCGATCAATACGCGCGGCGCTTCGACGAGGCTTTGAAGCGCGATCTCGGCTATCGCGGCCCCTCGCTGTTGTTCAAGGCGGTGCTCTCGGCGCGCGCCGCCGCGAACAAGCCGGCCTTTTTCGAGCGCGGCATCGATCTCGGCTGCGGCACCGGGCTCGGTGCTGCCGCCTTTGCCAAGAACGTCGATCGCTTCATCGGCATCGACCTCTCGCCGGGCATGATCGAGCAGGCGCGCGCCACCGGCCTCTATGCCGAGCTCGAGGTCCAGGACATGCTAAACGGGCTGCGCGCCAGGGATGACGCCAGCGCCGATTTCATCCTCGCGGCCGACGCCATGGTCTATGTCTGCGACCTCGCGCCTGTTCTGGCGGAGGCTGGACGCGTGCTCGCACCCGGTGGCGCCGTCGCCTTCACCGTCGAGACGCACGATGGCGACGGCGTCGTGATCGGCGAGGGGCTGCGTTATGCGCACGGCGCGCCCTACATCGGCGCCGTGATCGAGGCCGCAGGCCTGAACTTATCGGCGCTGCAGCCCGCCTCCACGCGCAACGAAGGCAAGGTGCCCGTCCCCGGCCTGGTGGTGATTGCCACGAAGACGTAACGGCCGTAGCCCGGGGGGCGCTCTTGACCGCAGCAATAACCGGCCGTCATTCCGGGGCGCGCACAGCGCGAGCCCGGAATCCATCACGCACCGGGTGACGGCGGACAAATGGATTCCGGGCTCGATGCTGCGCATCGCCCCGGAATGACGGCAGTGAGCGTGGCGAAGCCGGAGTGAATTAACTCCGGTCGCCAATCGAAACCTTCACCGGCTGCGGCATCAGCAAAACTTGAGTCTAGACGCTACCCTTTCCGTCGCGCGGAACTGTTCGAGCGGCATTGCGTCGCAAAGGCAAAAGTTCGGTATTGCCGAGCCAAGCGGAATGTTGATCATTGTTGTCGTCTAGGGAGAGACAACAACAATGAAGAAGCAAACCAGGCGCGAATTCTGCGCCACCGCCATCAGTGCGTTCGCCGCATCAAGCCTGTCCGCGCCCTATCTCTGGGCCGCCGAGAAGAAATATGATCCGGGCGCCAGCGACACCGAGATCAAGCTCGGCCAGACCGTGCCGCATTCCGGCCCCGGCTCGCTGTATGGCGTGCTCGGTCGCGTCGGCGAGGCCTATTTCCAGATGCTGAACGAGAAGGGCGGTATCAATGGACGCAAGGTCAAGTTCCTCACCATGGACGATGCCTACAGCGCGCCGAAATGCGTCGAGGCAACGCGGCGCCTGGTGGAGCAGGAGGAAGTGCTGGCGCTGTACGGCTCGCTCGGTACCGCGCCGCAGACCGCCGTGCACAAATATCTCAATTCCAAAGGCGTGCCGCAGTTGCTGCTCAACACCGGCGCGTCGAAATGGAATGATCCGAAGAATTTCAAGTGGACCATGGCCGGCCTGCCGCTCTACCCGACCGAGGCCCGCATTCTGGCCAAACACGTCGTCAGCGTGAAGCCGGACGCCAAAGTCGGCATTCTCTACCAGAACGACGATTTCGGTCGCGACTTCTTAGGGCCCTTCAAGAAGGTGCTGGCGGATGCCGGCGGCAAGGCGCAGGTCATCATGGAGCAGACCTACGATCTCACCGATCCGACCGTCGATTCCCAGCTCATCAATCTCTCGAAATCCGGCGCCGATGTCTTCTACAACATCACGACAGGCAAGGCGACGTCGCAGTCGATTCGCAAGGTCGCCGAGCTCGGCTGGAAGCCGCTGCATCTGCTCTCGGCGGGCTCGACTGGCCGCTCGATCCTGAACGCCGCGGGTCTTGAGAACGCAACCGGCATCGTCGCGATCCGCTACGCCAAGGAAGTCGGCGTGCCCCGCTTCGAGAAGGATCCGGACGTGCTCGCCTTCGAGGAGCTGCGGAAGAAATATCTGCCCAATGTCGATCCCGACAACACGATCGCTTTCGCCGGCTACGGCCAGGTCGCGACCATGGCCGAAATCCTGCGCCGCTGCGGCGACGACCTCACCCGCGCCAATGTGCTGAAGCACGCGACCACGCTCGCCGGCTTCCACTCGCCCTATTTCCTCGACGGTATCAATTACAGCTACACGCCCGAAGACTACACGCCGATGAAGACGCTCTACATCTCGATCTTCAACGGCAAGGATTGGGACATCTCCGACAAGCCCGTGACGGAGTAGGCGGGGAACTGCTTCATCTCCCTCTCCCCGCTCTTCGCGGGGAGAGGGTTGGGGTGAGGGGCTCTCTCCGCGCAGACGGCGAGAGTCGTGTGCGCGGAGAGAGCCCCTCACCCGGATTGCTTCGCAATCCGACCTCTCCCCGCGAAGAGCGGGGCGAGGTGAGGAGAGCACCCCTCGACGAAGTGCCCCCGAAGGCATAGCTCTACCCGGTGCCCGTCCTGACCCAGCCCGCGGCCCCGACCGAGGCCGAATCCCTCCTGCCTCTCCGCTTCCAGAAATGGTTCGCGGCCCGCGGCTGGTCGCCGCGCGAGCATCAGCTCGCGCTGTTGGTGAAGGCGCGCGAGAACCGCTCGGCATTGCTGATCGCGCCCACCGGCGCCGGCAAGACGCTGGCGGGATTCTTGCCGACTCTCGTGGAGCTTAGCGGCGGGCTGCACCGCCCCAGCCCTCCCCCTTTCAGGCGGAGGGAGAATGACCTGCTCGCCAGCGGAGAGGGAGCGACCTCAAGTGCGCCGCGCTCCAACCTCATCTCCACCGGCCGCAGCGTGAAGCGCGCCGGCGGCCTTCACACCCTTTACATCTCCCCGCTGAAAGCGCTCGCCGTCGACATCGCGCGCAACCTTGAGGCGCCGGTCGCTGAGATGGGGCTGCCGATCAAGATCGAGACCCGCACCGGCGATACGCCGGTATCGCGACGCCAGCGGCAGCGGCGCTATCCGCCGGACATCCTGCTCACCACGCCCGAGCAGCTCGCGCTCCTGCTCTCATCCGATGACGCGCCGTTCCTGTTCTCCTCGCTGAGGCGCATCGTGCTCGACGAGCTGCACGCGCTGGTGACCTCCAAGCGCGGCGACCTGTTGTCGCTTGGTCTCGCGCGGCTGTGGCGGCTCGCACCGGAGATGCGCGCGATCGGCCTGTCGGCGACGGTCGCCGAGCCGGAGCAGCTCGCGCGCTTCCTGGTGCCGCAGCAACCGGCCGCGCAGATCGCCGCCGATGTCGTCACCGCCGGCGGCGCGGCGCCGCCGATCGTCGAGATGCTGGATACGCGCGAACGTCTGCCGTGGGCCGGCCACACCGCGCGCCATGCGCTCGGCGAGATCTATGAATTGATCAAGCAGAACAAGACCACGCTGGTGTTCGTCAACACGCGCAGCCAGGCCGAGATGCTGTTCCAGGATCTCTGGCGCATGAACGACGATGGGCTTGCGATCGCGCTGCATCACGGCTCGCTCGATGTCGCGCAGCGCCGCAAGGTCGAGGATGCGATGGCGGCCGGCCGGCTGCGCGGTGTGGTCTGCACCTCCTCGCTCGATCTCGGCGTCGACTGGGGCGATGTCGACCTCGTCATCAATATCGGCGCGCCCAAGGGCTCGTCGCGATTGATGCAGCGTATCGGCCGCGCCAATCACCGTTTCGACGAAGCCTCGCGCGCCGTGCTGGTACCGGCGAATCGCTTCGAGGTGCTGGAATGCCGTGTCGCGATCGACGCGATCGCCGAGAACGCGCAGGACACGCCGCCGCTTCGGTCAGGTGCGCTCGACGTGCTGGCGCAGCATGTGCTTGGCTGCGCCTGCGGCGAGCCGTTCTTTTCCGATGAGCTGTATGACGAAGTGCGGACGGCGGCGCCGTACGCTGTGCTGGCGCGGGCCGATTTCGACGACATCGTCGATTTCGTCGCCACCGGCGGCTATGCGCTGAAGACGTATGAGCGCTTCGCGCGCATCAAGCAGGACAAGCAGGGCCGCTGGCGCGTCGCCAATCCCCGCGTGCGGCAGAGCTATCGCCTCAATGTTGGCACCATCGTCGAGGACACGATGCTGAAGGTGCGGCTGGTCCGCTCGCGCGCCGGCGGCTCCGGCTCGACCGGCGCAATCGCGCGCGGCGGCAAGATGCTAGGCGAGATCGAGGAAGTCTTCATCGAGGGCCTCGTGCCCGGCGACACTTTCGTGTTCGGCGGCGAGGTAGTGCGCTACGAGGCACTGGTCGAGGACCAGGTCTATGTCTCCCGCGCCAACGACAAGGATGCAAAAGTGCCGTCCTATATGGGCGGCAAATTCCCGCTCTCCACCTACCTCGCCGAGCGCGTCCGCAAACTGCTCGACGATCGCCGGGCGTGGAATGCGCTGCCGGACCAGGTCCACGAATGGCTGTCGCTGCAGAAGGATTTCTCCCGCGTGCCGGCCGTGCGCGAGCTCCTGGTCGAAACCTTTCCACGCGGCAACAAGCATTATTTGGTCTGCTATCCCTTCGAGGGCCGGCTCGCGCACCAGACGCTCGGCATGCTCCTGACGCGACGGATGGAGCGCGCCCGCACCCGGCCGCTCGGCTTCATCGCCAATGAATATGCGCTGGCGATCTGGGGGCTCGGCGACCTCTCTTTTATGATCCGGCACGGCCAGCTCGATCTCAACGCGCTGTTCAATCCCGACATGCTCGGCGACGATCTCGAAGCATGGCTCGCCGAATCGGCGTTGATGAAGCGCACCTTCCGCAATTGCGCCATCATCTCAGGGCTAATCGCGCGTCGCCATACCGGTGAGGAGAAATCGCGACGTCAGGTGCTGTTCTCGACCGACCTTGTCTATGATGTGCTGCGCAAGCATCAGGGCGATCATGTCCTGTTGCGCGCGGCCCGGGCCGATGCCGCAACCGGCCTGCTCGATCTGCGCCGGCTCGGCGATATGCTCGCGCGGATCCAGGGGCGAATCACGCACCGGGAACTGGAGCACGTCTCACCGCTCGCGGTTCCAGTGATGCTGGAAATCGGCCGCGAGTCAGTTTATGGCGAAGCATCCGACGAGCTCTTGGCGGAAGCCGCCGACGAACTCGTGAAAGAGGCGATGTCATGAGACATCGTAGCAAAGCAGATGAAGTTTTGGAGCACATCTCTCTCCACACCGTCATGCCCGGGCAAAAGCGCGAAGCGCGTCTTCGCGCAGATGTCCCGGGCATCCACGTCTTTCGCTTCGGCGCGTGCGGAAGAACGTGGATGGCCGGGACGAGCCCGGCCATGACGGAGCAAGTGGCTCTCACCGTCGATACGACCGCCGCCGTCGATATCGCCGGCGTGTCATTCGCCGCCGATCTCTCCGGCGCTTTGTTTTGGGAAGAGCAGCGTCTGCTCGTCGTCTCCGACCTGCACCTGGAAAAAGGTTCGAGCTTCGCCACGCGCGGCGTGCTGCTGCCGCCTTACGACACCGCGGCGACCCTCGGTCGTTTGGCCGCCGTGATCGCCCGTCATGACCCGCGCATGGTGATCGCGCTCGGCGACAGCTTTCATGATCGGCGTGCGCACGAGCGGATGAGCGCGCAGGATCGCGACGCCATCACCGCGCTGCAGGCCCGGCGCGACTGGATCTGGATTTCGGGTAATCACGATCCGGCCCTGCCGTCCGATCTCGGCGGCATGGTTGCCACTGAAGTCGCGATCGGCCGCATCAGATTCCGCCATGAGCCGACCGGGGCCATCGGTGAGATCGCCGGCCATCTGCATCCCAAGGCCCGCGTCTCGACCCGCGGCCGCGCGGTCGAACGCCGCTGCTTCGCCAGCGACGGCGAACGCGCCGTGATGCCAGCCTTCGGCGCCTACGCCGGCGGCCTGAGCATCCGCGATGCCGCCTTCGCAAAACTCTTCGGCACGCCTGCCTTCACCGCCCACCTCCTCGGCGACACCAAGCTCCACACCATCGCCGCTTCGCGGTGTTATTGATTGCACAAGCGCCCCCCTCATCCCGAGAAGCCGCGCAAGCGGCGTCTCGAGGGATGGGCCGCAGGCTCCTCACTCTCCGTCATTCCGGGGCGCGCGCAGCGCGAACCCGGAATCCATTCGTCCACTTGCGCAGGCGGCGAAATGGATTCCGGGCTCACGCTACGCGTGCCCCGGAATGACGGAGAGAAAATTCGTGAGCGATTCCAAAGTGATTTGCGCCGTCCACCCCTCGCGCGAAAAACATTCCGCTTCCGCCGTCGGGCAAATCAGTGATTTAACTCCGCGCGTCTCACGCGAATGAGGGGCGGGTCGCGATCGTCACGAACGTT
>NZ_JCAMOT010000011.1:0-217597 GCF_059512425.1 Bradyrhizobium sp. Leo78
ACAAGCCGGAGCTCGTGGTGGTGGTCGAAAGCCCGGTCAGCGAGCAGCGCATGCGCGACATGTTCGAGACCGTGGATAGCGTGCTGCGCACGCATCCCGAGGTCGGCGAGTACAATCAGAAGATTTGAGTCCTCAACGCGTCATTGCCGGGCTTGACCCGGCAATCCATCCCGAAGGGAACTCTTTGCGAAGATCGATGGATACGCGGGTCAAGCCCGCGTATGACGACTTGTCGCGGCGGCTCGAATGAGGCAATCCTCTTCTACGCCGCCGCCGGCACCGGCAGCGCGGTCACCGACTTGATCTTCTCCATCGCAAAGCGCGAGGTGACGTTCTTCAGCGGCACCGCGCTGATCAGCTTCTTGTAGAAGATGTCATAGCTCGACATGTCCGCGACCACGACGCGCAGCATGTAGTCGACGTCGCCGGCCATCCGGTAGAACTCCATCACTTCAGGCATGGCGCTCACCGCGTCGGCGAATTTGCGCAGCCAGGCCTCGGAATGGTCGGAGCTCTCGACCGACACGAACACGGTGATGCCGAGCCCGATCTTGTTCTGGTCGACCAGCGCAACCCGGCGCAGGATCACGCCATCGGCCTCGAGCCGCTGGATGCGCTTCCAGCAGGGAGTGGACGACAGGCCGACCCGATCGCCGATTTCGGCGACCGAGAGGGAGGCGTCCTCCTGCAGCACGGTCAGGATTTTGCGGTCGATGGCGTCAAGCCGGCGATTGGCGTCATGCAGCGGAACGGCGAGGTCGGTCATGAGAAAAAAGTTCCATATGAAGGGGCTAAGTCCCTCATATAGAGAAAAATCTTCTAAAGCAAGCCTATTGGCTGTTCTCGGCCGGGCGGCCGCTCTCGTCCTGTCCCAAAAACTCTTCAACTTCAGTACGTTGCGGAGCCACTATGCGCCCGCTGCGTCTTTCCCATGCAGCCAACGTCCGACCAAATGATGGGCAATGGCGAAGGGATGTGGACCGGCCAGGCCATCCGGATGCTGCCGCTTGAGCATCAAGGTCGCCTCCGCGCGATCGAACCAGCGCGCATCCTCGAGTTCGGTGCGGTCGACGATGATTTCTTCGTTGGTTGCACGCGCGGTGCATCCGATCATCAGGGATGACGGATAGGGCCACGGCTGCGTCATGTAGTAATTGACCTCGGTGCAGCGGATTCCCGACTCCTCGAAGATCTCGCGCCGGACCGCATCCTCGATGGTCTCGGCGGCTTCGACAAACCCCGCGAGGCAGGAATACATCCCCGGAGGGAATTGCTTCTGGCGGCCCAGCAGGCATCTGTCGCCATGGGTCACGAGCATGATGACGACAGGGTCGGTGCGCGGAAAATGCTCGGCCTTGCAGCTCGGGCATACGCGCTTCCAGCCGCCCTCCTTCATCGCGGTGCGCGCACCGCAATTGGCGCAAAAGCCGTGGCGCTGGTGCCAGGTCACCATGGATTTCGCCATCGCGACCGCCGAGAGCTGGTCGGGCGGGACCGTGCCCTGCATCGCCATCCCGCGCAGCTCGGTGACGGCGACGTCGCTGCGGCCGACCAGCTTTTCCGCCGCCTGCGGCGCGATGCCCATGCCGAATACCGGCGCGCTATGGCGCAGGCCCAGAAACACCGTGCCTGGATTGGCGCCGAATTTCAGCGCCTCCTCAACCGAAAGCAGTGCCCGCGGACCGGTTTCCTCCTGCTTCACCACCAGCGAGTCGCGGTAGATCACGTAGGCGCGCGCGTCGCGGCGGCTTTCCAGCGCGAACAGCTTCTCCTCATTGGTGCGCAGATGCGCGGCGCGGTCGAGAACATTGGTGACGAAGGCCGGCTGCCCCAGCGGAAAATTATCGAATGCTGACATCTATTCTTCAACCCAACCAGATCTTGCGGCGAAGCGCGCTGATGAAATTCTGCACTTCTTCGGCATCATGTGCCAGCGGCGGCACCACGCCCCATACCGGGCGCGGCCAGGCGGCGTCGCTGGTACGGCGCGCGATGATATGGACGTGAAGCTGCGGCACCGCGTTGCCGAGCGCGGCGATGTTCAGCTTGTCGCATTTGGTGATGTCCTTCAGGGCGCGCGCGACTCGGGTGATCTCGGTCATCAACTGCGCCTGCTCGACCTCCTCGAGGTCGATGATCTCCACCGCGCCCTCACGGCGCGGCACCAACAACAGCCAAGGGTAATTGGCATCCTTGATGACCAACACCCGGCAGAGCGGCAGATCGCCGATGTCGATCGTGTCTTCCTTGAGGCGTGCGTGCAGCGACCAGGTCGAGGCGGACATGCATATTTCCCCGTCATGGCCGGACTTGTTCCGGCCATCCACGTCTTGTCACAACGTAGAGGAAGACGTGGATGCCCGGGACAAGCCCGGGCATGACGGCACCTAAAGCCTTTCTGGCCTCCGGCACAAGCCCGGTGCGTTCCGCGCAGGCCACGCTTGCTTTCCGGCCCCATTGGCCCCAAATAGGGACCGGGAGATTGGCGGTGGACGAGCCACTCGCCAACCGGGTCAGGTCCGGAAGGAAGCAGCCCTAACGAGGTCCGGATCGGGTCGCTCGTCAGTCTCCTACCTGTTTTTCGAGCGAATCATGCAGAAGGCGGGCTGTTCCGCGGTTTTGCGCTTGATTCCGCTCCTTTCCGCAAAGCCGGCCCGAGAGACATTCAATTGCGGATCGACCAATGAACGACGCTGGCGCTCCTCCGAATCAGGCTGAAGGCGCCGGCCAGGCCGGCTTCGAAGCGGCAAAGCCCTACCGGGTGCTGGCGCGCAAATACCGCCCTTCAAGCTTTGACGATCTGATCGGCCAGGAGGCCATGGTGCGGACGGTCTCGAACGCGTTCGAGACCGGACGAATCCCTCAGGCCTGGATTTTGACCGGGGTGCGCGGGGTCGGCAAGACCACCACCGCCCGCATCCTCGCCCGCGCGCTGAACTATGAATTGCCCGACGGCTCGCTGAAGGGGCCGACCATCCAGATGCCCGTGCTCGGCCTGCACTGCCAGGCGATCATGGAAAGCCGGCACATGGACGTGCTGGAGATGGACGCCGCGTCCCATACCGGCGTCGACGATGTCCGCCAGATCAATGACAGCGTGCGCTATGCGCCGGCGAGTGCGCGCTACAAGGTCTACATCATCGACGAAGTCCACATGCTCTCGACCGCGGCCTTCAACGCGTTCCTGAAGACGCTGGAAGAGCCGCCAGAGCACGCCAAATTCGTCTTCGCCACCACTGAAATCCGCAAAGTCCCGGTCACGGTGCTTTCGCGCTGCCAGCGTTTCGACCTGCGCCGGGTCGAGGCCGACGTGCTGATGAAGCATCTCGGTAACATTGCGACCAAGGAAGGCGTCGAGGTCGAGCCCGAAGCGCTTGGCATTATCGCGCGGGCCGCGGAGGGCTCGGTGCGCGATTCGCTGTCGCTGTTCGACCAGGCGATTGCGCATGCGGCCGGAACCGTGCGCGCCGAGGAAGTGCGGCAGATGCTTGGCCTTGCCGACCGCACGCGGGTGATCGACCTCTTCGATTCGCTGGCGCGCGGCGATATCGCGGCGGCCTTCACCGAATTCCGTGCTCAATATGATGTCGGCGCCGATCCGGTCGTGGTGCTGTCTGACCTCGCCGAATTCGTCAACTTTGTCACCCGCGTGAAGATCGTGCCTGCTACCGCCGACAACGTGGCGTTCGGCGAGACCGAGCGCGTGCGCGCCCGCGAGTTTGCAGCCAAACTATCGATGCGGGTGCTGTCCCGGATGTGGCAGATGCTGCTCAAGGGCATCGCCGAGGTGCAGACCGCCACCCGCCCGGCCGCTGCCGCCGAGATGGTGTTGGTGCGGATCGCCTATGTCGCCGACCTGCCGACGCCGGACGAAGCGATCAGGATGATCGAACAGAACGGCGGCGCGTCGCCGGTGGTCGCGGGCGGCGCGACAGCGTCGCGGGCTGCCCCATCGGCGCCCATTTCCTCGATTGCCTCGTCGCCGGTGCGCGCTCCCGCGGCAATGCCCCGGGCCGGCGCGGAGGCATCGCTGCGACCGCAGGCAGCAGTGCCCGAGACGCAGTCGGCGCCGGCACTGCGCGTCACCAGCTTCATGCAGCTTGTCGCGCTTGCCGGCGAGAAGCGCGATTTGATGACCAAGGGCGCGCTTGAAGCGGATGTCCGGCTGGTACGGATCGAGGACGGGCGGCTCGAAATTGCGCTGGAGCCGCATGCCTCGCGCGGTCTCGTCACCGATCTCTCGCGCAAATTGGAACTATGGACCGGCCGTCGCTGGACCGTGATCGTCTCCAACGAAGCCGGGCAGCCGACCATTCGCTCGCAAAATCTCGCCGAAAAAAGCCAGCGCGAGCGCGCGGCCGAAGCCGATCCGCGGGTGAAGGAGGTTCTGGCGCGCTTTCCCGGCGCCAAGGTCGTCGAGGTGCGCAGGCTTGCCGCTGAGCCGGCGGAGACCGATATTGTCGGCGAAGACCCCATCGAGAGCGGCGACAGCGACGACTAACATGATCCGCGAAAGTGGGGCCGGTTTTGCTTCGCGACAAACGCGCAGCGTTGGCGCGAAGATCATGCGCGAACAGATTGAAGGGACCACCGATGGCTGATTTTCTCGGCATGATGAAGCAGGCAGCGCAGCTGCAGTCCAAGATGCAGGCGATGCAGGAAGAACTGGGCAATGTTGAGGTCGAGGGCATTTCCGGCGGCGGCCTCGTCGCCGTGCGCATGAGCGCGAAGATGGAAGTGAAGGGCGTCAGGATTGATCCATCCCTGATCAAGCCGGAGGAACGCGAGATCCTCGAGGACCTCCTGGTCACCGCGCATAACGACGCGCGCCGCAAGGCGGAACTCGCGGTGCAGGAGAAGATGCAGGCGCTCACCGGCGGGCTCGGCCTGCCGCCCGGACTTGGTCTCACCTGAATGGCCGCAAGCGTCGCCGGACCTGAAATCGAGCGCCTGATCCAGCTTCTGGCGCGGCTGCCGGGCCTCGGGCCGCGCTCGGCCCGGCGCGCGGCGCTGCACCTCATCAAGAAGCGCGAAGCCCTGATGACACCGCTCGCCGCGGCGCTGCAGGTGGCGATCGACAAGATCCAGGTCTGCAAGACCTGCGGCAACATCGACACGCAGAATCCCTGCACGGTCTGCACCGATCCACGTCGCGATCCTTCCATCATCGTTGTCGTTGCCGACGTCGCCGATCTCTGGGCGCTGGAACGGGCGAACGCGACCAATGGCCGCTATCACGTCCTCGGCGCGACGCTGTCGCCGCTCGACGGCGTCGGCCCGCAGGATCTCACCATCGATCAGCTCGTGGCGCGCGCGCATGATCCGCAGGTGAGCGAGATTATCCTGGCACTGAATGCAACCGTGGATGGCCAGACCACGGCGCATTACATCACCGATATGCTTCAAGAGGCCAATGTGCGGGTGACGCGGCTGGCGCATGGCGTGCCGGTCGGCGGCGAGCTTGATTACCTCGATGAAGGTACGCTATCCGCAGCCATGCGGCAGCGAACGCTCTTCTAGCTGAACACAACGGAACTGAACGAGATGACGAACCACCGATTCGGCATTCGCCTGTGCTTTGCGGTCATTCTGGGGGCGGTGCTGACCGCGCCCGCCGCGCTGGCCCAAGAGGCGGAGGCTTCGCCGAAGCCGGGCAAGCCAATCCACGCTGGCGATGTGCTGTCGGGCGAGCTCAACACGCTGCGCGTCCGCGACATCAAGAAAGCCGGCAAGCGCACCGCGACCTATCAGTTGACCAGCGAACCGCGCCGCCTGCCGCCGCCGAACGGGCTGTGCAATCTCGAGACCGGTCCTGAGACGTTCCAGCTTGTCCCCGCCAATGACGCGCAGGCCGCGCAACTGAGGCCTTTTGTCGGCAAGGAAATCTCGGTGAAAGTCGACGAAGTCGCCTGCGCGGAAGAAGCGGGGCAGATGAGCGAGGCTGTCGTCACCAAATGGAGCGTGGTGACGAAGCATTGAGGTTTGGCCTCGTAGCCCGGAGGAAGCGAAGGGCAATCCGGGGAATCTTCGCGCGGAACAACCCCGACTGTCC
The DNA here is from genome assembly GCF_059512425.1 of Bradyrhizobium sp. Leo78. Lineage (NCBI taxonomy): Bacteria > Pseudomonadati > Pseudomonadota > Alphaproteobacteria > Hyphomicrobiales > Nitrobacteraceae > Bradyrhizobium > Bradyrhizobium sp. Leo78. The sequence goes on from NZ_JCAMOT010000011.1 coordinate 6,053, forward strand.
CGGATTACGCTGCGCTCCATCCGGGCTACGTTCTAAACCTTCACCGGCCCTAATTCATCGAAATGCCCGCGGCGCTGCAGCCAGGCGAGCAGGATCAGGCTCGGGATCGCGACCAGCACGCAGATCGCGAAGAACAAGGGCCATCCTGTCGCCTTGGCGACGAAACCCGCGCCTGACGAGAGATAGGTGCGCCCCACCGCGGCAAGCGCCGTCAGCAGCGCATATTGCGTCGCCGTGTGCAGGGGATTGCGGCACAGCGCCGAGAGATAGGCGACGAAGATCACGGTGCCGATTGCGCTGGTGAAGTTCTCGCAGGTGATTGCCAGCGCCAGCGCCCACTGGTTGACGCCGACCAGCGCGAGCCATGAGAAGGAGAGGTTGGCGAGCGCCTGCACGATCCCGCCGATCCACAGGCTGGTGGCCAGCGAATAGCGCCGCGCCACGAAACCGCCGGCAAAGCCGCCGATCAGGGTGGCGGCCAATCCCACGCCCTTGACGATCGCGGCGTAGTCGACCTTGCTGAAGCCGATGTCAATCACGAACGGCGCCGTCATCGTGCCCGAGAACGCATCGGTGAACTTGAACAGCACGACGAAGGCAAGCGCTGCAATGGCATCGCGCCGGCTCAGGAATTCGGAGAACGCGCCGACTGCCGCCTGGATCACGCGCGAGAACGCCGTTTGCGCGGCTGTGGCCGCTTCGGCGTCCTTTGACTGCGCCGGCTCGGTTGCAACCAAAGCGGTGATCATCCCGATCACGACCAGGGCGGCCATTGCCACATAGCCCCACATCCATGCCGCCGAGCGCACCACGCCCGCGCCCTCGAATCCGCTGACCATGAATAATGCGCCCGCGGTCGAGACCAGCATGCCGATGCGGTAGGCCGCGACATAGGACGCCATGCCGGCGGCCTGCTCGCTCTCGGGCAGGCTCTCGACGCGGAAGGCATCGACGACGATGTCCTGCGTCGAGGAGGTGGTGGCGACCAGCAGCGCGGCAAAGGCGGCGAACCAGGGTGAGCGCGCGGGATCGGCGACCGCGAGCAGCAGGATCGTGGTGATCAGCAACAATTGCGAGAACAAGAGCCAGCCGCGGCGCCGTCCGAAATGTCGCGTGAAGAACGGCACGTGCAGCGCATCGACCAGCGGCGCCCAGAGGAATTTCAGCGTGTAGGGCGTGCCGACCAGCGCGAGCAGGCCGATGGTGCCGAGATCGACGCCGACCTCGCGCATCCACACCTGCAGCGTCGAGCCCGACAGCGCCAGCGGCAGGCCGGAGGAGAAGCCCAGCACCAGCACGATCAGGACGCGCGGCTGCAGATAGACGGCAAGGCTGTCGCGCCAGGAGGTGGCGGCAGGCTCGGCTTTCTCGGTCGCGGCGGCTGTCGCTTCAGGCGCGGTCATGGAGCCGTGTTAGCAGATTCGGCCAAGAAAGACTGTCATCGCCCGGCTCGACCGGGCGATCCAGTATTCCAGAGACCTATTCGAATTACTCTTAAGTTCCCGCAATCTCGGGATAGAGATCGATCCAATCCGGATTACCTTTTTCGATCAATGAGATCTTCCAGGCCCGCGGCCACTTCTTCAGTCGCTTTTCCCGATGAATCGCATGCTCGATCTCCTCAAAGACCTCAAAATAGACTAGGCGGCTCACCTCATAGCGCTTGGTGAAGCCCTCAGCGATCTTCAGCTTATGTTCGGCGATGCGGCGCACGAGATCATTCGTTACGCCAATGTAGAGCGTGCCTCCGATGCGGCTTGCGAGAATATAGACGTAATAGCTGCGCGTGCCCAACTGCCGTCTCTGGAATACTGGATCGCCCGGTCAAGCCGGGCGATGACAATGGTTGCCTACTCCCCCGCCTGCAGCTTGGGCGGGACAGGAAACAATTCGGGTCTTCCGCTGGTCACGATCCGCGGCAGTTCCACCGGGGCGTCTGACTTGCTGAAATCGAGTTCCTCGATCCGGCCGGCGCGCTTTTCGATCTTGTCGGCGGAGATCAGGATCTGGCGTACGTCCTCGTTCACCTGCGAGAAATGGTTCTGCAGCTTGAGCACGCGGTCGCGCAGCCGCGACAGATCGTCGCCGAGCTTGATCACCTCGGTGCGGATCTGGTCGGCTGCATCGCGCATCCGTGCGTCCTTCATGATCTGCTGCATCACCTGGATCGCGAGCATCAATAGCGACGGCGACACCAGCACTACGCGGGCGCGGTAGGCCTTCTGGATCACATCGTCGAAGCCGTCATGGATCTCGGCATAGACCGACTCGGACGGCACGAACATCAGCGCGGTGTCCTGGGTCTCGCCGGCGATCAGGTATTTCTCCGCGATGTCGCTGACATGCTTCATCACGTCGCCCCGCAGGCGCTGGCTGGCAATCTTGCGTTCCTCATCGCTGCGTGCGTCGTGCAGCGCGGTCATCGCCTCCAGCGGGAATTTCGCGTCGATGCAGAGCGGGCGCTGGTCCGGCAGGAACACCACGCAGTCCGGCCGCTTGCCGCTCGAGAGCGTGAACTGGAATTCGAAGGAGCCCTTCGGCAGCCCGTCCTGGACGATCGCCTCCATCCGCGCCTGGCCGAAGGCACCGCGCGACTGCTTGTTGGCGAGCACGTCGCGCAGCGTCGTCACCTGCGTCGTCAGGTCGGTGAGGTTTTTGTGCGCGTTGTCGATGATGCCGAGCCGTTCATGCAGATGGCGCAGGCTGTCCATCGTGTGGCGCGTGGTCTGTTCCATGGATTGGCCGACGCGGTGGGTGACCGAATCCAGCCGCTCATTGACGGCGCGGGCCATCTCCGCCTGGCGGCCGGCGAGCGCCTGCGTCATCGCATCGACCCGGCCGCTCGCCTCGCTCTGGGCGCGCAGCACCTCGCTCAGCCGCTCTTCCAGCTCATCGGCGCGGATGGTCTGCGCGACAGCCAGTTCCGCGCCGCGCCGGGAAGACCGCGCGATCACGATGGCGATCGTCAGGAGCAGGATGAGCACGAGCACGCCGAACGCAACCAAGGCGTCCGCGACGCGGACCGGCCAGTCGCCGACCATGAAGAGAATCTCGTTCATGCAAGCGCTATAGCCGATTCGCAGGCGGCTGCGAACGAAAGTGGAACATTTATGGTTAACAAGCCGTGAAGTTTCGTGGTTAACAATGTCTGAAGAAACATGGTTAAGGCCGTCTTAACCGGTTCCGGATCGCATTGACCGCGGCATATCAAGCGCTTAAATCGCCCGCCATGGCCTTGAGAGAAATCATCATCCTGCCGGACAAGCAGTTGCGGCTGGTTTCCAAACGCGTCGAAAAGATCACGCCTGAGATCCGCAAGCTGGTCGACGACATGTTCGAAACCATGTACGAGGCGCCCGGCATCGGGCTGGCCGCGATCCAGGTCGCGCAGCCGCTACGGCTGGTCACCATGGATCTCGCGAAAAAGGACGAGAACGGCGAGACCACGCCGAAGCCGCGCGTCTTCATCAACCCGGAGATCATCTCGGCGTCCGAGGAGACGTCGGTTTACGAAGAGGGCTGCCTGTCGATCCCCGAATATTACGAGGAGGTCGAGCGGCCGGCGCGGGTGCGCGTGCGCTTCACCGACATCGACGGCAAGGTGCATGAAGAGGATGCCGAGGGCCTCTACGCCACCTGCATCCAGCATGAGATCGACCATTTGAACGGCATCCTGTTCGTGGACTATCTGTCGAAGCTGAAACGCGACCGCGTGCTGAAGAAGTTCGCCAAGGCCGCCAAGCGCGCGGTGGAGTAGGTTACAATCTCTCCGCCGTCATGGCCGGGCTTGTCCCGGCCATCCACGTCCTTGGTCGGCGACAGGCAAGACGTGGATGCCCGGGACAAGCCCGGGCATGACGGAGAAAACTGAACCATTTGAAGTGTGACCAATGCCGCTCCGCCTGATCTTCATGGGCACGCCCGATTTCGCCGTGCCGACGCTGCTCGAGCTGGCCGGCCACGGCCACGAGATCGCTGCCGTCTATACCCGTGCGCCGAAGCCGGGCGGGCGCCGCGGCCTGCAACTGCAACCGACGCCGGTTGAGCAGGAGGCGCGGCGGCTCGGCATTCCCGTACTGACGCCGAAGACGTTGAAGACACCGGAAGCGCTGGAGGAATTTCGCGCGCATCAGGCCGATGCGGCCGTCGTGGTTGCCTATGGCATGATCCTGCCGCAGGCGGTCCTCGATGCGCCAAGGCTTGGCTGCTACAACCTGCACGGTTCGCTGCTGCCGCGCTGGCGCGGCGCCGCGCCGATCAACCGCGCCATCATGGCCGGCGATGCCGAGACCGGCGTGATGGTGATGAAGATGGATGTCGGCCTCGACACCGGCGATGTCGCGATGGCCGAGCGGCTTGCGATCACCGACCGGATGACGGCGGCCGATCTGCACGATGCGCTGGCGCCGCTCGGTGCCGACCTGATGGTGCGGGCGATGGCCGCGCTGGAACGCGGCGCGCTGCAACTGACCAGGCAGAGCGAGGACGGCGTCACCTATGCCGCCAAGATCGAGAAGGCGGAAGCGCGGATCGACTGGAACAGGCCTGCGCACGCCGTGCTGCGGCACATCCACGGCCTCTCCCCATTCCCCGGCGCCTGGGCCGAGTTGTCAGCCGATAGCGAACCGGTCCGCATCAAGATTCTTCGCTGCGAACTGGCGAGCGGCTCGGGCACATCCGGCACGGTGCTCGACGATAATCTCGCGATCGCCTGTGGCGAGGGCGCCATCCGCATTCTCGAGCTGCAGCGCGAAGGCAAGGCACGGATGAAGTCGGTCGACTTCCTGCGCGGCACGCCGCTGAAGGCCGGCGCGCGGTTCACTTAAGCCGTCATGCCCCGCTACAAGCTCACCATCGAATATGACGGCACACCGTTCTCCGGCTGGCAAATCCAGGAGACGGCGCCGACAGTGCAGGGCGCGCTGGAGGCCGCGGTGAAGGCGATGTGCGGTGAGGACGTGCGCGTCCATGGCTCCGGCCGCACCGATGCCGGCGTGCATGCGCTCGGACAGGTCGCCCATTGCGACATCGCAAAGCCGCTTCCGCCGGACCGCCTGCGCGATGGTCTCAACGCGCATCTGCGCCCGCATCCGGTTGCGGTGCTCGCAGCCGAGATCGTGCCGGATGATTTCGAGGCGCGCTTCTCCGCGAAGAAGCGTCATTATCTTTATCGTATCCGGAGCACGCGCGCGAACCTCGCGCTCGACATCGGCCGCGTCTGGCGCGTGCCGCGCCGTCTCGATACGGACGCGATGCATGAAGCCGCGCAGCGCCTGATCGGCAAGCACGATTTCACGACCTTCCGCGACACCGAATGCCAGGCCAAATCGCCGCTGAAAACGCTCGACCAGCTTGACGTTACGCGCAGCGGCGATGCGGTCAGCATCGTCACCTCGGCGCGCTCGTTCCTGCACAGCCAGGTGCGCTCGATGGTCGGCTCGCTGGTCTGGGTCGGCGAAGGCCGCTGGACCGCCGACGATCTCGCCGCAGCGCTCGCCGCCCGCAACCGCGCCGCCTGCGGCCCGGTGGCACCGCCGGAGGGGCTCTATCTGGTGCGGGTGGAGTATTAGGGCCGACGCTACTTCGCCATCATGGCTGGGCTTGTCCCGGCCATCCACGTGCGTCAACATGCGACCATGCGTGGGGGCTACGTCTACATTCTGGCAAGTGCAGCGAACGGCATCCTGTATGTCGGCGTGACGAACGATCTCGTTCGCCGCATCTACGAGCACCGAAACGGCTTGGTCCCTGGATTCACCAAGAAATATTCGGTGAAGCGCTTGGTGTATTTCGAACGGTACGAAGACATCCAAACTGCCATCCAACGCGAGCACAATATGAAGCACTGGCCGCGCAAGTGGAAGGTTAGGCTGATCCTGGCCGGCAATCCCGAGTGGAATGATCTGTATGAGACGATCACCCAGTAGCGGGGCTTGTTGCTTCCCATTGTTGGTGAACTGCTTCCACCCGCGCCATGGCCGGGCTTGTCCCGGCCATCCACGTCTTTCTTTGTGGGAGGCTGGAGAAGGGCGTGGATGCCCGGCACAAGGCCGGGCATGACGATGGAGAGGTTACCAGGCGGAGAGGCGTGGATGGCCGGGACAAGCCCGGCCATGACGGCGGACTAGGGAGCTAAGGCCGAGGAAAGCCTCAGCGCTACCCAAAATACCTGTCCAGCACGCTGCGATAGACTTGCGTCAGTTTTTCCAGATCGGCGACCGGCGTGCGTTCGTTGATCTGGTGCATGGTCTGGCCGACCAGGCCGAATTCGATCACCGGGCAATAGCTCGAGATGAAGCGCGCATCCGACGTGCCGCCCGAGGTCGAGAGCTCCGGTTTGCGTCCCGTCACTGCTTCGATCGCCGCCACCGCAAGGTCGGTGAACGGGCCGGGCTTGGTGACGAACACGTTCGAGTTCGATGGCTCCCAGACGATGCGGGCGCGGATGCGGTTGCCGCAGGCTTTGGCGAGGCGTTCCTCCACCAGCTTGCGCAGGCTCTCCTGGGTGTGGTTGTCGTTGTAGCGAATGTTGAATTTCGCCCGCGCCTGGCCGGGGATGACGTTGCTCGCTGCATTGCCAACGTCGACGGAGGTGAATTCGAGGTTGGAGGCCTGGAATTGCGCGCTGCCATGGTCGAGCGGCTCGTCGCTCAGCGCCACGATCAACCGCGAGATGTCCGGCACCGGATTGGAGGCGCGGTGCGGATAGGCGACATGGCCCTGCACGCCCTCGACATGGAGCGTGCCGGATTGCGAGCCACGGCGGCCGACCTTGATGGTGTCTCCGATCACCTCGACATTGGATGGCTCGCCGAGCACGCAATGATCGAACTTTTCGCCGCGCTCGGCCGCCCACTTCAACAGCTTGATCGTGCCGTTGATGGAAACGTCCTCCTCGTCGCCCGTGATCAGGAATGAGATTGAACCCCTTGGCCTGCCGCCATTGTCCCTGAGATATTCGAGCACCGCGGCGACGCTGCAGGCGATGCCGCCCTTCATGTCGACGGCGCCGCGGCCATAGAGGAAGCCGTCCTTCACCTCGCCGGAGAACGGGCCATGCGTCCAGGCGGACTCGTCGCCCGGCGGCACCACATCGGTATGGCCGGCAAAGGTGATGTGCGGCGCCTGATCGCCGATACGTGCATAGAGATTGTCGATGTCGGTGGTGCCGGGCTCGCTGAAGGTGACGCGGTGCACCTCGAAGCCGGCGGCGTTCAGGATGTTCTCGAGCACGCCGAGCGCACCGGCGTCGGCGGGCGTGACGGAAGGGCAGCGGACAAGGTCGCGCGTGATGGAGATGGCATCGGTCATGCTTCCGGACTTAACACGTCACCGCGGCGGCGGGCCAGCCTTGCGCGGCATGCTCCCGACTTCGTGTTGCGGCTCTGCGACGCAGCCGATCAGCCTGCCGCGACCTTGGCGCGGCCCCGCACGGTGAGCAGACCTGCCAGTGCAAGCAGCGCAAAGCCGGCACCCGCGAAGAAGGTGCCTTGCGGTCCGGCACTGTCCCACAATGCGCCTGCGATCACGCTGGCCACGAGCATTGCGATCCCGCAGAGCAGGTTGAAGAAGCCGTAAGCCGTGCCGCGCAGCTCGGCGGGCGAGGTATCCGCGACAAGCGCCGCCAGCAGTCCTTGCGTGAAGCCCATGTGCAGTCCCCACAGCGCGATGCCGACCGCGGCACCGGTCATGCTGGGCAGCAGCGCGAGCGCAAGATCGGCGACGATCAAAAGCACGATGCCGAACGCCAGCACGGTTGTGCGGTCCATGCGATCGGACACCACGCCGGCCGGATATGCCGCGCCGGCATAGACGACATTCATCAGGACCAGCACGGCCGGTGCGAGCGTAACCGGCAGGCCAACATTCTGCGCGCGGAGGATCAGAAACGCCTCGCTGAAGCGGGCCAGCGTGAACACGCTCGCAATCGCCACCACCCACCAATAGGCCGCGCCCAGATTTCTGATTTCGCCGAGGCTGATTGGATTGCGCACCTCGCGCAACCCTTTCGCCCGCGCGGGTTCACGCACGGCAAACGCGATAAGTGCGAACGACAGCAAGCCAGGAATCACTGCAAACCAGAACACGGCCTTGAAATGGTCTGAAGTCAACCACATCAAGCCGATGGCGATCAATGGCCCGACGAAGGCGCCGACCGTATCCAGCGACTGCCGCAGGCCAATGCTGGCGCCACGCAGATGCGCCGGAGCAATGTCCGCCACCAGCGCGTCGCGCGGGGCGCCGCGAATGCCTTTTCCGATCCGGTCGATGAGGCGCGCGGCCATCAGCCAGCCGACTGTCGGCGCCAGTGGAAAGATTGGCTTGGTCAGCGCCGCAAGGCCATAGCCGAGCGCCGCCAGCCATTTTCGCTGGCCGAGCCAATCGGACAGCGCGCCGGAAAATATCCTGGTGATCGACGCCGTCGCTTCGGCGATGCCTTCGATGACGCCGACGGTGACCATCGAGGTGCCGAGCACTGTCACCAGATAGACCGGCAACAATGCATGGATCATCTCCGAAGAGATATCCATCAGCATCGAGACGAAACCGAGCGCCCAGATACCCGGCGGGATGTCGCGAAGGGCTGGTCGGGGGCTCGCCTCAGCCATAGGGATGACCTTTCGAGCGATCATACCCCATGAGCGACCTTGGCTGCGTCTTCAGTCCCGCAGCAATTCGTTGATGCTGGTCTTGGCGCGGGTGCGCTCGTCGACGCGCTTGACGATGACGGCGCAGGCGGTGGCCGGGCCCGGCTGTCCATTCTTCATCGGCTTGGGCGGCAAGGTGCCGGGCACGACCACGGCATATTCCGGCACTTCGCCGACAAAGGTCTCGCCGGTCTCGCGATCGACGATCTTGGTGGACGCGCCGAGGAACACGCCCATCGAGAGCACCGCGCCCTTGCGCACGATCACGCCTTCGGCGACCTCGCTGCGGGCACCGATGAAGCAATCGTCCTCGATGATCACGGGCTCGGCCTGCAGCGGCTCGAGCACGCCGCCGATGCCGACACCGCCGGAGATGTGCACGCGCTTGCCGATCTGCGCGCAGGAGCCGACGGTCGACCAGGTATCGACCATGGTCGCTTCATCGACATAGGCGCCGAGATTGACGAAGGAGGGCATCAGCACGACGTTGCGGGCGATGAAGGCGGAACGGCGCACGATCGCGCCCGGCACCGCGCGAAAGCCGGCGTCACGAAAGCGGTTCTCACCCCAGCCATCGAATTTCGAGGGCACCTTGTCCCACCACGACGCCTTGCCGGGACCGCCGGGAATCTGTCCCATGTCGTTGAGGCGGAACGACAGCAGCACCGCCTTCTTCAGCCATTGGTTGACCTTCCATTTGCCGCTCGTCTCGCGCTCGGCGACGCGCGTCTCGCCCTTGTCGAGCAGTTCGAGCGCGTAATCCACGGCCTCGCGCACCTCGCCCGTGGTCGAGGTCGAAATGCCGTCGCGGGCTTCGAACGCGGCGTTGACGATGGACTCGAGGGCGGACAGCGACATCGGGCGATTCCTTGAGGCGGGCGGGGAGGGTATTTGGAGCTTTTTCGGGATTTGGCGCGGCGGAGTCAAGGCTGGTTCTGCCGTAGCCGAGATGGAGCGAAGCGCAATCCGGGACTGGTTTCCGCTTGCGAGAACCCCGGATTGCGCTTCGCTCCATCCGGGCTACATTTTCAGCCTGTGGCGCGTAGCCTCTGCAAAAACCCCGTCAGATCGTCCGTGACATGGTCGACATGAGCGGCGTCGCGGCCCTCGAGCTCCCAGTCCTCGCGCACGACTTCCTGCGTCCCGTCGGGCACCACCAGCACCGTGGTCATGCCGAGCTGATGCGGCACGACCAGGTTGCGCGCGAGGTCCTCGAACATCGCGGCGTTGGCGGGATCGACGTCGTGCAGCGCCAGGAAGCGCTGATAGGTCTGCGGCGCCGGTTTCGGCTCAAGCTCGGCGGCGATGATGTCGAACACCGCCTCGAAATGTGCGCCGATGCCGAGACGCGCGAGCACCGCGCCGACATGGTCGGTCGAGCCGTTGGTCAGGATCAGCTTGCGGCCGGGCAGCCTTGCAATCGCGGCGCCCATCGCCGGGTTCGGCTCCAGCGGCGAGTGATCGATCTGGTGGACATAGGCGAGGTAGTCGTCGGCGCGGACGCCGTGCTCGGTCATCATGCCGCGCATCGTCGTGCCGTAGCGGAGGTAATAGTCCTTCTGGATGCGGCGGGCTTCTTCCGCGGTGACGCCCAGCCAGTTGCTCACGAACTCGCCGATCCGCGCATCGACCTGCTGCCACAGGTTGACGTGATGCGGATACAGCGTGTTGTCGAGGTCGAACACCCAGGTGTCGATATGGTCGAAGGCGCGGGACATATTTACGACTCTCTCACGTCGTCCCGGCGAAGGCCGGGACCCATAACCACAGGGACGCGTTGTGGCGCGAGCAAGCAGTTACAGCTTCGCATATCACTAAACCCTATGGTTATGGGCCCCGGCCTTCGCCGGGACGACGGCTGATGTTATCACGGCATCGCAAAGCGCAGTGTCTTGCCGCCGCTGGTCATGTCGACCGGCGCAAAGCCGACTGCGGCCAGCCCGCGGGTGGCGCAATCGCCCTGCTCGGCGATCTCGAACTTGCTCTCGCGGGTGCAGAGCTGCGTCGCGCCGCCCCAGTTTAGCGGCTTGTCCTTCAAGCGGATGGTGCGGTTCTCGGCATCGACGGCTTCGGCGAAGGAGAAGATCTGCTTCGGCTGGCCGGTGACGTCGGGATGCAGGCACTTGCCGGGATCGATCCGATACCAGCCGCGGCTGGTGACGGCCTTGCCGTCGTCGGTCGCCACCGCCGCCATGACCTTGTGCGGCGTGTCGTTGCACCAGGTCAGTCCGGTCGCGGATGGCTTCTGCACGGCATCGATCATGGTGGTGAAGAAATTCGGCGATTGCACGACGTCGCTGGAGAGGCCGCGGCTCTTGAGGAACGCCGACAGCGCTCCTTGCGTCTTCGGCCCGTCGACGCCGTCGATCGGCGCGGCATCATAGCCGGCGATCACGAGCAAACGCTGGATGCCGGCAAGCCGCGCCTGCTCCTCGTCATATTCGGAGCCTTCGGCGAGATAGGCGACGAGGTTGCCGTCCTCGGACTGCGTCGGCGTTATCTGCGTGAATTGCGCCGGCGTCTGGCCGCTGCGGCACTGGCGGGCGTCGGCGATGACAAAATTGTCCTGCGCGACGCAGAGCGTGTCGGTGCCGTTTTGCGGGATTGGCGAGGCGCCGTAGACGCCGAGCGCGCGCGCATTCAGAAGCACGCGGTCGGCGGTAAGCGCGCCCTGCACCACGACGCGGCAGGCGGCGGGGTCGATGCGGAACCAGCCGCGCGTCGCGGTCGCCGATTTCTCATCGATCCCGATCGCGGCCTCGACCACGTAGCTCATGCGGTTGCAGAGTTTCAGGTCGGCGCGCGCCGGCGCGCAGGAAAGCAAGAACGAAAGCGCCGCGGCCGGCACCGCCGTCAGCACTTGAGCTAGAAGGGACCGGCGCGATCTCCTCACCCTCGCCCCGTCATGCCCGGGCTTGACCTGGGCATCCACGCCTTTCGCACGCGGTTGCTGCTGAAAAGACGTGGATGGCCGGGACGAGCCCGGCCATGACGGTGAATAGTAGGACCTGGTCACTTATGGATCAGCGTGCCTGTCCCCTGATCGGTGAACAGCTCCAGCAAGACCGCATGCTGCGTCTTGCCGTCGATGATGACGACGCCCTGCACGCCCTGCTCCAGGGCGTAGATGCAGGTCTCGACCTTCGGGATCATGCCGCCGGAAATGGTGCCGTCCGCGATCAGTTTGCGCGCGTCCTTTACCGACAGTTCCGGGATCAGCTTCTTGGACTTGTCGAGCACGCCCGGCACGTCGGTGAGCAGCAGCAGGCGCTTAGCCTTCAAGGCGCCGGCCACAGCGCCGGCAAAGGTGTCGGCATTGATGTTCAGCGTCTGGCCGTCCTTTGATGTCGCCAGCGGCGCCAGCACCGGGATCAGCTCATAGCCGATGAGCTGGTTGAGCAGCGTCAGGTCGACCTTCTCGGGTTCGCCGACGAAGCCGAGATCGATCGCCTTCTCGATGTTGGAACCCGGATCGATCATGGTGCGCGTCGTCTTCGACGCCTTCACCATGTTGCCGTCCTTCCCGGAGAGGCCGACCGCCTTGCCGCCGGCCTCGTTGATATAGCCGACGAGCTGCTTGTTGACGGAGCCGGCCAGCACCATCTCGACGATCTCGATCGTCGCCGCATCGGTGATGCGCAGGCCCGCCGCGAACTCGGACTGGATGCCGAGGCGCTTGAGCATGGTCGCGATCTGCGGCCCGCCGCCATGCACGACCACCGGATTGATCGCGGTCTGCTCCAGGAGCACGATGTCGCGCGCAAACGCCTTGGCGGTGTCCTCCGCGCCCATGGCATGGCCGCCATATTTGATGACGATGGTTTCCTCGTCATATTCTTGCATATGCGGCAGCGCCTCGGACAGGATGCGGGCCTGGTCGAGCGGGCTGATCTTCGTGTCGGTCATGGAGCGGGTCTCGCTATTCCCAGAAAGCGGCGTCGGGCGCGGTTCTATCCGATTGGCGGGCGAGGCGCAAAGCGCTGTTCACCCTCTCCCACAAGGGGAGAAGGGTTAAGTCCGCCGCGGCCATGCTGCCGCGAGCGCCAGTACCAGCCAGCTCACGATCAACAGCGTCCCGCCGGTCGGCGCGGCCATTGGAAACAGGCCGTGACCGGCATATTGGCGCAGGCAGAGATCGCCGGCGAACAATGACGCGGCGATGACGAAGCCGATCGCTGAAACAGTCCCGATCGCGCGGTTCAGCAGGCCGCGACCGACGAGGGCGATTGCCCCGAGCACCGCACTGGCATGAAACAGCAGCATCGACGAGGCGGCTGCAAGCCGCGTCGCATCGGCGAGATGGGCGGATCCGGCCGCCAGCATCACGCCACAGGCGCCCATGATGCCGGCCAGGACCAGTAGGATTCGATGCAGGCTGTTCATCCGCGGCGCTCTTCGAGCAGACGCACCATCGCGGCACGCAATTCCGGCATGCCGGTGCCGGTGCGCGAGGAGGTCGCCAAGACATCCGGAAAGGCGGCCGGGTGTTTCGCCAGCGCGGCCGCGGTCTCTTCGATGCGGGCGGCGAGTTCGGAGGCCTTCACCTGGTCCGCCTTGGTCAGCACCACCTGGTAGCTGACGGCCGATTTGTCGAGCGTCTTCAGGACATCGAGATCGACATCCTTGATGCCATGGCGGGCATCGATCAGAACATAGACCCGCGCCAGGGTGGCGCGGCCCTGCAGGAATTTATGGATCAGCGCGGTCCAGGACGCGACTTTTGCCTTGGGTGCGGAGGCATAGCCATAGCCGGGCATGTCGACCAAACGGAAGCCCGCTTTCTCAGGGCCTTCGAAGAAGATCAGTTCCTGTGTGCGTCCCGGCGTGTGCGAGGTGCGCGCAAGTGTGCTGCGGCCGGTGAGCGCGTTGATCAGGCTCGACTTGCCGACATTGGAGCGTCCGGCAAAGGCAACCTCGAGCCCCGCCATCGGCGGCAGCGTCTCGATCGACGGCGCGGCCCAGAGGAAATGCCAGTCGCCGGCGAACAGTTTTCGCCCCGCTTCGATCAGCTCCGCATCGGTTTCGGCGGTCATGTGGGAAAGATCTCATTCCGTCATTGCGAGGAGCGAAGCGACGAAGCAATCCATAGCGCCACTTGCTGAGGCATGGATTGCTTCGCGGAGCCTGTCATCGGGCGCGCGTTCGCGCGACCCGGTGGCTCGCAATGACGGCGCTACGTCGCCTTCTTCGCGAAGGTGGCCTTGAGATTGTCGAACAATTCTACCTTCACCCCGTTCCGGTGCATGATGTAGCTCTGCTGCGCCACCGAAAGCAGGTTGTTCCAGGCCCAGTAGATCACCAGGCCTGCCGGGAAGCCGGCCAGCATGAACGTGAATATCAAGGGCATCCAGTCGAAGATCATCTTCTGCGTCGGATCCGGCGGCGTCGGATTGAGCTTCATCTGGAACCACATCGTGATGCCCATGATGATGGGCCAGATGCCGAGCCAGAGATAATGGCCGAACACCGGGATCGTGGTGGGGTCGAACGGGATCAGGCCGAACAGGGTGAACAGGTTGGTCGGATCCGGCGCCGACAGGTCCTTGATCCAGCCGAAGAACGGCGCGTGCCGCATCTCGATGGTGACGAACAGCACCTTGTAGAGCGAGAAGAACACCGGGATCTGCAGCGCGATGGGAAGACAGCCCGCGATCGGGTTGATCTTCTCCTTCTTGTAGATCTCCATCATCTCCTGCTGCTGCTTCACCCGGTCGTCCGGATAGCGCTCCTTCAGCGCCGCAAGCTGCGGCTGGATCGACTTCATCTTCGCCATCGAGGCGTAGGACTTGTTGGCGAGCGGGAAGAACAACAGCTTCACGATCACCGTCACCAGCAGGATCGAGACGCCGAAATTGCCGAACAGGCGATAGAACCAGTCGAGCGCCAGGAACATCGGCTTGGTGATGAAGTAGAACCAGCCCCAGTCGATCAGCAGATCGAAATGATTGAGACCGAGCTGCCGGTTGTAGCCGCCCGGCCCGAGCGGGAAGTTGATGCCGACGACGCCGGCTTCCTTGGCGCCGGCGAACAGCCGCGCATTGGCGGTGACAGTGGCGCCGGCCGCGACGGTCTGCGGCTCCAGCAGATAATCGGTCTGGTACCTTCTGTTGTTGTTGACCAGATCGGAGGAAAAGCTCGCCTGCAGCTTGGCGGAGGTGTCCGGCAGCAGTGCGGAAGCCCAGTATTTGTCGGTGATGCCGAGCCAGCCGTCGGTGGCGCTGAAGTTCACCCGCTTGGCGTCGTCGATCTTCTTGTAGCCGAATTCCTGCAGGCCATGATCGCCGAGATAGCCGATCAGGCCTTCATGAAGGATGTAATAGCCGGAAACCTGCGGCGTGCCGTGGCGCGAGATCAGCGCGTAGGGATAGAGCGTGACCGGGGCGCTGCCGGCATTGGTGACGTCATCCTTGATGGTGAAGAGATAGCGGTCATCGATCGCAATCGTGCGGCGGAAGGTCAGGCCTTCGCCATTGTCGTATTTCAGCGTGACCGGATTAGTCGGCGTCAGCGCGCCGGAACCCTCCTGCTGCCACACCGTGGTCGCGTCAGGCATCCGCACCGTGGCGCCGGTCGCCGGCACCCAGCCGAATTCCGCGTAATAGGGCGCGGCGGTCTGCGACGGCGAGAACAGCACGATCGGTGGTGATTTCGGGTCGACGGTGTCGCGGAATTTCTCCAGCGACAAATCGTCGATACGCGCGCCCTTCAGCGAGATGCTGCCTGACAATGTGGGCGTGTCGATCTTGACGCGCGGGCTGGCCTCGATCGCGGCTTCGCGGCTGACGACCGGCGCGCCGGAGGCCGGTTGCGCGCTCGAAGGCGAAGGCGCCGATCCCGGCTGCGGCGCGGTGCCCGGGGTTGTCTGCTGCGCCGGCGGCGTCTGCTGCTTCTGCAGTTCAGTCTGCGCCTGCTGCTGCGCGCGCTGCTTCTCCATCTGCGGCACGTTGTAGAAATATTGCCAGGCGATCAGCACCAGGCCGGACAGAATGACGGCGATGATGGTGTTGCGGTTGTCGGTCATCTCTTCAAGGTCTCGTCATTCAATTCCGGTTGCCGCCGCTCTTTATATTATTCTGGCTGCGGCCGCTTTTGGCCGGTTGCCGGTCGAGGCGGCGGAGCGCTGTGCGGAGGTCGTCGAGCATGGCCGCGAAGTCGCGGGTTAGTGCATCCCGGCGGCCGACTAACACATAATCATGATGTGGCCGCATCGGTATGACGTCGAGCCGCTGTATCAGCGCGCGAAGCCTGCGCCGGATGCGGTTGCGCTCGGTAGCGGTGCCGTTCTTTTTGGTGACGGTGAAGCCGACGCGGATCGGGCCGTCATCATCACGGGCGCGGCCTTGCAGCACAAAGGCCGGGCTGGTCGCCCGCGCGCCATTGGCAACGGCGACGAAGTCCGCCCGCTGCCTTAGCCGATCCATTTAGAATCTCCGGAAGACGCCCGGGCTCAGGCGCTCAGACGCTTGCGGCCACGCGCGCGGCGCGCAGCGAGGACCTTGCGGCCACCGGCCGTGGCGAGACGGGCGCGGAAGCCGTGGCGGCGCTTGCGCACCAGTTTGCTGGGTTGATAAGTCCGCTTCACGGGTCGTTCTCCGCTGAACAGGCAATCTGCCGATGAATTGAGATAGGTCCGATGATGCTGGCTGGCCCAGAATGGGCCATTCGCGGCCCCAAATGAGCCGCCCCCGGCAAAACCGGGCCATCGCGGACAATTTGCGCGGCTTATACGGGAGCGCCTCCTTTTCGTCAATGTCGGCCAGCGCGGCAAAAGCGGTTCTTCGAAAGGTCGTAATTCGCGGAAATAGTCCTGATTCTGTGGGGTTGTTGTCTATGTGGCCCGGCGTTAGCCGGCTGCATCCGGGGCACATGGAACCGGCTTACATTAGCGATCCGTAATTTGACCGGCGATGGTGCACGGCAGCATGCTGAACATGCGCCAAAGAAGGCCTATATCGTGTCAGTGACCGACGATCAGCCGACGACGGAGAAGTCTCGGGCGCAGCCGGTGTACCGGCTTGGCCTGTCCGGCAAGCTTCTGCTGCTCACGATCCCCCTGGTGATGATCGCCGGGATGCTGATCTATGTGCCCGCGATCGCCAACTTCCGGATGAACAGGCTGAACGACCGGCTGGCCGCGGCCAACACCGCGGCGCTGGTGCTCGATGCCGCGCCGTCCGGCTATGTCCCGGAATCGTTGGCGCGCCAGATCCTGACCAGCATCGGCGCCCGTGCGGTGGCGATCAAGATGGGCCAGCAGCGGCGGCTGCTCGCCAGCGCCGACCTGCCGGCTGCGATCGACCATGACGTCGACATGCGCGAGATGTCGGTGTGGTCGGCGATCGTCGATGCATTCCAGATCATGCTGGAGCACGGCGACCAGACCATCCGCGTGGTCGGGCCGGCGCCGGGCCAGGCGCAGTTCATCGAGGTCGTGATCGACGAGAAGCCGCTGCGGCAGGCGATGTACCGCTTCTCACGCAACGTCTTGATCGTCGCGCTCTTGATCGGGGGCCTCACCGCGGGCCTGGTCTATCTCGCCCTGCATTATTTGTTCGTGCGCCCGATGCGGCGGCTGACCGCGAGCCTGATCGGTTTCCACGAAAACCCCGAAAGTTCGGCGCGGATCATCGTGCCGAGCCAACGCGGCGACGAGATCGGCGTCGCCGAGCGCGAGCTTTCCGACATGCAGCGCGACCTGGTTTCGATGCTGCATCAGAAGAGCCGGCTGGCGGCGCTGGGGCTCGCCGTCTCCAAGATCAATCACGATCTGCGCAACCTGCTTGCCTCCTCGCAGCTTCTGTCCGATCAGCTCGCAAGCGTCCCTGATCCCAGGGTGCAGCGCTTCGCGCCGAAACTGTTGCGCTCACTCGAACGCGCCATCGCCTTCTGCCAGTCGACATTGTCCTACGGCCGCGCCCAGGAGGCCGCTCCCGACCGCCGCATGATCCTGGTCGAGCCCGTCGTCGTCGAGGTGCGCGAATCGGCAGGGCTTGCCTCGGATGCCTCGATCACCTGGATCAGCGCCATCGAGCGCGGGCTCGCGATCGATGCCGATCCGGACCAGCTGTTCCGTGTGCTGCTCAACCTCGTGCGCAACGCGGCGCAGGCGCTGGAGAGCCGTCCGGCGACCGACGGCGGCGCCCAGCAGATCCGCATCACCGGCCGCCGCGAGGGGACAGTCGCGATCATCGAGGTCTCCGACACCGGCCCCGGCGTTCCCCAGAAGACCCGCGATCACCTGTTCGAGGCGTTCCAGACGTCCGGCCGCCCCGGCGGCAGCGGGCTCGGCCTCGCGATCGCCGCCGAGCTGATCCGTGCCCATGACGGCGAGATCAACCTCGTCGAAGGCACCATCGGCGCCACCTTCCGCATCGCCATCCCCGACCGCCCGGTGGAACTCCAGATCGTCCGCACCGAGCGCGCACGGGCCTGAGGTGCCCCGAAACGACCGGAAACCCCGGACTTTTTCCGTTCGGGGGGGCCGCTTCCGGCTCAAATCGATTCCAGAACCCCTATTCCAGACCTTGCCAACCGGACCCGGAGCCTGTAGCTAAAGCGCTCTTTCGCTGGTGCGTCCGAGTCTCTCGGACAGACCCCGGGCTCTCAAAGCCCCTCACGCGAAAACGCGCCCGTAGCTCAGCTGGATAGAGCATCAGACTACGAATCTGAGGGTCGGACGTTCGAATCGTTCCGGGCGCGCCATCCACATCATTGATTGGCATTGCGTTTTCCGTTTCTGCTCGGCGCCTTGGCGGTGCCGGTTTGCAGACGGTTTGCAAACTTTGTTCTCGGGCTGTGCTCGAAATTGAAGATCGCCTGCTCAGCGAGCCCGTGCGTCCTCGCAAGATATCGTTCCAGAATTCGGTAGACCGTCTTAAGCGAATGCCCGGTAATCGTCGCGATCTGCTGCGGCGTGCAGCCAGCTTCGGACAAGAGCGTCACGGCTGTGCCACGCAGGTCGTGGAAGTGCAGTTCAACGGGCTCGTCCAGTCCAGGCAGGCTCACGGTCTGCAAGCCGGCCTTAGTCATGGTCCGGTCCCAGAGTGTGTTGAAGTAGCGCGGCTTCAATGACTGGCCGGTCTTCGTCGTCAAAATCAGGGTCGAGACTTGCTTCATGCCGTCGAGCATGCGGCGCAAGGCGCGGGTGCACGGGATGTGGATCAGCGGCGCCGACTTTCCCTTCCGGCGTGCCTTGCCTTGCCGCAGTTCAATATGTTCGCTCTTGTAGGCGGACCACGGCAGGCGCAGCAGATCGCCCTCACGCTGGCCGGTATGAAGTGCCAGGATCAGCGCGCGCTGCAGCTCGATCGGCGCCACCTTCATGAAGGCCGCGATGTGTTCGGGCAGCCAGATAATCTCTGAGCGGTCGACATGGTACAGCCGCTTGAAGCCACGCAGATGGTTGGCCGTCAGCGTGCCGCGGTCGACGGACCATGTCAGCATTGCGGAGATTGCGGAGAGCCGATTATCGGCCTCGCGCTGCCCGGATTTCCGCGCGACTTTTTCGCGCCAATCGAGCAGGTCTTTGCGGACACGGGGATCATCGAGAGCGGCAATCGGCATGGTGCCGAATTCGGTCTCTGCCTTCGTCAGCATGCGCTTGTACTCAGCCTGCGTCGAGGCGGCGAGCTTCTGCTCGAACTCAATGGAAGTTGTGTAAGAGCGGATCAGGCTGTTCAGCGTGCCCGCGTGGCGATCGCGGATTAGCTTTTCGGCCGCCGCGAAATCGGCAATGAACTCGTGCTCGCCAGGCTCGCCGTGCAGACGTTTGCCTGTTGCTCGATGATACCAATACGTTCGGCGGGTGCCGTCCTTGAGCGTTTTGTAGGTGGGAAAGACGCCTTCGATATTAGCCCTGACCACGTTCCCGCCTCCATTGATCGAGCGGCGTTAGGGTGGCTGCATCCTGCTCCGGCGTCTCGGCGAACACAACGATCTTTCCGCTCTCGATCTCGACCCGCGCGACCGACAGACCGGCCGCCACCACGGCCAGCACGGCCTTGGTGACGTCGGTCTTTTTGAAGGTCTGCCGGGCGCGGGACATGGATCAGCGCGCCGTCTTCTCTGCTATCCCGGCGAGCAGTCCGGTGCTGCTCTTGCCTGCGCTGCGGCCCTTCTTCTCCGCCGCAGCCCGATCCCTAACGCTGCGGACCAACTCCGCCGTCATCGACGTGCAGTTATACTTGGCCCACGCCTGCAACTGTTCGCGCACGTCGGCGGGTACATTCAAGTTCAGTGCAATCATCTCTCCAAAGCCTCGATGCGAAGCAGATTAGTTGTAGAAATAACCGTGATGCGTTCGATACTGATCGGCAACAGGGAACCCGTTTGCGCGCCTACGTGAGCCGCTACGGTGATCACAACTTAGAGAACAGCAAAAAAGCCCGCCGGGTTGCGGCGGGCCTTGGCGTCGAGACGTGGGCGCGATCAGCGCGCGGTAACTTAGAGCGCGCCGATCTCTCCCAGGAAGCTGGACAGGTTTTTATTCATCATCTCGACAGCGAGATTGACCGACCGAACGAGACCAGTCGCCGAGGTAACGTACCCGATCTCGCCGTCGTCGGTCGTGAGTGAGACGAACACTTGACCATCACCGAGATATTGAAAGCTTTTGGACTCCGCCCTCGGCGTGCGCGTGATGATATCTGCAGCCATTAATTTTTCTCCAAAGTTGGAACAACAAAACATCTATCGGTGACGAGTCCGTCACCGCTCAGTGAATTTAATGGTCTCCTTGGGGAATTCGGCTTTGCGAAAGCTGGCCGCTTTGCGCGAGCGGCACACCATGCTGCTCCTACGCGTGGCGCTCGTCAACTGCACCGTTTAGGTGCATACTCGCGAAGCTGATCGGAGTGAGAGGTAAAAGGCGCCGAACACGATGCGCGAAGAAATGGAAGAATGGCTAGCGTTGAAGACTTCGTCGGGGAAGTGTTCGACAGGATTGCTTCATCAGCTGGTTTATCACTACGAAAATAGAACCCTGCACGTTCACCAGATCTTGGATGAGATTGCGATTCTAGAAGGCGTCTCACCCAAGCGTTCACTGACGAAGCCTGAATCCGAGTTAGGCCGACCGCCACTGCGTGGGCTCTGGCACAAGCATTTCATGCAGCCAGCATACATTGCGAAGAATCTGGTGAACTATTGGAATCCCGAAAAGCTGGAACAGCTAGAACGTGAAGTGCCACGCGATCGCTGGATCCATCATTTCGTAATCGAGGGATATTCACAGCGCGCCGGTAACGCACCCCCGAGCGAAGGCCTCCAGCCAGCCCTTACCGGACAATGGATCGTTTTCGCAAAGCATCAGGGCATCAATTATTACCTGACCCTGGGTCGGCATGGCGAGGATGAAGAGATTTGGAGGCGGTGTCGGGCTTGCGCGCCTGAGTTTCCTGATTTGAGCATTCTTCAGGAAGACAGGCTGAAACCGAACAGCTCCCGGGCCGGACCGTAGCAGCACCCATCACCGGCTTCCCCGCGTGTTCACGGCGCCATCGTCCCCGGATCGAAGCTGACATCGGACTTGGCCACTTCGCCGCGCGCCGGCCTCTTGCCGGTCCATTCGAAATGCATCGGGTCTTTGCGGCCTCGCCAGTCGCCGCCCCATGACAGCCCATGCTTGGCAGCCATGTCCGAGACGTTGTCCGGCAGGTTTGTGTGAAGCAGCCCGTGGCGCATCGGGTTTGCACCTGGGTTGATATCGATGGCGTTGCCATAAGCATGCTGGGATAGGCGGTTCGATCCGGCGATGTTGCGATGGTTGTACCCGCCAAGCGAGTGGATTTTGTAGCCGCTCGCTTCGAGGTCCGCGAGAAAACCCCGGAAGGACTCGGCGGCATCCTTGTGGACCACGACCGGCTTGCCGCTCGGCGTATGGATCGTGACGAGATTCTGGCCCGGTGCACCATACTGGCCGTGCATGAGATTCGCGCTGCCCCGTCCGGATGTCGGTGCAGTAGCTTCAGGCGATGATGGTGGCGCTGCCGGATTCTCGAACTGCGCCTTGCGTCTGGCAACCTCGCGGCCCCAGCCTTCGCGAAAGCTCTCAGGCGTCTGCGCACCATGCATGCCGGGATAGGGGTTGCCCGCGATGTTCGTTAGGGCGCCGCGGGTGAAATGACCCATGCCTTGTTGATGGATCATGTAGCGCTCGGCCTCGGTTGGATCGCGGCCGAAGCGCTGTTTGAAGTCGGCGGCATCAGCCTCGAACTTGGCGGCTGCGGCCTCGGCGTTGTCGCGCGCGGAGTAGATGTTGCCGTCCGGCTTACTGAAGCGCCGCCATTCCTCGCCGCTCAGTTGAAACAAACCTTTGTGCGGGTTTGCCGCGCGGGCGTTTGAAGATGGATTCATGTCGCTCTCGATCGAGGCGACGCCCTTTAGGAAGTTTGGGTCGATACCGTGCCTTTTGGCGGCATCCTGGATCGCCGCATCGACCTCGGCCGAGCCGCGCCGTACCGGACTGCCGCCTGTTTCAGGTGCCCGCGGTGCACGCGGCACCGGCGGATCGGTGTCGCCTTCGCCGCCGAAGCGTTCGCGCGGCTTTTCGTCGTGCGGCTCGGCGCGGTGCTCGTGATGCTGCTGGCGCGGCCCATGACGATGCTCGGCGCGGTGATGCTTGACACCGTGGCGATGGCTGCCATGACCGTGACCGTGAGACGGCGGCGCGTCGGCATCGCGAGCGCCGAGATTGCGCCCAGCAGCACGGCCCTGCGGCTCGTAGCCGTCAAGGTCCGGTGCAATGTCGCCGAACAGGTTCACGGTGCCGGCCTCGCCGGTCTCGATCGTCATCGTGCCGACAACGACGCCGTCGATCGTGATTGTGCCGGTCTCCTTCAATTCAGCTCCGATCCAGACAGCGGTATGAAGCCATTCGCGACGAGGTCGTCCAGCAGCGCGCGCAGGCCTTCCGCGGAAAGCTCGCTCGCGCCGCAGTGCTTCGCAAGAATTGCGTCAGCCAACTCGACCGCAACATCCCGGTGAATGTCGTGCATCGCCATCGCGCCTTCTACGTCGAGATTCAAGATTGATCGCCTCATTGGTCATACATCGGCGAAGTTATGGTCCCCCGCGAAGTAGCGGCCGGAGCCATCGGGTGATGGAGCCCCGGTCGGGAAGCCGTAGAGCTGTTCGAGCTGATCGGAGATCGCCTGCGCCAGCGTGCGGCCGTCGATGTTCAGGTTAGTCGCGTTTTGGATGTGAATGTTGCGATTGGTGCCGGGGACGAACCGCATCGGCTGGTTGAGGCCCTTGCCGACCGAATCGCCGTCAGCCTTGCCGGGTCCGTTAGGATTGCCGAACCAGCCCCGCAGCCTGCCGGGGATGCTTTCCAGCCATTCGATGAAGCTCATGATCGCGTTCTTGATGCCGTCGAACGCGGCGACGATGGTCTGCCACTGGACCTTGGACAACTCGTGCAGCGCGGCGGCGACGGCGCCGAGCCCGGGGACCGCGCTGATGATGGTGGTCGCAACGTTCTTGATGGTCTCGAAGTGGTTCTTGATCGACTCCCAGTTGACAGCGACGAATGCTCCAAGGGCGATGACGGTGGCGCCGATCAGTGCCGGCACCGTGGCAAGACTTGCCAGCGAGATAGCGCCGAGGGCGACGAATCCCGCGCCGATGGCGGCGACAACTCCGAAGATCGCCTTCATCGTCTCGGGCGAGATTCCGGAAACGGCCCCCGTCATGCCGTTGATCGCGCTGGTCAGCTGCTTCAGGACAGCCACAACGTTCTCACTCTGCGGGCCCGCGACGGCGACGAGAAGATTGTTCCAGGCGTTCTTCACCGCCTCCATGTTGGCGGTGATGCTCTTGTCCTGAATCAAGTCGAACGATCCGCCGGCTCCCATGCCTTGCGCCATTCGCGCGCGCTCGGCGATCATCTGCTGCATCCCGATGGCTTCTTCCATCGTTAGCCGCTGCGTCGTCTGACGCCCGGTCATGCGCATAATGGCCTGCTGTTGCTCGATCGGATCAGTGATGCCCCGTTTGGCAAGCTCCTCGTTGATCTTCTGCGCGAAGGCGAGTGGATCTTGTCCGATCAGATTTGTGAGTCGGTTCGATGCTTCCTTCGAGATAGAGACGTGGCCGCCCTCGGAGGACCACTCATCGGGCTTGAGGAAGCCCATCTCCTCCAATCCATGAGCGGTGCGTTTCATCATGGTGCCACCGGCGAGCTGCTGCCACAGCGACAGATACGCGGTGCCGGCGCGGTGACCGCCCATCATTTGAGACTGTATGGCCAACGTGAGGAAGCCCTGATCGGTCAGGCCACGCATGGTCGGACCACCCTGTTGCGCCAGCGCGAGGAGGGCGTCCTCATTAACCATGCCATGCGTCGCCGCTTTGATGCGCGCAACCGTATCGAGAAACGCGGTCAGCTTCGCTGGGTCGATATTCTTTGTGATGGGGTCGGTGATGCGGCCCGACATTTCGCCGGCGCGGATCACCTTCTGCAAGTTACCCGTCACATCGCCTTGGAAGTGGGCGTCGGCCTGTTGCGTCCATGCGTATTTTGCGAGCGGCTCCCAGGTCTCCATCGCCTCGTGCTCGCCCATGATCGAGTACGTGGATCCCGGGATCTTCAACAGGTCCTGTACCTTCATCGGCACGCGACGGGAGATGTCGAATGCTCTGTTGGTGAGATCACCGCTTGCGGCGGCGTTGCCGATGTCGCCACCGAGGCGCTGCAGTTTGATCAGCTCGTCCTGAAATTCCCGGGTCTTGTCGACGAGCTTTCCCATAGCTCCCAAGATCGTCGCGCCGGCCAGGATGCCGCCGACACCTAACAAGGCTTTCGACCATCCGGCAAAGTTGTTCTCGATATCTTTTATTTTCGTGCCGAGGCCGAGCATGTCGCGACCGATGATCGCGAGGACCGGACTGACGCCGTTGGCGAGCGCGATAGTGACCCCAATTTTGTAGGCTTCCACGTCACTACTCCTCAAAATGATGCGCGCGTCGGCGACCTTGTCCGTTCAATGTCCAATTTGCGCGAAGCACGGAGGTCACCTTTCTGAAACCCGACCCGCGCGCCGGCCGAGCAAGGAATTCCCTCGCGCAAAACTTGCTCGCGGGCCGCTGTTCATCCGAGCTAACCCGCGAGAAGCTCGAGCGCACCAAGCGGTTGGATGGGCCGCGGCTCTGCTCGAAAATAGAAGATGGCGGAGAGCTGGAAGGAAACAGCTCTCCGCCGAGCGCGGCCAGCGGAGGCGCTGAGGGAGCCAAGGCGGCCGCGCTGTTCAAAATCATGTCTCGCTCTCCGCGAGTCGTGCAGATAACTTCAATGCGGGACCCCCGGCATCGACGCGCCGAATCGCTTGCGCCATTGCCAAACATCGACGCGAGGGATCGAGGCGAGCGAGTCCGATCGCGACAATCTGTAAGCCAGATTCGATCACTTCCTCCGCCGGCCGTCCGCTGCTCGCGTTGGCGGCGGCGTCGCACATTGCGGCGAATGTCGACATCAGACGCTCACTCCGCTGATGACATTTCTCCAGTTGGCGCCGTCCCAGAAGATGACGGCGCCAGCGCCAGCGTTGAGCGTCGTATCGATGTAGAGAGTGCCGGCCTTGATGCCGATGGGGCGCGCGGCTGTCGTGCCGCTCAACGCGATGGCGACGAACCCGGCGTTTGCAAGCACGCCAGCGTCGCCGCTGAAGTCGCCCTGGATATCTAGCGCCGCCCCGAGCGTCACCGCGTATGCGCGTTGTGTAGGCGCCGGAGGTGGTGGGATCAACACCATGCCATTGACGTTGTCGTATGACGCGGCCAGGGTGGTAGCGAACATTCTAATGGTCATTTTCTCTAACTCCAGAGAGCGACAACGCCGCCGCCAGTGCCCAGTGCGGTGTTGGTCGACATGATGCGTCTTACCTGTATCTGCAGCTGAATAGTGCCAGGCGCTATCGGGATCGTAACCGCCACACCATCAGGATCGTTCGCCATGATCACGGCGATGCCGGTAGCGCCTGATCCGGCGGTGACCAGAAGAGAACTGGTCACGTGTGGCAGGTCGTTGTTGTTGTCAGGCGTAACCGCGATCGCGTGGCGACCAGCGCTGATCGGCTCGACAGTGGTCGCGAAGAACGGGTCAACGGCGGTCTTGGGCATTGTTCACTTCCTTGCGTCGAGACGCTCCAACTGTCGGGCAAGTCCCTTGCGAAGCAAGTCGCTGTCGCTCGGCGCGCTTTTGCTTGCGGTCGACTTGGCTAGCATGCGCCGGGCGAGATCTGTTTCCATCTTGCGCAACCATGTGGCCTCGTCGTCACCGTGATGGTATAACTTTTCGATTGGATTCATCGTCGTCATTACTTGTCCTCCATTTTTTCCAGATCAGCCCGCAGCTCTGCGAGTTTAGATTTGTGAAACGCCGCTGCTCGCCGATCTCCGGCGTCGTCGTGTAGCCACCGCTCGATTTTCAGGATCTCGCGTAGAATGCGGTTACGTTCCCGATCGGCGGCGGTCAGCATCACATCTGCTCCTGCTTCGTGCCGCTGATCGGAATGCGGCCGGCGGCGGTCTTGACTGCCAACACCGATGCAGCCGGGTCCGCGCTCGGCTCAAAGCCGATGCGCTCGCGCACCTCGTTCAGCGTCAGCGCGCCGCAGTCGGCATACGTCGAGAGGATCTGGGCCTCCTTGGCCTGATCGACTTCGTTCTCCTCGACCCATGCGAACTCAACTTCATCCGCGCCGAGCTGATCGGAAATGATTTCGTTGAACAGATCGGCGCACCAGTTCTTGACCGGTTCTAGCCCCTCTTCCTCGCCGGTGCGCTCTAATTGCTCGGCGATAGCGCGGTTCGAAAGCGCGACCAGCGCGTTCGGTGGATACGAGAACGCGAAGCAGACGACGCGAGCGAGCCATTCATCAAATTCGTTCTTTAGCGGCGCTTCCCTGAATTGCTGAAGCTTGCCGTCTCCGGCCATGAATTTGATGCGCCGTCTTTGGCCTAGGTTGCCGACGAACAAATTATCCCAATAATCTTGAAATCTCTGGACTTGATCGGGAGTCCAACTCTCCGGTAGGCCGTAGATGCCTTCCGGCATGTTGCCTTCACGGTAATACTCCAGCTGATGCATCGCTCGGGCGATGGCGAGGCGCGCCGTGACCATCACCTGCTCGACCGGGCTGAGGCCATAATCGTGGCCCGGCCGCGGATTCATCGGCCGATAGATCAAATCGCGGGTGGTGTAGTTGATCGCCGGCATGCCCTTCAGCACCTGCTGATATGCCGGCGGATACAGCCAGCCGTCGATCAGCTCGTGCCGCTGAAAGCCGAGAGCGAACACATTAGATCGGTCGACCGTTTGGCCGAGCCATTCAAAAGGTTGACCTTCCCAAAGGAACGGACCCGGACGCGGAGTCTGGCCCCATTCGTCTAAAACGCGTTTGATAGTGCTTCCGTCGAGAACTGTGAGATCTGCAATGCCACCGATACGGTTGCGACGAACGTGCAGTGTCGGCGCATCGATGACGAATAGGTCCTCCAAAAGAGATCGAAGCCACGGCCGGAAGCCGAGTTGCCAACTTGGCCGCTTGAACAGTCGGGTTACCTCGCTGATGGTGTTGCGGAGTTGTGGCGATAGCTCCGACGCCTTTGGTCGACGTCGATCATGGCCGTCATGCTTAGCCCTGATCGTCCAGGGCAGTCGCGTGATCTGATCTTTTCGCCGTTCGATTATCAGCCGGAGAATGTCGCAGTTATCGGCAAGCGCGCGTAGCGCCGCGAACCCGACCGCCTCTTCCGGTCGAGGTTGAGTTGTAAGGTTGATTCCGGGCATGAAGTCGCGAACACGACCGGCGACTTCGGGCGGTGCAATCGGACGCATGGGCTGGCGCGGACCGAACCAGTCCGCCGAGCCCGAGCCGGGCGGCGCAGTCGGCGCCGCGATCTCGGACTGAGTCAGATGGCGGGCTAGGCCTCGCTCGGTCTGGACCAAGGCCTTCGTTATATCGTTGTCATCCCCCGCCATGTCTTTAAATCCTGTGTCGACCGGCTTGCGCTGCGACGAAGCGGCTTCTGGCGGCCACCGCGTCGAGCAGATCGCACCGAACGTTGTAGGCGTCCATGATCGCCGCCGTCTTGATGACCGTCTCGCGATGAAGCATCCCGACCGCGCCGGCACCGTACTGTTCGAGTAGGCGATTTGCCTCGCGCTGAACGCAGACCGCGAGATTCGCCGGCAGCGAGACGACGTCGTTGCGAATTGCGGTGACGATGAGATCATGCATCTGCCGAAGGTCGGCGATTGCCTCGTCCAGCTGCTGACCTGCGGCACGATACTCTCGCGCCAGCGTCTCTCGGTCGGCGTAGACTAGGATTGCTTCCGTGCCGGCGAGCATGCGCCGGATTCGGGTGATGCTTCTATCAGCTTTAAAAGATTTCATGCCTGCCCCCATCGTACGCGATGCGCGTGCTGTAGCTCTTCCATCAAGGTTTTGGGACGTGAGTCCTCGATCGCCTGCAGCATGTCGCTGATGCGAACGCCTTGCGTCGCGTTGCGCGGCGCGTACCCCTCGGACTTTGCCTTCTCTTCGAGCACGGCGAGCAGCTCGCGGTTATGATCTCGAAACGGGCTCGTCGGCACTGCTAGCATGTCGAGCGCAGCGGCTGGATGCAGCCAGACGAAGCACTGCGTGCCGTCGCCCTCGACCGGGTAAAGCGTGCCTTCCACCATTACGTGAGAGCACGCGGTCGGCACGTTCACCTTCACGAAGCCATCGCTTCGACGCGCGGTCATGCGGCCTCCTCGCTTCCGAGATCACGGGCCAGATCGGGATTGAGAAGACGCCACGCCGGGATCTTGAGCAGCTCGCGGGCCTGCGCTTGGGTCATGGTGGCCAGCGTCCGATCGCCAGCGTTCATTACCGATGCGATGCCGTATATCGTGGGCGCGGACCCGGGCGGCACCGTGAGCGAGACCAGCGGATCCGCCGTGAAGGTGTAGGCGCCGAGAGCGGGCCGTGGCTGCTGTGGAGCGCCGAGCATCCGCTCGACCTGCCGCTGGTAGAAGATGAGCATGCCAGGGTCAGCCGTCCGGCATGATGCGCTGACCAAGGCGATTGCCGCGGCGTTGATGACGTCATCATGTCCACCAGCCGGATGGTTCACAGCATCCTTGCCGGTTCGCCCGACGCGGCGCTCAAGGTTGCAAAGCTGGGATATCAGGCGAGGCTGATCGAGTAGCGCGATACGGCCCGGCGTATTGAGCGCCGGCACCATGGTCAGGTAGTACTCAGAACGAGACATCGGAGCGAGCTGGTACTCGATGCCATGAACGGCGAAGCGCTCGCGCGGCCACATGCCGCCATACGCATCCCCGGTGACTGTGTTGATGCCGTCGTAGTGCCGGCAGATCGCGGCAATCTCTGCCGTCACGACCTCCGGCGAAAACGGCGGCCGCCATTCGGCGACAAGATCGAGCACTCCGCGCTCGCCCTCGGCATGCGCGATTGCCATCGTCATGGAGTCGCTGCTGCCGCCGCTCGGGTCGACTCCGGCTACATACTTGACGCCCTGCATCGGGGGCAACTCGGTGACGCCGGATGTCACACAGGCGTCGACGGTCGCGGGATCGATGAGGCTGACAAGGTCGTCGCGGAACTGGGCGTCAAACTCGGCCCGGGCTGCGGCTGGGTCCTCGTCCATCTGCCGCTCATACTCGCCGCGATCGAGACTTGGATTCATCGCGAATGATGACGCCTGGATCACAAGAACGTCGTCCGAGTCCCGGCCAAAATGCGCGCGATGGCGCGTGTAGAGCAAGCCGGCCTTCCTGTATGGCGAGCTGATGCCGATCAGTCGTGACGTCGGTAGGCGCAGGCCGGGCAGGATCGCCCTGTACAATTCGAGATCGGGCGAGCTGGTGTCACCACTGTGGAAGAAGGCGCATTCGTCCAGGATCGCAGTCAAGATCGGCCTACCCCTGACACTGCGGAAGTTGCCGGCTAGAACCGTGACGTCGACCCCATTGTCGAGCTCGAGCCCGTCCTCTGTCTCACGCTGCACCATTCGCTTGAAGGCCGGAATGCGTTCAAAGAATGCGCCGACATAGTTTCTGATGATTCTGGCCTGATCCTTGTCGACCGCAACACACAAGACTAGGGCGCGCTCGCCAGGACGCAGCACGCTCGGATCGAAGGTTACGGAGTCGATCGTGGCGGCGCCGGAGGCGATACTGTCTTTGCCGCCGCCTCTGCCAACAACGGCCCAGAACTCACGAACACGGCGCCGAGGTGGTTCGCGACCTCCGGCAATCGACTTGAAGAACTCGGACTCGGATGCCAACAACGGCAGGCCGTCCATCGCCTTCGCGGCTGTGCGCCAAGCGTTCCAGGATCCGCCGCGATACCACGGCTCGAATGGACCACCGGGTGTCATGGCGTCGGCGAGGTGCATCAGGTCGCTCCGTCGCTACGCTGGAAGCCGTTCAACCACTCGGTGGCTGAGAGCCCAGGCGCCGGCTTCGCTGGCTCTGTCGGTGGCGGCCTGAAGCCGGATGCGCGCTGCAGCTGGACTATCAAACGCCGCTCTTCGATATCGCTGCGGCCGACCGAGCGAAGCCTGTCCGCGCGAACATGCGCCGCGGCCAGGGTTGCGGCCGTGACCCGGTCCATGGCGGTCGCCGGCCTGCCGAGACCATCGAGAAGCTCGGCAACTAGGCGTTGACGCTTCAGCTCATCCTCGCGCGCGATCTCTTTCATTCGAGCAAGGCCGCGGGCCCTGACGGCTGGAGATGGGGCAGGATTCGACATTGGCGCTCCGGATGCCGTTCGCACTATGTTCTGTGGCAACATAATGGCACGATTTATGCGTGTCAATAAGCCATTGATTTCGCACCTGTTTGGTGCGGCGGCTTATGGCCCAGATGAAGCAACGGCCATACCGGAACCGCGGCTAGATGCGGAATTGACTTTCTGGCGGTGGGTTCCGCAGCGGATGCCCCAGGAAGGCCAGCGGAAGGCGCTGGAGTGGCCTTCCATTTGGCGGGTGTACAAGCCCGTCCGAGGCCACGCCGCGCGCTGGGCGGCCGCGGCTTCAATGGCGCGGGGCAAGCGAAAGCCCCGCCGTCCGATCGGAAGCGGGCCGGTCATAGTCTCGACGGTGGAGTGCTACGTCCGAGCCTCAGTCCGCGCGATCGAGAATCCGCTTCACGCTCTTCGCGTCGATCTTCGGGATATTGAACTCGCTTGCCCACACAGCTGCGATCTCGCGAAGACTCTTGCCCTCGCTCTGCAATGCCCTGCCGCGGGCCAGCGCGGCCTGCTCGTGCGCGTTGGCGACGAGGCGCCTGTCCTTTCCATCGCCCTCGACGTCGAAGCCGAATGGCCGCTTGCCGCCGTTGAAAAGGCGCCGCGAGGCACGGTGACGCTTGACGTCGCGCACGCGCTCGCGGATGCGATCGCGCTCGTTCTCGGCGACCGCTGACAGGATGGTAAAGACAAGCTTCGAAATGCCGTTTCCGGTGACGTCGCCGCCCAGGTCGATCATGTGCAGCGCGACCTTGTCGTCCTTGAGCTGCTCCAGCGTGCCGAGTGCATCGGCCGCCGAGCGGAAGGCGCGATCGAGCTTTGCGGTGATAATCACATCGCCGGATTGGAGCGAGGAAAGTAGGCGCTGGCCTTCCGGCCGATCGGCGAGCGGGACCGAGCCGGAGATGCCGGCCTCGATGAAGAACTCGGCGACTTGCCAGCCCTTCATCATGGCATACCCTGTGATCTGCTGGCGCTGTGTATCGAGGGAGAGGCCTCCATTGGCCTGCTCGGCGGTAGAAACCCGGCAGTATCCAAATACTCTCATGGCGGGCCTCTGTGGCGTTGCTTTAGCAATGCCACATTATGGGCAATGCCACAGGCCAAAGCAAGCGGAAAACGCGCGAAACGGTCCAGGTGCCGGCGCGTTGTTGTTGCGTGGTGCAAGCTGCGTTCCCCGGCGCCGCCGATTCCCCGCACTAACCAACGAGCGGCGTCGGGGCCTCCACGAGGCGGCCTCGAAGGCCGGTGGAGCGGGGAGCGGCCGAAAAATTTGGGGGCCGGCGGGTGTGCGTACTACTGTCCAGAATCAAAAAGGCCCGCGAACGGGCCTTA
Source organism: Bradyrhizobium sp. Leo78 (assembly GCF_059512425.1). Lineage (NCBI taxonomy): Bacteria > Pseudomonadati > Pseudomonadota > Alphaproteobacteria > Hyphomicrobiales > Nitrobacteraceae > Bradyrhizobium > Bradyrhizobium sp. Leo78. Next base: position 37,794 of record NZ_JCAMOT010000011.1, read on the forward strand.
GTGCTTACTTCGGAGGCTTGCCAATTTCGACGCTTGGGCCTGGATCCATTTCACCCAGCATCTGATGCTGCTCGGGCGTCAGCGTGAACAGAACCCCGCGGTGCTCCCACAGAGCCTCGCGCGCGCGGACCCGAAGGGCCTCCTCACGCTCCTGTTCCGTTTCCACGTAGAAGTAAGCCAGAGCCATCTCACACCTGCCTAGCGTAATAAATAGTCCCTTTGATAGTTTCCGCAACCGAAAATCCGAGGAGCTGGTATTTTGGTAGTGCGCCCTCCACGGGGTTCCTTAGTTTAACCCTTTGACGCGCAATAAGTTTCGCATACCGGTCGGCGGCATCGACGGCAATCTGGGCAACGTAGCCGGCAAATGGATTATGACCTGGGGCCCTTTCCAGGTAGTGAATGGTGACGTTATCCGGCCCTCGCGAAGCTCTCCCGACCGCTAACCCGTACAGCTGGCTGCCACGCCATAGCGCGAGCTCGAAGCGGCGAAAGTAGGGTCTGTTTTGGCCTACGATCCGACGCCAGGGTAACGTCCAATTGGTGGCTGCCACTAGGGCCATGGCGTCGATTCCAGCGAGGCTAGCAGTGGCCGCCTCTGGCGGCATAAGACTCTGCCTAGCTAAATACCTGACGGCGGCCTGGGTGAATTGCCGTGCGGTTTCCCTATGTATTTCATAGCGACGCGCATTCGAATCGGCAGCTTGTTCTTGGGCCCCCATATGATCGAGCTAACCTAAAGTTGCTCGACAATCAACGTGCGTGTGCCCACGCGCCCGTGGTGGCGCGCTCCTCAAAGATCGTTCTGAGATGGCGAGGGAGTGTGCGCGGCTTGCGCTGGGCACTTGCCGGCTTCGTCCCTTGATCTATACAGTTCTCGGCGACAACTGGGGCGGGAACATGGGCAGGCAGATTGGTGGTTGGATCGCGTGGACGGCGGCATTTGGCATTGCCTTCTTCCTAGTTAAATACGGCGTGGCCTACGTCAAAGGCGAGGAAGTTGGACTTACCGGCGCGATGCGCGATGGATTCGTCGGTGCGGCGATCAGGACGTGTGGCGAAAAGCAAGCGAACGAGCCCGCCAACGCTGGGATTTCGAAGGCGATCCTCTCGATGTATTGCAATTGCTACGCGAACGGGATCGCCGACCGGGTGTCCGAGAATCAATTGCGAGCGACCTCCGATTTGCCCGCCGGTCAGAGATTAGCGGCGCTGCAGCCGGTTATCGACGCGGTGTCACCCGTGTGCCTTGACGAAGCTAGAAGAGCTATCCCGACGGCGAAATGATCCTTCATCACTATCGCGGCCTCAGCCGAAGGGAGGTTCAAGCCCGCGCGCCCGCTTGGGCGGCGCGCTCTTCACCGCTCCTCCGTGTCGTAATGTTGACGGTTTGGATGATGGGGCCGCGACGTTTCTAAGGTACGGGCCGATGTGGTAGGGCCTTCGCGCCACGACACTGAGGAGGCTATGAGAATGCCGGGCGGAACGACCTTGTGCCCTGTGTGCAACGGGAAATGTGTATGTGTAGTCTGCGAGGGGCGGATGGAAATCTTTATAGAGCCTAACAAGAAAGAATGGGTTTCTTGTCCGGTTTGCTGCGGCGATCCGAACAAACACGAACGTATGCGCGGCGTTTGTCAGAACTGCGAGGGTGTTGGCGCCGTCGACAAGCCTCCTCAACTCTGAGTCTGTGAGCCCCGCGCGGTCGCCTGGGGCGCCGCGCTCCGACATGGGACATGAATTTGGGACAGGAGACATTGCCGGGACATGTCCCGTTTGTCCCAAGTGTCCCATGTCCCGGCCCCATGTTGCGATAGCATGCGTGGGACACCTGCGCGCGCCTGAGGGCGTGCTCGGCGTCCCACCCTCGACATCGGTGCCGCTGAGCGCCGAGCGCAGCCCGTGCGAGCACGGCGCGTTCAACGAGCTTGTGCTGCTGTGATCGCCGTTCTGCCGAGAGGCGCCGGAATCAAGAATGGCGCCGGGATGCTGATAGCCAGAAGGCCTGCCTTTTTGTGCAGGAAGTACGTGGAACGCTTCATTCCGAGCAGTTCCCAAGGCTTTGGACTCGGTTGCGTCACGCTAAATTGCGTCACTTCACTTAAAGACTCTATAGCCGGTGACGCATTTTTCCGTGACGCGCGGTAGTCCAACGCGCGTTTGGCGTCTTGTAGCCTGATATGCGCCTTCTTTTCATCAGGCGAGAGATCGAGTGCGGGCCGGCCACGCCTGCGGCCGGTGCTCTTCGCAGCTCGACTGCGCCGCTTGCACTCGGCGTTCTTCGCGCGCCGGATACCGAGCCTGATCTCATAGCTGAGATCGTCGCAGGCACCGATGAAACGCAGGCCGAGCCTAGTGCGGTCGCTGACAGTGATCTCGAGCACGGCGGCCGACTCGTCGTCGCTGTACCGCGTGTTGGTGGCCCCGCTCTCGAGGCCGACGATCAGCTGGTTGAGATCGGTCGGCTTCAGCCACGGTGCCCATTTGCGGCACCAGTTGCGGACGCTGTGCTTTGGATCGCTCGGCTTGGCCAGCCACGCCATGCAGGCGCCCCACTGCAGGATGCACTGCCCTCGGCGGCCTTGCGGCAGCACATCCCAGCCGTGATGAGTGAATATCCTGCGCGCCTCCTTGAGCCGACCTCTGGCGCGTATAGTGGGTGTGTCGTCGGTGGCGGTGTTGGAGTCGATCCGCTCGAAGCGCTCGGCCTCCGCGCGGGCGGCATCGGCGAAGGCGTCGTTGATTTCATCCAGGGTGACGTCGGTGGCGCGCATGTTCGCCACCTACTTGATGATCACGAGCGCGGCGCTTTTTCCCCGGCTCGGTCCCTGTTCGTCTTGACGCGCTTCGCTGGGCTTCTTATGTCTGTGAAAGTTCATTGCATCCTCGCAGGTCAGTGGACTTGAGCGGTGTGGTGCCGGCTCAGTTGGGTTAATGAGCCCCTCCGATTGGTCGTCGGAGGGGTTTCTCTTTTTGGTCATGGGCCCTGCGAAAACCCGGACCAGTCACTCATGTAGTGACGCGACCGTGATCGCGCCACTTTTCATGTCGCCCGCTTCGGCATCTGTAGACGTGAGAGATGACGCGGCAGTGGTGGTAGTTCTTCGTGGTCATAGATCGCGTTGCCGTATTTCTCGCGCAGCTCGGCGAGTCGTCGACATAATTCCTCCGGTGTGATTTCCCTCGCGCAGGCGGCGCGCCACAGCGCGACACGCTCAAGACTCGCATGGTGGATCTGGTCGAGCTGGTCGCGTAGGAACGCGCGGGAGATTTGGTTTGCAAACGGCCCCTTAACCCCTTGATCGCTTTGGGGCGCTATAGGCGCCGGTTTGCAGAGTACGGTAGTCGAATCAACGCCCCGCGTTAGACTACGAATCTGAGGGTCGGACGTTCGAATCGTTCCGGGCGCGCCATTCCGCGATGTTGCACGATTTCGTGGCCTCCTAGAGCGTTTTCGAGCGAAGTGGACACCGGTTCGCGTGAAGAAAACGCGTCAAAACAAAAACCTAGAGCTTCGGTTCTGATTCCATCAGAACCGAAAATGCTCTAGGGCAAATGCCGCATCAAACGCCGAGGGTCGCAGTGGGGCAGCGCACGAGTCTCGGACAGATATCGGGTGTAGTGGACAACGGCCGAGAGAGCGGACCCGACAAGCTCGACGCGGACGTTAATCCGGCTTCTCCAGGCCCCGCCAGAAGCCAAGTACCGTCGATACGATTGCTTCCGGCGCGTCTTCCTGCACGAGATGCTTCGCATTGGGTACGATGTGAAAGGGAGCGTTTCGAACCCGGCGCGCAAGCTCGCGACCGTCTTCAAGTGGAATCCACTCGTCCTTCTCTCCCCAAAGGATGGCGACGGGACAGCGAATCTCGCCGTATCGCCACTCGACCTCCTCCGAGTATCTGTCGTCCATCTGCGCGATCTGGCGCCAAAAAGCTTTTTGGCCTTCGGCTCCCAGCCACGGTGCAAGATACAGCTCAATCTCGTCGTCTCGTAACGCGTTCGCAACGGCGCCGCTGATGTAGGCACGCAGGATTGCTTCGTGAACGTAGGATGGCAGGCCGCTAAAGACCTCCTCGTGTTCCTTGGCGGCTTGGACGAGCAGCGAGCCTTGCGGGCTGATTGCGACCGGATCGATGAGCACCAACGATCGATAGTTCAGCCCGTTAAGCAAATGAGCGCGCAGCGCCGTGGAGCCACCGAAATCGTGCGCGATGACATCCGGGTCTTGTAGGCCCCAATGACCGTAAAGGGCTGCGAAAAGCTCATTCTGAACGCCACGGGACACGTCGCCGTTGGGCTTGTCGGACCTACCATAGCCAAGCATATCGAAGCAGAAGACACGTCGCTGTCGGGCCAGCAAGGGTCCAATTCTGCGCCACTCCGATGATGAAAAGGGCGTACCATGCAGCAAAATTGCGTGCGACCCCTCGCCCAAGCGATCGAATGCCCCCGAAACGTGAAGCGCTCCGGAAGAGGCCAATCCGCTGTCGTCATTGATCCGACCTTTGATCTGCTGCAGCTAATCTGTCGGCAACGATCGGCCCGATCGCAGGTTCCAATGGATCGACCCTGGGGCCATGCGTCGATAGCGGGAAGATCGAGAGAGCAGCCATCGAAAGGGCAGCCTTCTGGGGGATAACGGGACCACCCTCCGAAATCGCGCCCGCCGCCGCACGCAAAGGCGTAGAGAAAAGTCGTGAGGAGTCGCGAGCTTTGCCGGTTGGAGCGCGCAACGGCCGCCCCATCATAGCGCCACGGCGAAGCGATAGTGCCCATCTTCATCGGCAGCGGCCTCCCATGCGATCATGGCCGGACATCCCGCCGAGCACGCGCAACAAGACGCTATGCTGTGAACGATGGCGCTCGGAACGTTGATTTTGAATGCTTTCGCGCTTCGAGCGGCACCAGACCGCTTCATACGGTGCCGCTGCAGTGCCATCTGAAACAATGTGCAGACAAACACTTACGACCCCGGATGGCACAGAGCGACACCGTCGCTTTTATCTTGCCGTCCTAATCGGTCGAGATCCACACCCAGCTCTCGGTCGGTAAGGTCGGGTATTGTCGATAGCGGACCAGAAGGCGGACATGGCAATGCCGACGCGAATGACCCTGAACGGACATGCTGTCGGCATATCCTAGCGCTGTTTCAGTGCGGACCGATTATTGTCCAATTGATTTTGAAGGTAAATTTTCATGACCTTCACAGGCTCGACCTCGGCCTCGCTTCTCCGTCCGGAAATCTAAGCTGACCTCGCCGGCATGGGCCTGGCGTCATACCGGACCCTTGCTGCGGAGGATGGAAGCCACAGGGTTTGGTCACGCCGGGTTCAATCATTGTTGACTTGAAATAAGGGGATATCCCCTCTAAATGCCCTCAAGCGCGATATGGGGATATCCCCGTAAACGGTAACTGAGGGCAAATCGGCGACCCGGCTCAAGTAAACCGGGCGTGCATGATGGAGAACCGATACGTGAAACGCTCATTTCGCTCGGAAAGCCCGTGCATCGTGGCCGCGATGCGTGCAGCCACTCGCCGACTGACGCAGCTGTATGATGAAGCGATGGCGCCAACTGGCTTGCGCGTCACTCAATTTCACGTTCTCTCGGAGCTTGAACGACGATCAGCTGATCCACCAACCGTTGGTGACCTGGCTGAGATCCTGACCATGGAGCGGTCCGCGCTCGGTCAAACACTTCGACCGCTTGTACGAGACGGTTTCATCGACTTGGGCCAAGACGAGCGGGATGGGCGCCGTCGGCCCATCAAGTTGACGAAGGCCGGCAAAGATAAAGTGGTCCGCGGACGGCGCTATTGGGCCGGCGCGCATGAAAACTTCAAGCATTTCTTCGGGGACAATCAATTGGTTGGCTTGCGGGAGACTCTGCGCGACATCGCCGAGAGCGCGCAACTTCCTGAAGCTTTTCAGTAGGTCAATATGGCATCCGGGAGAAAGTCATGATCGAGCCGATCACCGTAGAGCATATCACCTTTGTCAGCTACCGGAGCTTCCAGGACGTTGTTCGTGCCTTCGAGGAACAAGTCGGAACGCTTGAAGAATTAGGTTGGCCAGCAATACCTGCAGCTTCACGTGATCAGGATGATTTCGAACGTCGAGTTCGTGAAGTGCTGGGCCCCAGCGGCTTCACACGTTTCCTGACAATCGATCACGGCGAGTGGGTCAGCAAGCAAGAGCGCCCGACCCGGTTTTTGATGTACACGATCGGAAACCCGCTGATCGCGATCACAATGATGCGGCATGACATCGAGGCGGGCGTCGATGTGCCGGTCAGACTGGCGATCTATGAGCATTCTGACGGGAAGACGAGGTTTGTGTTCAACAAGCCATCAAGCCTCATGAGCGGGCTTCGGAACGTGGCGGTCCAAGATGCAGCTTATACGCTTGATGCGAAATTGATGGCGCTCGGCGAAGCCGTGACAGGCGTAAGAGCATAATTTCCGAAAGAAGCCGAGACGTGGATACGCATCAGAAGCCGCACGGCGATGAACCTCTTGGGCCCGACAGTGGGGTACGAGAAGGCTTGATAATGGGTCACAGTGGCTCAGAAGCGTCGCTGCATAACGAAGCTAAGCAGTTTTTGACGCCAATCTGGGTCATCTTCGGACTTTCGATGGGCCCAGCGATTGCGCTTGGGCTCGCTCGGTTCGCTTACGCGCTGTTGCTTCCATCGATGAAAGCTGATCTCGGCTGGAGTTTTGCCGACGCAGGCGCCATGAATACCGCTAACGCGGCTGGATATCTTATCGGGGCCCTCGTAGCTGCCCCTTTTGGTCGTTGTACGGGCGACAAAGCCGCATTTTCCCTGGGCCTTTTCCTGACATCCGCGGCCATAGCCGGGGCCGGTCTCACCGCTGACTTTACGAGCCTGCTTCTCTTGAGAGCCGTCTCTGGGCTTGCAGGAGCTGTGTCTTTTGTCGCCGGCGCAGGACTCACATCTGCGGCAGCCTCAGGAGGGTCTCGATCGCGCGCGCCTACGATGTTGGGCATCTACTTTGCCGGGGCGGGTATCGGCATTACGGCCTCGGCCCTCGCAGTCCCTCCGCTTCTTTCCGGCATGGGCTGGCGCGGCGGCTGGTTGGCTCTTGGCGCATTAGGCTTGGCTGCGACCATTTGCGGGTCGCTGGTTCTAAGTCGCACACCCGAACCTTCCTATAAGGTTCATATCGCCGCTGGCGGCTGGTCGGCCCGCTTCATGGCACGCAAACTACTATCATACGGGCTATTCGGCGCCGGATACATCACCTATGCCACATTTATCATTGCGCACTTGCGCGCCAATGAAGGTTTCGACAGCGGATCGATTACCGCCTTCTGGGCGATCCTAGGTTTAGCAGCCGTTGTCGCCGCGTTCGCGTGGGGCCCCGTACTCGCTCGCCTGAAAGGTGGCTGGGGAGCAAGCGCAACAATCGCGATGGTCGCGGCCGGTGCGGCCTTGCCGCTGATCTGGCACGGACCAACGAGCGCCTATCTCTCCTCCATCCTTTTTGGAGGGTCAGTACTCGCGGTCATCGCCGCAGTCACCTCATTCGTGCGGAAGGCGGCGAAACCGCACGCCTGGACAGCAGCGATAGCAGCACTGACCATCGCGTTCGGGACCGGGCAATGCATCGGCCCACTCCTCAGCGGTGCTTTGTCTGACGGACCGAACGGCGTTCGTGCCGGTCTCTGGTTGTCCGTCGGCATCCTCGCTGTGGCGAGCGTCGTCGCGGCTTTCCAACCGGAGCCGGCGGGCGATTGATCATCGGCATCCAGCCGAGAAGCGGTACGCAGCCAGCAAGTGAATCAAGTGAACCGAGCTAAGGCAGGATGAGGATCATGACCGATAATATCATTCAGATGGACGCCAGCCGCATCGCGGAACTCGTTGCCGATCGGGAGCTATCGCCGGTCGAGGTCATGAAGGCCCATCTCGATCGTATTGCCGAAGTCAATCCTAAGGTAAACGCCATTGTTACGATGGCTGATGGCGCACTTGACGCTGCCAAGAAAGCCGAGGCGGCGGTCAAGTCGGACGCTCGATTGGGCCCTCTCCATGGCGTTCCGTTCACGGTCAAGGATGGAATCGACACGGCGGGCGTGCTGACGCAGCGCGGTTCGCCCATTTTCAAAGGGCGCGTGCCCGATACCGATGCCACCGTCGTAGCCAGGCTGAAGGCCGCCGGCGCCATCTTAATCGCAAAGACGAACCCGCCGGAATTTTCTTACTCGATCGAAACGGATAATTTCCTGACGGGCCGAACGAACAACCCCTGGAACCTCGACTACACCCCGGGTGGATCGAGCGGTGGTGAATCCGCCGCCATCGCGGCTGGCATGTCGCCACTCGGCGTGGGCAGTGATCTCTCGATCTCATTGCGCGGCCCGGCGGCGCATACCGGTATCGTTGGATTTAAAGCTACTCACGGTCGAATGCCGATGACAGGTCACTGGCCCCGTGTGCCACGTCGCTTCTGGCACATCGGCCCGATGGCCCGTTCGGTTCGCGATGTGGCGCTCGCTTATTCTTTGATGGCGGGACCCGACGGTGCCGACGGCTTCTCAATCAGCCCGCTCGGCTTCGATACAGGGGTGGGCACGACATCGCCCCATCAGGTTCGTGTGGGCTGGTTAGCCTCTCCGGGCTTCTTCGGACCAACCGATCCAGAGGTTATCGCGACCGTGAAGGCCGCCGCTCATGCGCTGAGCAATGCCGGCTGCCAGGTTGAGGAAGTCCGGTTGCCTGTGCTGGAGCAGACCGATGCCAACACCGTGCTCTGGCAGCTCCAACAGATGGAAACCCGGCCCGAGTTCGAGAAGGTCACCGCCGGCCACGAGGCCCAGATCTTCAGGCATGCCAAATTGATCCTTGAAACACCTGACACGCCGATAGGCGACTTCGTCGCCGCCGAGCAGGCGGTGGAGCGCCTGCGCGACAGCTTCGTCGAGTATTTCCAGCGATATGATGCGCTGCTCTGCCCGGTGACCCCGTTCCCCGCGACCAAGCATGGCCTCGCTGACCTCGTGATTGATGGCGAAACGGTTTCCCCGTTCCACGTGATGAGCGCGACATCACCGTTCAGCCTGACCGGCATGCCGGCCCTGTCGATGCGGTTCGGAACAAGCCACGACGGTCTTCCGATCGGCGTACAAATCGCCTCCGCCTGGCTCGCGGATTCGACCGCGCTTAAGGTTGCCTCGCTCCTCGAGGAAGTGAGCCCCGTCCGCAACCTTCACCCTGCCATCTAACGCTACAGGGTCGGGATCTTCCCGCCCCCGTCAATTCCTCATGCAATCTATTGAGCTCAGAAGCCAATTGAGGTCTTAATCAATGCGTGCCATCACGACGAATTTCGAAACGACCGAATTTGCTGGTCTCACGACCAAAATTGTCAATCCGGACGAAAGCTCGTTCACGGTGCTGGATATGACCATCAAGCCGGGCTTCGGCGCACCGGCCCACATCTCCGAGGGCGAAGACAAGCTGTTTATCGTCCTGGAGGGCCAATTGAAGTACCTCGTGGGAGATCAGACTGAGGTCGCGGCACCCGGTGCGCGTGTTGTCGTGCCCAAAGGGGTTGTTCACGGATTCACCAACGTGGGAGCGGCCGACGCGAGGCACATCCTGGTCTCCTCGCCGCGCCGCCACGAGGAGTTCTTCCGTGATCTCCACAATATCCCGGATCCGCGCGAGCAGCATATGGACATGCTGCCGACGATCGCAGCGCGCAATGGTCAACAGATTGTTGGAGCTCTTCCGTAACGCTGTAATTGCGCGCTTCCGCACCTGCATCCGCATCTTACCGAGATGGCAAATGTCCCAAATATTTACCGACCTATCACACCAAACTGAGAGCCGCTCACAATGATTGGATTCTCCGGAGTTATCTCCGCCAAGACGCGCCGACTGTGGCGCAGAATTGCCCTGTTCGGCAGCCTGAAATGTCTGGCCGTCGGATTGCTGGCATCGTTTACTTCAACGGCCTGTGCGCAGCAGCAAACGGACGCCACCATTAAGCAATTGCTCTCGACGACGACTACGTCTGGCGGGCAAAAGATCGTATTGCCCCAAAAGGATGCGGAACTGGTAGCGTCTATCTTCGAAATCCCCCGAGGGGCGAACCTTCCAGAGCACGAGCATCCGTATCCACGATACGGTTACATCTTGTCGGGAAGCTTGCGCGTGACGGACACCGAAACCGGTCAAAGCAAGACGTATCAGTCAGGAGACTTTGTGTTGGAGTCGGTGGGGCGTTGGCACACTGGCGCCAATGCAGGAGAGGAGCCGACAAGGCTGCTCGTTATCGACATCGTCCAGAAGGGACACACGAACACGGTGCTCAAGTAGCGGCAGAATAGGTAACGCCGAAAGGCGGCGCGGTGGGGCGCGCATCGGTTGCCATGTAGGCATGTCCGTTTGTGGCCCATCACGTCGATCCTGCGATTGATCGAAAGGGCCGCTATCGAGGGGCAACCGGACCACCAGCGGAATCGGGAAGACAGCCGCTCATGAGGCGTAGCGCAAGATCGTAGTCCGTCGCTGGTTATCCGGCCGGATCGCGTTGGCGGCCGCTGCATCATAGGGGTATAGCGAAGCAGTAGTGCCCATCTTCATCGGCCGTGGCGCGCCATTTCGGTGCCGGGACGCACGTTGTCGGCACCGGACCATGGATGACGTAGGCGTAGCACGCTCTGTTCGGTGCTTGGCAACGATAGGCGCAATCCGCGTCGCGCCGCCACGCACCGGCTACTGTGCATGGGGTTGTTTTCGACTTTTTTGTTTTGGGCATGAAAGCGGCAGGCTGAACCGGGTCTCATCCGGCTCCTGCCCGCTACTTCATCAACCGCACGCCCTTGGTCGTGAAGCGCTGCGTCTTGCCGCCCGGGCGCATGGGACGCTTCGCCGTTATTCGGTACAAAACCGCAAACACTCGATTCCCTGCATGACCACTGTCGGTGCGAGGTGTTGTGCGATCATGCAGCCTCACGAAACGAGTGTGGCACTAAAATAAATCTCGACCTTCATCAGCTTGGAGACGGGGCAGCCGGCTTTTGCGCTCGCGGCGATCGACTGGAATGTGTCGTGGTCGATGCCCGGTATCTTCGCCGTGGTGGTGAGATGCGCCGAGGTGATCGAAAAGCCGTCCCCGTCCTTCTCGATGGTGATTTCTGATTTGCTGTCGACCTGCTCCGGCACGAAATTCGCCTGACCGAGTTGCCTGACGAATGACATGGTGAAGCACGCGGCATGCGCGGCACCTAACAGCTCCTCCGGATTGGTGCCCGGCTTCTCGCCGTAGCGGCTGAAGAAGGTGTAGGGATGATTGTCCAGCGCGTGGCTCTCGGTGGAGACCGAGCCCTTGCCTTCGCGCAGGCTCCCATTCCAGGCGGCGGATCCGAAACGTTTCATCGGTCTTTACTCCTTCCTGTTGTGCATCCCCCGCAGCTTACGAGCGCGGCAGCGCCGCCGCTCGTCTCTTCCCGGTCTCGATCATGTCGAGAGCACGGCGGTCCCAACTATGTTCACCTCATGCGCGTTGGCCGGCAGCCTCCAGGATCAGTTGCGTGATCTCGGCAGGTTGAGAGATCAGCGACAGGTGACTCGCTTTCACCTCAATGGTCTTGGCTCCCATGCGCTTGGCCATGAATCGTTCGAGGTCCGGATTGATCGTGCGGTCCTCGGTCGAGACGGCGTAATAGCTCGGCTTTGATCGCCAGGCCGCGTTCGTGGTCTTGCCGGCGAGCAGTGCCTTGTGGAACGGCTGCTGGACCGCATAGAGCACCTTGGCCTTTGCCTCCGGCAGGTCGCCCGCGAAATCGCGCAGGAAAGCTTCCTCGGAGAGGCGTCCTTCATCGCCGTCGAACACGATGCCGGCGGTTGCTGGCGGGGTCGGATAGGTCTTGGCGAGCGCGGTGTAGTCCTCGCCGGCGTCCGGCGCGCGCGCCGCCACATAGACGAGCGCCGAGACGTTCGGATGCACGCCGGCCTCGGTGACGATCATGCCGGAGAAGGAATGGCCGACCAGAACCGTCGGCCCGTCCTGCCGAGCCAGCACGCGCTCGGCTGATGCGACCGCTTCGGGTAGCGTGGTCAGCGGATTCTGCACGGAGGTCGCGTTGAGGCCGGCCGTCTGCAATCGCGCGATCACCTCGGACCAGCACGAGCCGTCGGCGAACAGCCCATGCACCAGCACGACGTTGCGCGCCTTCGGCGGAGTTGCGTTTGCGGCCATGCCGCGGGTGGAGATCAGCGAGGCCGCTGCGCCGGCAAGCAGGGCGGTTGAAAAAGCTCGTCTGTTCATCATCGTGATGTCGCTTCCTTTGATCACGAGAGGGATCGTCTTGATGGCGCGAAATCGCCGCGCGGTCTCAAGCAGGTCCCTGCATCAATGCGTCGATGCCGGGCCAATGCGCGGCGAAGATGCCGCGCACGAACGCCTCGCGGTTGTTCTCGATGCTTTAGTGGTCGTGAGGATAGTTGACCATGATACCGAAGGATTTCGGGATCGCACGGAGCTCGGTGTTGCCGAGTCAGTGATCAGCTCGAGCCGCGCCGTTGCCGAGGTGAAAACGCGTTACCGGGTCGATGCGATGGCCGGTCAAGCGCACGAATCTTACGCATCCGCGGATCGCGGCGCGCTTCGATCGCTTTTGTCCTCGACTGCGATCGCCAGCAGCCATATGGCAAACCCCGCCAAAGCCAGCCCGCAGCCGACCCAGCCGGTCGATGTCCATCCGTAGCCGGCAGAGATGGCGAGGCCGCCGAGCCACGGGCCGAGCGCATTTGCGGTGTTGAAAGCCGAATGGTTGAGGGCGGCCGGAAGGGCCTGGGCTTCGCCCGACACATCCATCAGCCGGGTCTGCAGCACAGTTCCGAGCGCTCCGCCCAAACCGATGAGAAATGCGTCGATCGTCATGGTCCAGATGTTCAACGCTGCCCAGGGGAATACAGCTAACGCGGCGGAACTCCAGATCAGTAAGCCGCCCGCCGTCGGCATGATTGCGCGGTCGGCGACCCGTGGCACGACAATATTGCCGATGGTCAGGCCGAGCCCGAACGCTGACAGCACCAACGGCACGAGGGCGGGCGAAACGTGCGTCACTTCCATCAACGTCGTCGCGGTGTAGGTGTAAACCGCAAACAGGCCGCCAAAGCCGATGGCGCCGATTGCGAGCGTGAGCCAGACTTGGCCGCGCCTCAATGCGTCAAGCTCACGCAACGCGCTTGCCTTCGGGGCCGGGTGATCGACGGGCGCGAACCATGCAACCATTGAAAGGGCCGCGATGGCGAGCGCAGCGACGACGCCAAAGCTCCAGCGCCAGCCGGCCGCCTGACCCAGCCAGTTCGCGAGCGGGACACCGATCACGGTCGCAACCGTCAGGCCAAGGAACATCTTTCCGACGGCCTGAGTCCGCTTGTGTAATGGCACCAGCGAGGCTGCCACCATGGCCGCCGTGCCAAAGTAGGCCCCATGCGGGACGCCGCTCAGGAAACGGAACGCCAGCATCCAGTGATAGCTGGGCGCGAACGCGCTCAGCGCGTTGCCGACGGCGAACATGGCCATCAGCAACAAAAGGACGTTGCGACGCGCCAAGCGAGCCGTCAGTACAGCAAGCACGGGCGCACCGATCACCACGCCCAACGCATACATGCTGATGACGTTTCCGGCTGTCGGCTCATCAATCCGCAGATCCGGCGCGAAATAGGGCAACAGGCTCATGGTTGCGAATTCAGTGGTGCCGATCGCAAAGCCGCCCATGGCTAACGCGAACAGGACAAGGCCGGTCCCTACAGGGGCGGCATTCTGCTTTTCCATATCTTTCCCGAGTTTTTGGAATGCCGATTCAATCGCCCTAAGGCTTGATCGGATGAATGGCTCGATCAGATGGTGGTGGCTCGATCCTTGACGGTTACCGCCTGCGATCGAATCCCATAACGGATGTGGGAAGATGTTCAGAGGGTGTGCAACACATGTATTCCATGCGTCCGGCACGGCTGGAGCGCGCGTCATTCATCGGAGGTTGAGACCTGAGGGATAGAGGCACCTGAGCAAGAGCAGGCACACTGAATTACATGACATCGATCAAATAGACATGCATCCCATCAGATTCAAATAATGCCTGTGTGATGTCGGTCAGGTCCCGGCCAAGCCATTGCTATCGGGCACGCAGCCCTTCGTCCTGGATCGCTCGCGAGCAGAGGCGTCGCCGGCGTGAAATCAACCTGCTTCTCATGGCGCCACGCCAGACCGACAGAGCAAGCGGCGGTGTCAGGGCAACCGAGCGCCCTGGGGAGTCATCTCAGGATTTTCGAAGGTGTAGATATCTGGCACGCCATTCCGAATGGCACGCCAATCGCGAACCGCGATCGCAGCGCATCACTGCGCGCTGGATCCGCCCTCCACGATCTTCTCGTTCAGCTTCTGATCCACGATCTGCACGGTTCGGTCGATCTCGGCATTGGGCGCGCCAAGCTGATGAGAAATCAGCTTCACCAGCAGGTCGACCCGCTCGATGAAGGGCGCTCCGCTCGCCACCGCGCGCGCCGCCGATGAAGGCTTGAGAAGGCTTTCTGCCGCCTTGGCGTATTTCTCGAACGGCACCTGGTCCTTCGGGTCGGCTCCCAGGCGCCGAGCGATCCCATCGACGTGCTCATAGATCGACTGCGAGCGCTTCAGATCGGCGTGCACCGCGTCGCGGATCGATTGCGGCTCCTGTGGCGTGATGCAGCGGTAATTGCCGGTCAATAGCATCGACCATTTGGCCAGCGGGACGAACAGCGAGTCGAACACTTTGAGCTTCACGGGAACGTCCTGGCCATCCAGCTTCACCGCGTCGATGTCCGCCTCCAGCTCGCGAAGCAGCCGGTTATGTGCCTCATCCGCAAATGCCGCTGCCTTGAAATTTGTCGGCAGGCCGACATGAAGGACATTCGCCGCCTCGTCCGGTGGGCGGAAGGCCTGCGGATCAGGCGAGCACAGCGAAACCAGTCCCGGCTTGAACCGTTCCCATACCTGCGCATTGGTATAGGCTTCTTCGAGGTCCATCTCCGCCAGCGCCGGAATCCGTTTGAGATAGGGCAAGGGCGGCATGTTCATGATCGAAAGGCAAGGCAGCTTCGCCTCGGCGATCTTGATCATCAGAACCCGGATCGTGTGGTTGGTGTATTGCGGCTCCTGCATGGCAAGGCCAACCAGATCGTAACGGGAAAGGTCGACGTCTGCGGGCGGTGTCGCGTCCAGGGTCCCGGGCAGATCACGCGAGAAGATCGAGCGGTGCGTCGGCTCGTCACGCAGCTTGATGCGAACTTCGGTGCCGTCGCGATTGATGAGCTCTGCGGTCTTCTTGCGACAAACCAAGGTCACGTTGTGACCGGCCATCAGCAGCTTCGTCGCGAGCAATGAGCCATACGAGGCTCCAAGGATCAGTACGTTGCGCGCCATGCTCCCTCTCCCAAAGGTTTTCCTCCAACGCCCCGAACCCAAGCCAGTCTCGAATTTTCGTCGGGTATCCGCTTGGGCGAAGGAACGGCGCGGGCCGAACCTTTACATCAGACGGGGACGGCCTCTTCGGGCAAGGAGCATACCTCTCTATCGCCAATTGACGAGCATTACAATCACACAGCGCTTCGCGCTTTCAGTCCGCAGAAGAAGTCTCCTTCAGGTTGCATCATTCGCACCGATAGTGGTGGCCGTCACGGCCAAGGAATGTGCCGGTCGCGGGACTGTACGAGCGGTGGCGTTGCGCGCAGGTGCCGATGCCGCTGTCCTCCTCGTTATAGTATTGCAGAACAGAAGGTGGTCCCGATTCCAGCCTGGCCGCGGGCGTGGGCGCGCCGCCGTTCAGGATGTCTGCGTTGGGATGATAGAACGCGTACAGTCCGGGCTCCTGGATGGCGGCCTGAGCAAATACTGGTGTTGCGGCTGCTGCCGACAGCAGCGCGGCGGCCGCGAGGATCTTGAGTGAGGTCATCGAAATTCTCCATCGGTCGATACGAAAACCCGATCGGCGCGCGCGATCCCGCGTGACGCACCGTCAGGCGGTGCGCGGTCAAACGCGAGTTTTTCGTATTGGGTTGTCCGAATGCTCGGATCTTTCGATTCAAGATCTAAGTGGCCTGCGCGCGCATCCCACTAAATTCTGCTTTACGATTCTCAACTCGAGTTGACGGCGGGAGCGTGAGAGATCGCCCACCGGATACGCGGCGCGACGTCATCACGAAGCAGCGAAACGCGAGTGAATCGCTTTAACGCCATGTCAGTAGCGATTGATTGTTTATGCTGATTTGCGCGGCGTCGCTAAACGCGAATTTAGTGGGGGCGGCGAAAAAGAATCCCACCTTTCTTTGTGTAACGTTCCGTATGTCACCACTCGAAAGGACAAAGCCATGAAAGTCGCAATGGTAGCATTGGTCGCCGCGTCCATGCTCTCAAGCACGTACGCTTTTGCCAATACGGCGCGTCATGAACCGATGGTCAGGAGCTATCCGATATACAGAGAGGCAGTTCCATCCGTCATGTTGCATCCGAACTACGGCAATCCGAACGGAAATCCGGATGGTCCGACCACGTTGAGCGGTACCGGCGATTCTCAGTTCGGCGGTTCGTCAGCCGGCACCAGCGGTTACAACTGAGTGAAAGCTGCAGTTGAGCGGCTTTGCTTGAAAGCCACTGTGCCGCTCCAATGTAACGACGCGCGAACCTCGCGCGTCGTTGAAGTGACGCGAGACGGCGTTACCTCGACCGCTGAGGTGACGTCACTTCTTCGGGGTCGATCGTCTGGTGCGGCTGGCGGTGCCGAACACGACTTGCGATGGATAGGGAGAAGCCGAGCGCTGAGGCATGCTCCCGAGGAAGCCTGCGGCGCCGATCCACGCGACGGTGGGTTGCGCGGCAAAATTGCCGGGAAATACGCCATTGGTCGGGAAGTCGCGATTGTCGTTGCGGTTGTCATAGAACCAGCCGCTCGTCTGGCCGTATCGGATGGCGCGATACCCAAACTCGGTCGCTGATCCCGGCGAGATAGCGGGCGCTGCCAGGATCGTCGCGCAAATTGCGATCTTCAATCTACCCATTGGCTTTCCTATGGCCGGATCGTGCCCCAGTCGCCCTTCCAACCCGCAAGCTTTCCGCGACGAAACTGCAGATAGAGCCCGTCGCTCCGGCTCGACAATGCGCTTCCCTTGACATTCGGCAGTGCCAGGTAAAGTTCGTTGCCGGGGCGGCCTCGCATAAAGGTCAAGGGCACGCCGAGCGTGCGCGCGACCTCATCGGGCTTCATCCCGAACCGAAGCGAGGGTGCGCTCTGCTGTGCAGCGACGGACGTTGCTTCGAGTGCTGCCAGAGCGAGCGCCATCACGAGCAAGCCGGTGTTCTTCATCCGAGACACCCATTTGAGGCAGGGCAAACGCAAGCCAATGCGGCGAAGGCGGACATCATTGTAGCGAGACCAGCGTCCCGGCCGGCGTCCAGCCGCCGCCGAGCGCCTGAAACAGACTGGTCGCCGCCAATAATTTCGAGAGCCGCACCTGAACCAACGTGATCTCCGCGGTGAAGAGCGTCTGTTCGGCCTGCAGGACCGTAATCAGATTGATCGTGCCGCCCCGCAACTGCTTTTCCGCCACATCGAACGCCGTTCGCGAACTCGCAACGACCTGCGCTTGCAGCCGCTCCTGGAGCGTGAACTTCTGCAACGCGATGAGCGCCTTCTCGACGTCGGAGAATGCCGACAGAACCGCCTTGCGATAGGCCTGCAGGTCCTGAAGCTGCACGCCTTTGGCCTGCTTCAACTGGCTCTCGAGCAGGAAGCCATCGAAGATCGGCTGGGTGAGGCTGGCCGTGAGGGTGGAGAACGCCGCCCCCGGCGTGAACAGCGAAGCCAGCGCGCTGCTCTGGAATCCGCCGGTGCCGGTGAGTTGGATCTGCGGAAAGAAGGCCGCGCGAGCCTGCTCGACGCTGAAGTTCGATGCCGCAAGCAGCGCCTCCGCCTGGCGGATATCCGGCCGTTGGTAAAGCAGTTCCGATGGCAGGCCGGGGGTCACCCGAGGCACCTTGATGCGGCTGGTCGATCCGCCCCGCACCGAGAAATTCGCCGGCGCTCGTCCAACAAGGACGGCGAGCGCGGCAATGTTCTGACCGATGGTGACTTCGAGAGGAGGAATCGCCGCCCGCTGCGTTCCTGTCAGCGCCTCCTGTTGCGAAACGTCGAGCTGCGAGGCTGTTCCGCCGGCAAACTGCGTCCTGATCAGCGCTAGGATTCGCTCGGCCGCTGCGAGGTTCTCGCGCGTCACCCGCAACTGGTCCTGCGCAGCCAGAATCTGGAAATACGTGTTGGCCACCGTGACGATCGCGGTCAGCGTGACCACCTCGCGATTATATCTGGAGGCTGTCGCGCTCTCTTCCGCTGCATGGAGCGCTGCCTGGTTCTTGCCCCAGAAGTCGAGCATGTAGCTCGCAGTGAGGCTGGTGCTGAATTGTGAGAAGTTCGAACTTCCGCCGCCGCGTCCGCCTCCGGTCCCGGTGACGCCCCCGCCAAGGTTGCTGCCGCTGCTGATGGCGCTGCTTGTGGAGCCGAAATGCGCGCGCTCGGCGCTGGCTGCTCCGGTCAGGGACGGCAATAGCGGCGAACCAGCCACGCCGACCTGGGCGTCGGCCTGCACGACCTGGGCGATCGCGACTGCAATGTCGAGATTGTTGATCTGCGTCGCGTCCATCAGTGACGTCAGTTCGCCGGAACCGAAGCCGCGCCACCAATCCAGGACCGGGAGCGCGGCGTCAGGACCCGCCGAACTTGCCGCGCGATATTTCTCCGGCACTTCGAGATTGAGCTCGGGCCGTTCCGATCCCAGGATGCAGCCGGACAGGCCGGGGCCGAACGCCAGTACGATCAACGCGGAAATCGCGCGGGTGCGACCGTCTCCCCACGGCAAGATCGCCCGGGCCAGACTTCGGTGTCGGACTCGTAGTACCGAGGATTTCGACATCTCACTCGCCTGGCTGCAGTGAGGGCTTGGGCAGGTTGGGAGGCGCGTTGCCCCTTCGACGTTGGCCCCAGAGCCGGAACCTGTCCAGATACAAATAGATCACAGGTGTCGAATAAAGTGTCAGCATCTGGCTCAGGATGAGGCCGCCGACGATGGCGATGCCGAGCGGTTGGCGCAGTTCGCCGCCTTCCCCCATTCCGACGGCAAGCGGCACCGCGCCGAGCAGTGCGGCCATGGTCGTCATCATGATCGGGCGGAACCGGAGCAGGCAGGCCTCGCGGATGGCATCGAGCGGATCGAGGCCACGCTTGCGCTCGGCGTCAAGCGCAAAGTCGATCATCATGATCGCGTTCTTCTTCACGATGCCGATCAGCAGGATCACGCCGATCAGCGCCATGATGCTGAACTCGGTGCGGAACGCGATCAGCGCCAGCAGCGCGCCCACGCCGGCCGACGGCAGCGTCGAGAGGATGGTCAGGGGATGGATGTAGCTCTCATAGAGCACGCCGAGCACGATGTAGATGGTTACCAAGGCGGCCAGGATGAGCAGCGGCTGATTGCTGAGCGAATCCTGGAAGACCTTTGCCGTGCCCTGGAAGGTGCCGCGGATCGTCGCGGGCACGCCGATCCGGTTCATGGTGGCCTCGATGGTGCTGACGGCGGTGCCGAGCGACACGTTGGGAGGCAGGTTGAAGGAGATCGTGTTGGCGACGAGAAGTCCCTGATGATTGACGGAGAGCGGTGTTGCGCCCCGACCGAAATGCGCGACCGCCGAAAGCGGAATCATCGTTTCGCTGCTGGTGCTGACCGCCGCGCCGGTCGAGGCCACGCCTTTGCCGGTCGACCCGATCGAATTGGTCGCAAGATTGCGCGCGGCTTGTGCGTTGGCCGAGTTGGCGGTAACGGATGTTCCCGGCGTCACTACTGTTCCCGCCACCGCGTTGGTTGCCTGCGAGCCGCCGACCGATCCGCCGGAGGTGCTGATGTAGACATCCTTGAGCGTCTCCGGATTCTGCCAGTAGCTCGGTGCTACCTCCATGATCACGTGATACTGGTTGCGCGCGACATAGATGGTCGAGACCTGGCGCTGGCCGAACGCGTCATAGAGCGTGTTGTCGATCTGGCTGACGGTGATCCCGAGCCGCGCCGCGGCGTCGCGATCGATGACCAGATTGGATTCGAGCCCCTTGTCCTGCTGATCGCTGTTGACGTCGGCGAGGTTGGACTCGCGCTGCAGCGCCGCCGTGATCTTCGGTGTCCATTCGTTGAGCTCTTCCAGCGCCGGGCTCTGCAGCGTGTACTGGTACTGTGCGCTGGATAGCCGCCCGCCGACGCGGATGTCCTGCACCGACTGCAGAAACAGGGTTGCCCCGGGCACGGTGGCGAGCTCGCGCCGCAACCGCGCGATCACCTGGTCGGCGCCGACTTTGCGCTGCTCGAGCGGGCGCAGCGAGACGAAAACGAAGCCGGAATTGGTCTGGTTGCTGCCGGTGAAGCCGACGACGGCGTCCACCGCGGGATCGTGCTTGATGATGGTGACGAACTGCGTCAGCTTCTGCTGCATCAACTGGAACGAAATGCTCTGGTCCGCCTGGATCGAGCCGACCAGCCGTCCGGTGTCCTGCTGAGGGAAGAAGCCTTTGGGGATCACGCCGTAGAGATAGAAGTTGAGCCCCAGCACCGCGGCGAGGATCAGCATCACGGATCTCGGGTGCGCGAGCGCGGCCGAGAGCGTCCGCCGATAGAAGCCGAGCATCGCTTCGAAGAAGCGCTCGCTGGCGCGATAGAGCCAGCCGTGGACCTGGTTGCTTTCCCGGCGCAGCAGCACCGAGCACATCATCGGCGTGGTCGCGAGCGAGACCGCAAGCGAGATCAGGATCGAGATCGAGATCGTCATCGCGAATTCGCGGAACAGCCGGCCGACGATGCCGCCCATCAAGAGGATCGGGATGAACACCGCGATCAGCGAGATGCTCATCGAAAGCACGGTGAAGCCGACCTCGCCCGAGCCCTTCAGCGCTGCCTCAAACGGCGACATCCCGTGCTCGATATAGCGGGTGACGTTTTCGAGCACGACGATGGCGTCGTCGACGACAAAGCCGGTCGCCACCGTCAGCGCCATCAGCGACAAATTATCGAGGCTGTAGCCGACCAGATACATGACGCCGAAGGTCGCGACCAGCGACACCGAGACCGCGACCACAGGGATCAACGTCGCGCGGGCGTTGCGGAGGAACGAGAACACCACGAGGATCACCAGCAGCACGGCTAGCACCAGGGTCCGCTCGACGTCATGCAGCGAGGTGCGGATGGTGGTCGAGCGGTCGACCGCCAGATCGATGTCGATCGCGGGCGAGACCGAAGCCTTGAGCTGGGGCATCAGCGCCTTGACCAGATCGACCGTGCTGATGATGTTGGCATTCGGCTGCCGGTACAGGATGATCAGGACGGCGGGCTTGCCGTTGGCGAGGCCGGCGTTGCGCAGGTTCTCCACGGAATCGGTGACCTCTCCGACATCGGAGAGATGCACGGCCGCGCCATTGCGATAGGCGATGACCATTGACTTGTAGTCGTCGGCCTTGTTGGCCTGGTCGTTGGCATAGATCTGGTAGCGCCGCTCGCCGACGTCGATCCCGCCCTTGGGGCTATGCGCATTGGCGCTGGCGAGCGCGGCGCGCACGTCCTCGAGCCCGATGCCGTATTTGTAGAGCGCCTGCGGAACCAGGTCGACGCGTACCGCCGGCAGCGAGCTGCCGCCGACAATGACCTCGCCGATCCCCTCGACCTGCGAGAGCTTTTGCGCCAGCACGGTGGAGGCGGCGTCGTAGAGGTCGCCGCGAGTCAGCGTATCGGACGTCAGCGTCAGGATCAGGATCGGCGCGTCGGCGGGATTGACCTTGCGGTAGGTCGGATTGCTGCGCAGGCTGGTCGGAAGGTCGGCGCGGGCGGCGTTGATCGCGGCCTGCACGTCGCGCGCCGCGCCGTTGATGTCGCGGTTCAGACCGAATTGCAGGGTGATGCGCGTCGAGCCCACTGTGCTTTGCGAGGTCATCTCGGTGACGTCGGCGATCTGGCCGAGATGGCGCTCGAGCGGGCTTGCGACCGTGGTCGCGACGTCCTCGGGGCTCGCGCCCGGCAGCGTCGCCTGCACCGAGATGGTCGGGAAGTCGACCTGCGGCAGCGGCGAGACCGGTAGCTTGAAGAACGCCACCACGCCCGCCGCCGCAAGCCCGAAGGTCAGCAGTGTGGTCGCAACCGGCCGGCGGATGAAGGGCGTTGACGGGTCCATGGCTCAGTGGGCTCCGCGTGTTTCGCGGGCACCGCCGGGTCCTCCGGCAAGCCGTACGGCGAGCCGGTCGAACCACAGATAGATCACGGGCGTCGTGAACAAGGTCAGCAACTGGCTGACCAGAAGGCCGCCGACGATGGAAATGCCGAGCGGGTGCCGCAGCTCCGATCCGGCACCGGTTCCGAGCATCAGCGGCAGCGCGCCGAGCACTGCGGCCATGGTCGTCATGATGATCGGCCGGAACCGTAGCAGGCACGCCTGGTAGATCGCCTCGCGCGGCGACCGGCCTTCGTTGCGTTCGGCATCAAGCGCGAAGTCGATCATCATGATCGCGTTCTTCTTGACGATGCCGATCAAGAGAATGATGCCGATGATCGCGACGATCGTGAGGTCCTGCCCCGCCATCATCAGCGCGAGCAATGCGCCGATCCCGGCCGAAGGCAGGGTCGAGAGAATCGTGAGCGGGTGGATGAAGCTCTCATAGAGCACGCCCAGCACGATATAGACCGTGACGATCGCGGCCAGGATCAGGAACAGTTGGTTCGAGAGCGAGGCTTGAAAGGCGAGCGCCGCGCCCTGGAAGCTCGTGATGATGCCGAGCGGCTGACCGATGTCGATCTGCGCCTGCTTGACGGCGGCGACCGCCTCTCCCAGCGACGCGTCGGGCGCCAGGTTGAACGATATGGTGGCCGAGGGGAACTGGCCGAGATGCGAAATCTGCAGCGGCGCGATGTCCTCGTGCATCTTGGCCAGGACCGGCAACGGCACCGGCGCGCCTCCGACCGAGGAGGGCAGGTAGATCGACGACAGCGATTGCAAGGAGTTCTGCAGCGTCGGATCGGCCTCCAGGATCACCCGGTACTGGTTTGAATTGGTGAACACCGTCGAGACGATGCGCTGGCCGAAGGAGTCATAGAGTGCATTGTCGACGGTCGCGGGCGTGATCCCGAACCGCGCCGCCTGCTCGCGGTCGATGTCGACGAAGACCGCAAGTCCCTTGGCGGACATATCGGTCGAGACGTCGGTGAACGCGGGAAGCTGCCGCAATCTGTCGACGAGCTTCGGGGCCCATTCGGCGAGCTGGGCCGGGTCGGCGTCCTGCAGGATGAACTGATATTGCGCCTTGCTGACGGTGCCTTCGATGGTCAAATCCTGCACCGGCTGCATGTAGAGCGCGACGCCGATCAGCGATGCCGTGCTGTCCTTGAGACGGCGCATGACGCTCGCGATATCGGATTTTCGCTGATCGTGCGGCTTCAGGTTGATCAGGATGCGACCGCTGTTGAGCGTGGTGTTGGTGCCGTCGACGCCGATGAAGGAGGAAAGGCTCTCGACGTCGGGATCCCGGAGGATGACGTCGGCCAGTTGCTGCTGCCGCTCCGCCATCGCGGCGTATGAAACCGATTGCGGCGCCTCCGAAATCGCCTGGATGACGCCGGTGTCCTGCAGCGGGAAGAACCCCTTGGGGATCGCGACATAGAGCAGGGCGGTCAAGCCGAAGGTGGCGAGCGCCACCAGCAGCACCAGGGTCTGGCGGTCCAGCACCCAGTTCAGCATCCGGGCATAGATCGCGATGACATGATCGAAGCCTTCGCGGCTCAGGCGCTGGAGCACGTTCTCATGCGCCTCGCCTTCCGCCTTGAGCAGCTTGGCGCAGGCCATCGGAACCAGCGTCAAGGACACCACGGCGGATATCAGGATGGTGACCGACAGCGTGATGGCGAATTCGCGGAACAGGCGGCCGACCACGTCACCCATGAACAGCAGCGGAATCAGCACCGCAATCAGCGACACCGTCAGCGAGATGATCGTGAAGCCGATCTGCTCGGAGCCGCGGAGCGCAGCCTGCAGCGGCGTTTCGCCGTCCTCGATATAGCGGGAGATGTTCTCGATGACGACGATCGCGTCATCGACCACGAAGCCGGTGGCGATCGTGAGCGCCATCAGGGAGAGGTTGTTGAGGCTGAAGCCGAACAGATACATGGCCCCCAGGGTGCCGACCAGCGAGAGCGGCACGGAGAGGCTTGGGATCAGCGTCGCGCGCGGACTGCGCAGGAATACGAAGATCACCAGCACGACCAGCACGACTGCGAGCGAGAGCTCGTATTCCACGTCTCTGACCGAGGCGCGGATGGTCACGGTGCGGTCGGTCAGGATGTTCAGGTCGATGGCGGCAGGCAACGCCGCCTGCAACTGCGGCAACACCGCCTTGATCCCTTCGACCACCGAGATGACGTTGGCCCCGGGCTGGCGCTGGATGTTGAGGATGATCGCCGGCGTCGTATTCATCCAGGCGCCGAGCTTGTCGTTCTCGGCGCCGTCGATGACGTCGCCGATGTCGCTGAGACGGACCGGAGAGCCGTTCTTGTAGGCCACGATCAGGGATTTGTAGCCACCGGCACCGCGGATCTGGTCGTTGGCGTTGATGGTGTAGGAGCGCATCGCGCCGTCAAAATTGCCCTTGGGCGTGTTGACATTGGCATTGCCGAGGGTGGTGCGCAGGTCGTCGATATTGAGGCCATAGGCGGCAAGCTTGCGGATGTCGGCGCGGACGCGGACCGCCGGCCGCTGGCCGCCGCTGATGCTGACGAGGCCTACTCCCGGAAACTGCGAGATCTTCTGTGCCAGGCGGGTGTAGACGAAATCCTGGACCTGCGTCAGCGGCATGGTCTTCGACGTCAGGCCAAGGGTCAGGATCGGAGCGTCGGCCGGATTGACCTTGGCATAGATCGGTGGCGCCGGAAGATCTGATGGCAGCAGATTGCCGGCGGCATTGATCGCGGCCTGCACCTCCTGCTCGGCGACATCGAGCGAGATCGTCAATCCGAACTGTAGCGTGATGACCGAGGCGCCGGCCGAGCTGACTGAACTCATCTGGCTCAGGTTCGGCATCTGGCCGAACTGCACCTCCAGCGGGGCCGTGACGGACGACGTCATCACGTCAGGACTGGCGCCGGGATAGAAGGTCTGGACCTGGATCGTCGGGTAATCGACCTCGGGCAGGGCGGCGACGGGCAGGAAGCGGAACGCCAGCATGCCCGACAGCATGATGGCGATCATCAAGAGCGTTGTCGCCACCGGTCTGTGGATGAATGGCCGCGAGGGGTTCATTCGTGTCCACCCCCGGAGCGCCGCCCCTTGCCGTCCACCGCTTTCGAAGCCGGCGGCTTGGCTGCAGCGGCCGACTCGCCCGCCCCCGTCGGAGGTCGAATGACGATCCTGGCGCCTTCCCGCAGCTTGTCGGCGCCATCGATCACGATGCGGTCGCCGGGGGAAAGTCCGGACTGAACCTCGACCCGGTCTCCTTCAGTGACGCCAAGCTTGACCGGGCGCACCGAGACCGTGCTGTCGCCGTTGACGAGATAGACGAAGGTGCCGGGCGTGCCGCGCTGGATGCCGGCCGTCGACATCGTCGTCACGTCCTTGTGGGTGTCCAGCAGGAGACGCACGTTGACGAACTGATTGGGATACAGCGTCCGCGCTTCGTTCGAGAATTGCGCGCGCAGCTTGATCGTGCCGGTGGTCGGATCGATCTGGCTGTCGAAGGTCTGCAGCGCCCCGCTGGCGAGCTTGTTGGTGCCGCTGCGATCGTAGGCCGCGGCCGGCAGCACCGCTCCCTCGCGGAGCCGCGTGGCGATCGCCTGGAGCTGGTCCTCCGGGAGTGTGAACAGGACGCTGATCGGCTGCAGTTGCGTGATCACCACGATGCCGGTGGCATCACCGGGGGTGACGTAGTTGCCCTGATCGACCTGCCGCAATCCGACGCGCCCATCCAGCGGCGACAGGATATGGCAATAGCGCAGGTTCACTTCGGCGGCCTGCACCGAGGCGCGGTCCGCTTCAACCGTGCCTTCGTTCTGCGCGACCAGGGCTATTTGCGTGTCGAGCTGTTGGTGCGGCACGGCGTTCTGCTTCGCCAGCCCCTGGTAGCGGGCAAGGTCGACCTGGGCGCCCTTCAGCATGGCTTGGTCGCGCGCAAGCTGTCCCTTGGCCTGGGCTAGCGCCGCTTCAAAGGGGCGGGAGTCGATCTCCGCGATCAAATCACCCTTCTTGACTTCATCGCCTTCCTTGAACGCGATGCGGGTCAGATATCCGCTGATCTGGCTTCTGATCGTGACGGTGGCGAGTGAAGAGACGGTGCCGAGCCCATTGAGGTTGATCCCGATATCGCCCTTGCCGACAGTCTCGGCGACAACAGACATCGGCGGGGCGGTTCGCTTGCCGGCTGCTTCCTGTGGCGTGCCTGCGGGCTTCGTCCACCAGACGATGCCGGCAGCCAGCAGGAGAATAACGGCGATCGCGAACCCAATGCGCCCGCGAGCCGGGCGCACGACTTTTTTCCCAGGCGCAATCGAAGGGGGGTCCGTCGACTTCCTTAGCTGCTGATCCATGGGTCACCTGCGAAAGCGCATGAACGAACCCGCGTGGGGCGCATGTCGCCGCAGCCCGGTTCCTGCAACATTCCAGGTCGACATATTGAACGATTAAGGGCCGGAAAGCCCATTAACATTCGGTAGGGAGGCTCAACAAAGGCTGATGGTTCCGCGCGTTCGGCGGCAATCGGCGGCTTCAGCCTAATTCTTGGCCGGATCGGCCTGCGAAGCCATTTCGGCCCGCCGCTCATAGCTCTCGGCAAGGACCTTGAGACGATCGGCGACTGCCTGGTCGCTCACGCTTTCCGCGACCCGGCGCAAGGTCTGCGCTGGGCTCGAATATTCCCTGCTCGGCATACTCAACTCCGCAACTCATGGTTTCAAACACTTATGTAGGTGCGCGGTGCACGATGCCGAATTCACAAAGTCGGGAGTGAGCGATCTGTATGAAGCGACGCAATCTGCATAGTGGCGGCCGGCGCCGTCTCATTCGGCCGGCGTTGCCTGGGGCTGGACGGGGGAGGTTGCCGCCTCCTTCTCGCCGAACAGCCAGATCTGCAGCCGGTCGAGATAGAGATAGACCACCGGCGTCGTGTACAGCGTGAGGATCTGCGACACCGCGAGGCCGCCGACAATGGCATAGCCGAGCGGCTGCCTGATCTCCGAGCCCGCGCCGGTGCCCACCATCATCGGCACGGCGCCGAGCATTGCCGCCATCGTAGTCATCAGGATCGGCCTGAACCGCTTGATGCAGGCCTGGTAGATCGCCTCTTCCGTGCTGAGTCCTTCATTGTGTTCGGCGTGGATCGCGAAGTCGACCAGCATGATGCCGTTCTTCTTGACGATGCCGATCAGCAGGATGAGGCCGACAATCGCGATCACGGTCAGATCGAAATGGGCCGCCATCAGCAACAGCAGCGCACCGACGCCGGCCGACGGCAGGGTCGAGATGATGGTGATCGGATGGATCGTGCTCTCATAGAGCATGCCGAGGATCAGGTAGATCACGAACAGCGAGGCGAGGATCAGGATCGGCGTGCTCGACAGCGAGGCGCCGAAGGCCTGGGCGTTGCCCTGGAAGCTGGTCTGCAGCGAGAGCGGCGGATTCAGCTCCTTCTTCACTGCATCAATGGTGCTCACGGCCTGGCCGATGGCGGCACCCGGCGCAAGGTTGAACGAGATCGTCACCGACGGGAACTGCCCCTGGTGATTGACGACGAGCGGCGAGACCTTCACGACCGAATCGACCAGCGTCGACAACGGCACCTGCTGCCCGCTCGAAGATTTCACATAGATGCCGTTGAGCGCATCGGGCGAGTACTGGAACTTCGGATTGACCTCCATGACGACATGGTACTGCTGCAGCGTGGTGTAGATCGTCGAGACGATGCGCTGACCAAAAGCATCGTCCAGCGTGTTGTCGATGGTGAAGGGCAGGATGCCGTAGCTCGAGGCGACTTCACGCTTGATGGTGATGTCGAGCAGCGGCCCGGCATTGAGCTGGTCGGTGGTGACATCGGTGATCGAGGGGATCGTTCTGATCTTGTCGAGGAACAGGCCCGCCCAACGGGTGAGCTCGCCCGGATCGGCATCGTTCATCGTGTACTGGAATTGCGTCTTGTTCAGCCGGGCTCCGATCGTGATGTCCTGGGCGGGCTGCATGTACAGCGTGACGCCCTGGATTTTGGCGAGGTTCGTCCGCAATCGCGCGATCACCTTGTCGATCGGATCACGCCGGTCGGCTGGCTTGAGCTGGATGTAGACGCGCCCGTCATTGACCGTGTAGACGCCGCCACCGGCGCCCACCGCGGCCCCGACGGAAGCGACGGCGGGATCGCGCATGATGACGTCGAGCAGGGCTTGCTGGCGCTGGGCCATCGCCTGGAACGAGATATCCTGCGACGCCTCCGACTGACCGAGGATCAACCCAGTATCCTGCTCCGGGAAGAAACCCTTGGGAATGACGACGTAGAGATAGCCGGTCAGCGCGATGGTGCCGAGCATCACCATCAGCGTGATGAAGCGGTGACGCAGTACGATCCTGAGGCCGGCCTCATAGAGGTTGAGCAGCGCGTCGAATCCGCGTTCGGACAATCGATAGAGCCGGCCGTGCGAGTTGCTTTCGGGCTTGAGCAGATATGCGCACATCATCGGCGTCAGCGTGCGCGAGATCACCAGTGAGAGAACGAGCGCCACGCTCACCGTCATCGCGAACTCGCGGAACAACAGCCCGACATAGCCGCTCATCAGGAACAGCGGGATGAACACGGCGATGAGCGAGAAGGTGATCGCCATGACGGTGAAGCCGATCTCGCCGGATCCCTTCATCGCCGCATCATAGGGCGAGAGCCCCTCCTCGATGTGCCGCGTGATATTCTCGATCTCGACGACGGCGTCGTCGACGACAAAACCGACCGCAATCGACAGCGCCATCAGCGACAGGTTGTCGAGGCTATAGCCCATTTCGTAGAGGATCGCGAAAGTGCCGACCAGCGACAGCGGCACGGTGACGGCCGGGATGATGGTCGCCCAGAAGCTGCGCAGGAAGATGAAGATCACCATGACGACTAACCCGATCGTCAACAGCAGCGTGAACTGCACGTCGGCGATCGATGCGCGGATGGTATCGGTGCGGTCGGAAATGACGTTGATCTTGATGCCGGCGGGAATCGAGGCCTGCAGCACCGGCATCATCGCCTTGATGCGCGCGACCGTATCGATGACATTGGCGCCGGGCTGGCGCTGGATCGCCAGGAGGATCGCCCTCTGATTGTTGTACCAGCCGGCGATCAGGTCGTTTTCCGGCGCGCTGATCGCGCGTCCGATGTCACGGATGCGGACCGGAGATCCATTGCGATAGGCGACGACGAGATCGGCATATTGGTCGGGCTTGAACAGTTGATCATTGGTGTTGAGCGTGTAGGTCTGGCGCGGGCTGTTGAGCGTGCCCTTCGCCAGATCGACATTGGCCTGGCCCAGCACTGTCCGCAGATCCTCCAGATTGATGCCGCGGGCGGCCAATGCCTCCGGGTCGACCTGGATGCGGACGGAGGGCTTCTGCTGGCCGCCGACGCCGACGAGACCGACGCCGGAGATCTGCGAGATCTTCTGCAGCAGGATGTTTTCGGAATAGGCGTCCACCGTGGTCAGCGGCAGGCTGTCCGAGGTGATGCCGAGCACCAGGATCGGCGTGTCGGCCGGATTGACCTTGCGGATCGTCGGCGGATACGGCAGGCCCGTCGGCAAGTAAGGGGAAGCGGCGTTGATGGCCGACAGCGTGTCGCTCACCGCACCGTCGATCTGACGGCTGAGATCGAACTGCAGCGTGATCTGGGTGTAGCCGAGCGCACTCGCCGACGTCATCTGGGTGAGGCCCGGGATTTCGCCGAACTGCAGCTCGAGGGGCGATGCCACGGAAGATGCCATGGTCTGCGGATCGGCGCCGGGCAACTGAGCGGTCACCGTCAGCGTGGGATAGTTGACGTTCGGCAGCGCCGCCACCGGCATCAGCGGATAGGCGACCAGCCCAGCTACGAACAAGCCCACCATGAGCAGGGCGGTCGCGATCGGCCGTCGGATGAACGGTGCGGAAATATTCATGGGATTGGCGTCTGCATTGCGTCCTGCGCGGCGGCTTCCTCGGCCGCCTTGCCATGGAGCGCGATCACATGTGTGCCCGGCTGCAGCTTGTATTGGCCGTCGACCACCACCCGCTCATTTGCCGAGAGTCCGGAATCGATCAGCGCCTGTCCGTCGCTGATTTGCGCCACCTTGACCTGGCGGATCGCAACGGTGTTGTCGGGATTGACGACCCACGCATAGGTTCCATTCGGACCTTGTTGGATCACCGCCGCGGGCACGGTGAGGCCGTTGTGTCGCGTGTCGAGCAGCAATAGCGCGTTGACCAGCTCACCCGGCCAGAGCTTGTTCTCCTTGTTGGAGAAATTGGCCTTGAGCTGGATCGAGCCCGTGGTCTGCAGGATCTCGTTGTTGACGAGGCCAAGCTGGCCCTGGCCGAGCTCGATCGTGTCGTCCTGGTTATAGGCGAGGACGGTGAGCGGCGCCTTGGTGATTTGCTGCTGCTTCTGAATTTGCGGCAGGACCGTCTCCGGAAGTGTGAAAATCAGCGAAATCGGATCGAGCTGGGTCACCACGCAGAGGCCGTTCGTGCTCGACGGGCTGATGATGTTGCCGACGTCGATCTGGCGGATCCCGACCACGCCGTCGATCGGTGAGGTCAGGCGCGTGAAGCTGAGCTGCACCTTCGCGGCCTCGATCAGCGCCTTGTCGGTTGTGATCGCGCCGTCCAACTGCCCGACTTGCGCCTTCTGGGTTTCGATCAGTTGCGGTGTCGCCCAGCCTTTGGCCCCCAACTGGGTGTAACGGACGAGGTTGGCATTGGCGTTGGCGAGCTGTGCCTGATCGCGTTCCAGTGCTCCGGTGTACTGATCGATTAGCGCCTGATAGGGGCGCGGATCGATCTGCGCCAGCAGGTCGCCGGCATGCACATGCTGGCCTTCGGTGAAGTTGATGGTGAAGATCTGCCCCTGGATCTGGGCGCGCACCACGTCGGTGTTGTAGGCGATCACGGTGCCGACGCCGGTCAGATAGATCGGCACGTCGTGCTGGCTGACCGTTCCGGCGACGATCGGCACCGGGGACGGCCGGGCCGGCGCCGCGGCGGCCGTCTCGAACGGGAAGTCATGCATGGCGTGGAGCAGAGCGCCGGTCGCCACTGCGGCGGTCAGCATGACGGCACCGACAACGATCTTCTTTTTCATGGTCTGGGCTTCGCTGAGAGATTTGTTAGCAACCCGGAATAGCTGCCGATGACGTGACACTGCCCGCAGTGAGGATTGAGCAGGCACTGCCTGCCATCGTGGAGGTGGAGGCGGTTGGAGCGGGAGTGAGAACCGTCGGCACGGTCGGGAGGGCCGCAACCGGTCCAACGACGCCTGGAAGGAGCGATACGCCGGGTGTCGGCACCGGCGCCGCCGAGCTGACGCCGAGGTTGCCGATCTCGGTCGAGTCGAGGGGAATGCCGGTTCGATTGACACCGCCCATTGTCGTGGGCGAGGTCGATGACGGTGTCGATGATGCAATGACGCTGGTCGAGCCCGAACCGCACATCCCGGACGTTCCCGACGTGTCGATGATGCCGGATGCTGTCGCCATGCCCGAGCTCTCCAGCGTGCCTGACGTCGTCGACACGCCCGATGTCGGTGAAATCACGGGCGATATGCCCGGTGTCGCGGCCGTATTGCCCGCCATGGCCGCGGTTGCAGGCGCGGTCGATCCGACCGCCATTCCGGCGCCGTCGAAGGTGGCGGTCGATCCGAACATCTGGGTCGGCGCTGTTCCAACTGTCGAACAGACCGTGCCGCTGCTTGGAATTGCAATCGTGCCCGTCGCGGGAGCCGCGAGCGGACTGACTCCCGCGGATGAGAGCTCGGTTGCGCCCAGCGGAATTCCCGTTGGCGAGACCGGCGAGCCCGCGCTGCCGAGCGGAGAGGTTGCGTCAAGCGTCGGAGTCGGCGTCGCCATGCCCGTCACTTGCGCGACAGCGGCATTCGCTGTGAACAATCCTGCAAGCAGGGTCGTTGCCAGGATCGCTGTCAATCGTCTCATCATGACACTTCCTCTCCGTGAATGAAGCGCCCCGCATCGAATGCGCCAGCCGACCGAGCCGACCGGATTCTCCGACGGCTTGAAAGTAGGCGCGTTCGGCGGCGCATCCACTAAATTCGTCTTTAGGAATGCAGTGAGATATCGCTTGGGATTTTCTTTGCGCAGCGCTGCGCGGAGCGCAGCAATAGCGCAGCGCTAATCCACTGATGCGCGCATGCGCCGGACAGCGGGATTTGAATCTACGATACTACCAATAAAAAAAGCGGCCGGGACCGCACAAGCGGTCCGGCCTCTTCAGTTTCGACCGTCAGCTCGACTGACAGGACACTCGTTCAACGGTGGTCCGAAGCAACCGGATCAGTAATAGCCGTAGCCGTAATAGCCATAGCCGGTGCCGGGTTCACAGGGAACGTTGCCGTCGGTCCAGGGCTGCGAGGCAAACGCGCCTACCCGCGGGGCGGGAACGCAGCCCGGTCCGCCGACATAGACCTGCTCCGGCGCCGCAACGGCAGCGGCATTGGCACGCAGAGCGTGGCGCGTGTGTTCGCGAGCCATCGCGGGAGTTGCAAGCGTCGCCGCAGCGACCAGCGCGATCGACAAGAGCTTGATTGCAGACATGGGTATTCTCCATCAGGAAGCGGAGCCAATGGAGCGTGGCTCCCCTTTCGAAGTGCGGATCGCGACACCCTGTTTAAAGAGCGCGTCTTCTCACGTTCTCTCAATGCCGCGTGAGCGCATTCGTGCGCAGGTTGCAGGCGGGAGCTGCCCGCTCACAACGACGTTACACAACTCAGAGCATGATCCGGACCCGGAGGGCCGCGTTAGCGCAAAGCGGGATACAGGTTCTCCGAAAAGATCATGCTCAAACAAGAAGATAGAGCGCGATGATGCTTCGAGGAAAAATCATCCCGCGCCAGCAGCTTGGTTTCAGTTGAAGCTAGACGGCCGTCGAAAGCGTGCGCATTTCGGCCTGCCACGGTGCTATCGCATGTTGCCCGGTGGCGATCGTCACGACTTCGTTCCAGCGTGACAGGAAGGCCTCGACGCAGGCGGGATCGAATTGGCGCGCCTTGCTGTCCTCGAGGTAACGACGCGCGTCCGCAAGCGGCATCGGATCCTTGTAGGGACGCTTCATTGTCAGCGCATCGAAGACGTCGGCGACTGCGACGACGCGGGCCGCGATCGGAATGTCGGTTTCCCTGAGCCCGTTGGGATAGCCGCTGCCATCCCAGCGTTCGTGATGAGCGGCAGCGATCTCGGCTCCAAGCTGGATCAGCTCGCAATGGCTGTCGGCGAGAATGCGTCCGCCGATCACGGCGTGGGTGCGTATGATCGCGATCTCCTCCGCATTCAGCCGGCCGGGCTTGAGCAGAATGCTGTCGGGTATCGCGACCTTGCCGACGTCGTGCAGGGGGGCCGCAAGATAGATGTCGCGGATGAGCCGCGGCGGCAGGCCGAGTTCTTCGGCGATGATGCGGCTGTATTTCGCTACCCGAAGCGTGTGCTCGCCGGTATCGTTATCGCGGTATTCGACGGCGAGCGCCAGACGAAGGATGATCTCCTCCTCGCGCTCCTGCAGCTTCTGCGTGGCGCTGGCAACTTCCCGGACGAGATCGGCTGCGCGGTCGTTCAGTTGCCGAACGGCAATGCCGAGCCGGATGAGATTTCTCAGCCGGACCCTGGTCTCCAGAGTTTGCGGATGTTTCGGCAGGAAATCGGTGGCGCCGGCCTCGAGCGCCTGCATGCGCACGTCGTCCGTCTGTACCGAGGTGATCATCACGATCGGAATATTGCCGAAGTTCTCGATCGCACGGAGTTCGCGGATGAATGTGACGCCGTCCATTCTCGGCATCTCATAGTCAACGAGGACGATGTCATATTGGCGCTGCATCGCCGATGTCATCGCCTGCAGCGGACAGGTGTACGCCGTGACCTGCACGGTACCGTCGGCTTCCAGGAGCCGCGTGAGGAAGTCGAGGACAGAACGGCTGTCGTCAACGAGAAGCGCTTGTGTAAGCATCTGACGTCCTGGTACGTACGGTCGGTTGTACGAGACCGAGAGCTACTGTGCAGGCTCTTAACGTCGACCTAAGCCTGACAATCGCCGATTGCATGGCTTTTTTGATGCGCGTGAATGCAGTCGCGAATCCTACCAGGCTACCCGTCGAATCCCGCGCACCGTAATCCTACGGTCATCTTGCATGGAATCGCGGTTGATTAACATCTTAATCACCATCTCTGCCGATACTTCGGCCGAAAGAGATTCGCATTCCGGCTAAAGCGAATTTCTGGGAATGCGGGGGCGGTGAATGGCTGACGTGACAGAGTCCAAACGGTGGCTGCAGTTGCCACCGGACTGCAGCATCGCGTCGATCCGCCAAGTCTACGACACGATCCGCGAGGCCTTCAGCCGCAATGATCGGCTCGAGATCGACTGCTCCGCTGTCGACAAGGCCGACGTCACCTCGATCCAGCTTTTGCTTTCCACCGCGGAGACCGGCAAGGCGCAGGGCCGCCCGGTCGTCCTGACTGCATTCTCGCAAAGCCTCCGCAATACCCTTCGCCGCGCAGGCTTCTCCAGCGATGCGATGATCGACCAACATTTTCACAACAAGGATGGCGCGTGATGGCTACGGTCCTGACGGTCGATGATTCCCCCAGCATCCGCCAGATGATCAAGGTCGTGCTCGAGCCGGCCGGTCACAACGTGATCGAGGCGGGCGACGGCGCGCAGGGCCTGGCGAAGGCGCAGGCGGGCAAGCTTGATCTCGTGATCACCGACCTCAACATGCCCGTCATGAACGGCCTCGAACTGATAAGGGCCCTGCGCAAGCTGCCGTCGCAGGTCGGCCTGCCGATCGTTTTCCTCACCACCGAGTCCAACGACGCGGTGAAGCAGGAAGCCAAGAGCGCCGGCGCCACCGGATGGATCACCAAGCCCTTCAAGCCTGAGCAATTGCTCGCGGTGGTTAACAAGCTGGTGCGGTCATGAGCAGCATGGACCCGACGGAGATATTCCGTCAGGAGGCGAGCGAGCTTTTCGAAACGCTCGAAGGCGCCCTGCTTGATCTTGGCCTGCGTCCCGATGACCGCGAGCTGGTCGACTCGGCGTTTCGCGCCCTGCATACCATCAAGGGCTCCGGAGCGATGTTCGGCTTCGACAAGGTCGCCGCGTTCACCCACGAATTCGAGACCGCCTTCGAGCTGGTCCGCAAAGGCGAGATCAAGCCGACCCAGGAGCTGATCGCGGTCGCGCTGGCTGCAAAGGATTACATCCGCGCCCTGATCGAAGCGCCTGACAGCGCCGATTCGATCATCGGCGACGCCATCCTGGATGATCTGAAGCGTTTCGTTTCACCTGTCGAGCAGGTCCTGCCGGTCGAGTCTGAGATCGACACCCCGCCGGCAAGCGAGAGCCGACCGGCGGGCTGGCAACTGCGCCTCGAATTCGAGTCACATATTCTCCGCAACGGCTCCAATCCGCTCGACCTCCTGGATGATCTCTGCAAGCTCGGTCCCTGCTTCGTCGTGCCGGTCACCGATGGCGTGCCGCTATTGGACGAGCTGGAGCCCGAGGACTGCTACCTGAAATGGGACGTCACGCTGCATAGCGGTTGCGACAAGGACGCTATCGACGACGTCTTCATGTTCGTGCAGGACGAGATGAAGCTGACGCTGGTGCCGCTGGCGCAGGTCGAGCGCGCGGCGCCGACGTTCGCAATGGCGGAAGCCGAGCCGGTGGCTCCTCCGGTTCCGGCCCCGGCGCCGACCGCTTCCTCGGTCCCCGCTGCGGCGGAGCCGGCGACGCCGCCGGAACGGAAGCGCGACGAGCCGAAGCGCGCGGAAGAGCGCGGCATCGCCACCGTCCGCGTCCAGGCCGAACGGCTCGATGAGTTGATGGACCGGGTCGGAGAGCTCGTCATCGCCCAGGCGCGGCTCAGCCAGTTGGCCGCAGCCGGCTCCGATCTCTCGATCAAGATGATCGCGGAGGAAATCGAGCGGCTGGCGGGAAGCCTGCGCGACACCACGATGGGCGCGCGGATGGTGCCGATCGGCTCCCTGTTCGGCCGCTTCCGAAGGTTGGTCCACGATCTGTCCCGCGACCTCGGCAAGCCGGTCGAATTCGTCACCTCGGGCGAGGATACCGAGCTCGACAAGACCATGATCGAATGTCTTGCCGATCCGCTCGTGCACCTGATCCGCAATGCGGTCGACCACGGCATCGAGGATTCCGCAACGCGCGCGGCGGCCGGCAAGACCGAGCAGGGGCGGATCGAGCTGCAGGCCGTCCATTCCGGCGCACAGGTTCTCGTCACCGTCAAGGACAATGGCGGCGGGCTCAACACCGCGCGCATCCGCGCCAAGGCGGAAGAGCAGGGGCTGATCGCGCCCGGTGCCGCGATGTCGGATCATGAGATCCATCAATTCCTGTTCCATCCGGGGTTCTCGACCGCCCAGACCATCTCCGCGCTGTCCGGCCGCGGTGTCGGCATGGACGTGGTCAAGCGCACCATCGAGAATATGCGCGGCTCGATCGATCTGTCGACAAAGACCGGCGAGGGAACGAATGTCACGCTGCGCCTGCCGCTGACGCTTGCGATCATCGAGGGATTGCTGATCCGGGTCGGCGAGGGCCGCTACATCATTCCGCTCCCGGCGGTAGAGGAGTGCGTCGAGCTCACGGCGGACGACGAGCGTTCGCGTGGGCGCAATTTCCTCAACGTGCGCGGCAATCTCGTGCCCTTCCTGCGGCTCCGCGACATTCTCGACGTGTCGGGTATGCCCGGACAGCATCAGAAGACGATCATCATCTCGACCGGCGAGACGCGCGTCGGGCTGGTTGCCGACCAGATCATCGGCAATCATCAGACCGTCATCAAGTCGCTTTCGAAACTGCATTCCGACGTCACGATCTTTTCCGGCGCGACCATCCTCGGTGACGGCACGGCCGCGCTTATTCTCGACGTGGCGCAACTCGTCGCGCTGGCGCAGTCGCGAGCGGAAAAGCAGCAGATGAGCGAGGCGGCATAGATGGCGAAAGATCCGCAGCAGGGCGCCGGGACCGTCCAGGACGGTTCGATGCAGGTGGTCATGATCGGGCTCGGCGACGAGAAATTCGCGCTCGATGCCGGCCTGGTGCGCGAGATCATCGATCCGGTTCCCGCGACGAAAGTGGCCGGCTCGCGCTCGTTCGTGCCCAGCGTGATCAATGTGCGCGGCAATGTCATTCCGCTGGCCGACCTGCGCATCCGTTTCGGGATGCCGCAGACCGAAGCCTCCACGGAGACACGGATCGTCGTGATCGAGGTCGGCATCGACAATGAGCCGGTCCTGGTCGGCGTCACCGCCGACAAGGTCTACGAGGTCACCGAGATCTCGCGGACCGACGTGCAGCAGACGCCGCGCGTCGGCATGCATTGGAAGCCGGAGTTCATCCGCTTCATCACCAAGTGGCGTGAAGAGTTCGTCATCGTACCGAATATGGAACGTATCCTGAATTGAGGACGTCTCGGGGGCGAGACTGAGGTTGGGGGCTGCACATGAGATTTACGGTCAAGGCCAAGCTGGCCGTTGCGTTCGGTTTGATCATCGTCCTGTCCGCGGTCGCGGGCGGTGTCGCCTACATGAAGCTCGGCGACATGATGGAGACCGCCGACGGCATGGTGCTGCGCGCCACGCGGATGGAGAAGGCGACGCAGATCGAAAAGGACATCCTGCTCCAGCTTCGAGCGGAGAAGAATGCGATTCTGGGGACGGAAGCCGACGTCGAGCAGTTTGCCGCGGAGGCAGCGAAGACCCGCGAGGCGGCGCTCAAGATAAAGGACGAGGTCTACGCACTGGCAAGCGAGGCCGGCAGGAAGCTGCTCGACACGTTTGCGGGCGCCTACGCCAAGATGAACGCCTTCCAGGAAGATACCATCAAGCTGGCGAAGACCGACAAGGCCAAGGCCACGGAGCGCTCGATGCATGAGGGACGCAAGGTCGTCGCCGATGCGCTCGAGGCCATGGGCGCCTATGTCGCGAATACGAAGAGGCAGATGGCCGAGCAGGCTGTCCAATCGAAGGAGGCGGGCCACCAGGCGCAACTGATGTTGATGACCCTGATTGGTATCTCGCTCGCGGTTGCGGTCGCGGCGGCGCTCTGGATTTCGATCAGCATCAGCCGCTCGCTCGGACGTGCGGTCGATCTTGCAGGCTCAGTCGCCGATGGCGATCTCAGCAAGACCATTCCCAATGCCAGCAATGATGAGATCGGCGATCTCGTGAAGTCGCTGAACGTGATGGTCGAGAAACTGCGGCAGATCGTGTCGGAAGCCCTGACCGCGGCGCAGAACGTCTCGGCCGGCAGCCAGGAGCTTTCGGCCAGTGCCGAGCAGCTCTCGCAGGGCGCGACCGAGCAGGCGTCCTCGGCTGAAGAAGCCTCCTCCTCGATGGAGGAGATGGCCTCCAATGTGAAGCAGAACGCCGACAACGCCAACCAAACCGAGAAGATCGCGGCGCAATCGGCCAAGGATGCCGAGGCCAGCGGCGCCGCAGTCGGCCGCGCCGTCGAAGCGATGCAGACGATCGCCGA
Organism: Bradyrhizobium sp. Leo78; assembly: GCF_059512425.1. Lineage (NCBI taxonomy): Bacteria > Pseudomonadati > Pseudomonadota > Alphaproteobacteria > Hyphomicrobiales > Nitrobacteraceae > Bradyrhizobium > Bradyrhizobium sp. Leo78. The sequence goes on from NZ_JCAMOT010000011.1 coordinate 76,642, forward strand.
AAAGATCACGATCGTGCAGGAGATCGCGCGGCAGACCGACCTGCTCGCCCTGAACGCCGCGGTCGAGGCCGCGCGCGCCGGCGAGCATGGCAAGGGCTTTGCCGTGGTCGCCTCCGAAGTGCGCAAGCTCGCCGAACGCAGCCAGGCGGCCGCCGCCGAGATCGGCACGCTGTCAACGGAGAGCGTGAAGGTCGCGCAAGAGGCGGGCAGCATGCTTGCCAAGCTCGTGCCCGATATCAAGAAAACCGCGGACCTGGTCCAGGAAATCACGGCGGCCTGCCGCGAGCAGGATGTCGGTTCGGCGCAGATCAACCAGGCGATCCAGCAGCTCGACAAGGTCGGCCAGCAGAACGCCAGCGCATCCGAACAGGTTTCCTCGACCTCGGAAGAGCTGGCCTCCCAGGCCGAGCAGTTGCAGTCGACGATCGCCTTCTTCCGCATCGACCATGGCCGCAAGGCCGCCGCCGCGCCGATCGACAAGGCGGTCAGCCAACTGCGCGCGAAGGCTGCGACAATGGCGGCCGCCGATCGCGGCGCCAGGAAGCCGCCGGCCGCCGCGGCGAAGCCGCAGGGCCGTCGCGCCCTCAAGGTTGCCAATGGCGGCGGCTTCGCTTTCGAGCTGGATGAAGACGGGGACGACCGCGACGCTGATTTTCAGCGCTGAGGAGTGAAGCGTTGGTGGGCTGGCAGGTTGGATTGATTGCGGTCCGACCAACAATTCGAGCATTCTCTTGGGGGCTGAAATGAGACTTACCGTAAAAGCAAAATTGGCCGGCGCCTTTGGCCTTGTCATCCTGTTGTCCATGGTCGCGGGCGCGGTGGGCTACGTGAAGCTCAGCGACATGGTCGGCACGGCCGAGAGTCTCGTTTCGCGGGCCGGACGCATGGACAAGGCCGCCGAACTCGAAAAGGGCATCCTGCTTCAGGTGCGGGCCGAGAAGAACTCCATCATCGCTTCGGAAAAGAACTATGACCAGTTCGTTGCCGACCTCGCGAAGATTCGCGAGCCGCTGCTCAAGACCAGGGACGAGATCTATGCCGGAGCAACCGACAGGGGCAAAAGGCTGATCGATGCTTTCTCGGCCGCCTACGTCAAGATGAATGCCTATCAGGATGAGACGGTCCGCCTCGCGAAGGTCGACAAGGCGGCGGCGACGGATCGTTCGATGAACGACGGTCGCAAGGTGGTGGCCGACGCGCTGGAAGCCGCAAACGCCTACATCTCGCTCGTCAAGTCGGCGATGGCCGAGCAGACCGAGCAGGCAAGGCAGGACGGGGCGCGCGCCGAGATGCTGTTGGTCATCCTGGTGCTCACCTCGCTCGTGATCGCGGTGGTGGCGGCGACCTGGATTGCGCTCAACATCAGCCGCGGACTCAGCCGTGCCGTAAACCTTGCCGATGCGGTTGCGATCGGTGATCTCAGCCAGAAGATCGACGTTGTCAGCAACGACGAGATCGGCGACCTCGTCAAGTCGCTGAATGCGATGACCGTGAACCTGAACGGAACGGCGGCTGTCGCCAACGAGATCGCGCAGGGCAATCTCACCGTCGATGCCAAGCGCTTGTCGGACAAGGATACGCTCGGCATGGCCCTGCAGCGCATGGTCGAGAAGCTCCGCACGATCGTCGCGGAAGCGCTGACGGCGGCGCAGAACGTCTCGGCCGGCAGCCAGGAGCTCTCGGCCAGCGCCGAACAGCTCTCGCAAGGCGCGACCGAGCAGGCCTCCTCGGCCGAAGAAGCCTCCTCCTCGATGGAGGAAATGGCGGCCAACGTGAAGCAGAACGCCGAGAACGCCAACCAGACCGAAAAGATCGCGGGGCAGTCGGCGAAGGATGCCGAAGCCAGCGGCGCCGCGGTCGGCCGCGCCGTCGAGGCAATGCAGACGATCGCCGAAAAGATCACCATCGTGCAGGAGATCGCGCGGCAGACCGACCTGCTCGCCCTGAACGCGGCGGTCGAGGCCGCGCGCGCCGGCGAGCACGGCAAGGGGTTTGCAGTCGTCGCCTCCGAAGTTCGCAAGCTCGCCGAGCGCAGCCAGGCGGCCGCAGCCGAGATCGGCACGCTGTCGGCGGAGAGCGTGAAGGTGGCACAGGAAGCGGGCAGCATGCTGGCCAAGCTGGTGCCTGACATCAAGCGGACGGCGGAGCTGGTGGAAGAGATCACGGCGGCCTGCCGCGAGCAGGATGTCGGCTCGGCGCAGATCAACCAGGCGATCCAGCAGCTCGACAAGGTCGGCCAGCAGAACGCCAGCGCATCGGAGCAGGTCTCCTCGACCTCGGAAGAACTGGCCTCCCAGGCCGAACAGCTGCAGTCGACGATCGCCTATTTCCGTATCGACCAGGCAAAGGACAGGCCGGCGACGGCAATGCCGATCGACCGCGCCGTCGGCCAGCTCCGCGCGAAAGCCGCGAGCATGGCAGCCGCCGAGCGCAAGCCCGTCGCCAAGCCGGCACGCGCGCTCAAGGCCGCCGCCGGCGGTGGCTTCGCCTTCGCGATGGAAGACAGCGACGATCGCGACGCCGATTTTCAGCGCTAAAGCATGATCCGGAAAAGTGGGGAACCGATTTTCCGAAAAGATCATGCTCAGAAAAGAAACACGCGGGGCCTGGCCTTCGAGGCGATTCCCCGCGATCTCTGACCGGAAGGACGCAACATGGCCGGCACCGCTCAATATCTGACGCTCGGTCTCGCCGGGGAGACCTTCGGCATCAGCATTTGTAACGTCCGCGAAATCCTCGACATGCGGCCGATTTCGCGTCTGCCGCACGCGCCGCATTTCATGCTCGGCATGATCGACGTGCGCGGCAGCGGCTATCCGATCGTCGACCTCCGGCTGAAGCTCGATCTGCCGAGCGTGCCGGCGACGGAGGCGACGCGCATCATCATCCTGGACGTGCCGATGAACGACCGCCTGGTTGGCGTCGGCTTCGTGGCGGACTGCGTGTTCGAGGTCACCGATATCGACGAGGACTCGATCGGTCCCGTGCCCTCGGTCGGCGGACGCTGGCAATCCGACTACATCGCGGGCATCGGACGCAAGGGAGAAAAGTTCGTCATCATCTTCGATCTCGCACGATTGATGGCCGATGCGGAAGTGTCCGCCGACAAGGCCCGCGTCGACGCATCTGCCGCAGCCTAGATCTGCGACATCGGCGATGCCGGGGGCCGGGGTACATCTATCCGATCGTCAATTCCGCACGATCGCTGAATTGATCGAGGGGCAGGTCGGCATCAAGCTGCCTGCCGGCAAGCGCCTGATGCTGGAAGGGCGGCTGCACAAGCGCGTCCGCGCGCTCAACTATTCCGGGCTCAACGAATATGTCGAGCATCTGTTCGACAATGGCCTGCCCGACAACGAGCTGACCCATCTGATCGATGTGGTCACGACCAACAAGACGGATTTCTTCCGCGAGCCGGCGCATTTCACCTTCTTGAAGGAGGTCGCGGTGCCGGCGCTCCTGAAGCCGCGCGGCCGCGGCTCGCACGGGTTGAAGATATGGAGCGCGGCCTGCTCGACGGGCATGGAAGCCTATACGACCGCGATGGTTCTCGACGACATGACGAGGTCTGGCACAAGGTTCCAGTTTCGCATCCTCGGAACGGACATCTCGACCGCGGTGCTGCGGCTTGCCAAAGCCGCCATCTACACGCGCGACGTCATCGCGCCGGTCCCTTCCGAGTTCGTGAAGCGCTACTTCCTGTCGTCGAAGGACCGATCGAGCAACGAAGTCCGCGTGGTGCCGGAATTGCGGCGACTGACGAATTTCATGCGGATGAATTTAATGGATTCCAGTTATCCGGTGGACCGCGACGTCGACATCATCTTCTGCCGGAACGTCCTGATCTATTTCGACAGGCAGACGCAGCGCAAGGTCGTCGATCAGCTTTGCTCGCACTTACGGCCGGGAGGCTATCTGCTGGTGGGGCATTCCGAATCGATGATCCACAACACGGTGCCGACGTTGAAGCAGGTTCAGCCGACAGTTTTTAGAGTCTAGCGACGTGGAGCGCACGGCAATGCCAAAGCAGAAACTTCGCGTGCTGATCGTGGACGATTCGGCGTCGGTACGCCAAATTCTCACGACCATCCTGAGCGAGGATCCGGATATCGAGGTGATGGCGACCGCCTCCGATCCGTTCGCTGCGGCGCGGCGGCTGCAGAACGAATTGCCCGACGTGATCATCCTCGACATCGCGATGCCGCGCATGGATGGGATCACGTTCCTGCGCAAGATCATGGCGCAGCGCCCGATCCCGGTGATCATCTGCTCGTCGCTCACCGAAGAGGGCTCCGATCAGATGTTCGAAGCCTTCGAGGCCGGCGCGGTCGATATCGTTCCAAAGCCACGGATCGATACCCGGCAGGCGCTGCTGGAATGTTCAAACCGGCTGCGCGAAGCGGTGAAGTCGGCGGCGCGTGCGCGCGTGCGCCCACGCCAGCAGCGGCGCAGCGTCGAGAAGAAGCTGACTGCCGATGCCATCATGCCGCCGCCGATCCAGGGGCGTTCGCGGCCGACCACTGAACGCATCGTCTGCATCGGCGTCTCGACCGGCGGCACCGAGGCGCTGCTCGACGTGCTGGAGGCGCTGCCGCCGAGTTGCCCGGGGATCCTGATCGTTCAGCACATGCCGCAGGGCTTCACCGCGGCGTTCGCGCGGCGTCTCAACGCCGCCTGCCAGATCACGGTGAAAGAGGCGGAGGATGGCGAGCCGGTGCAGCCGGGCTGCGCCTATATCGCGCCCGGCGCGCGCCACATGCTGCTGCAACGAACCGGCCTGCGTTACAGCATCGCCATCAAGGACGGCCCGCCGGTGTCGCGGCATCGGCCCTCGGCCGACGTCCTGTTCCGTTCGGCGGCCCAATATGCCGGCCGCAATGCGCTCGGCATCATCATGACGGGGATGGGCGACGACGGCGCGAGGGGCCTTTTGGAGATGCGCAAGCTTGGCGCGGCGACGCGCGCGCAGGACGAAGAGAGCTGCGTGGTGTTCGGCATGCCGAAAGAGGCGATCGCGCACGGCGCCGTGGAGAAGGTGGTTTCGCTCAACCACATCGCGCGCGAGATCATGCTCTGGCACCAGGCCGGACAACCTGCGCTGACGGAATGATGCAATGACCTCTCCCGACATCCAGACCGGCATGGTTGCTGCGGCAGTTGCCTCCGTCGAGGAGGTGTCGTCCCGCATCGAGGATAGTTTTGCCAAGGTCGGCAATCATCTCGGTCGCGGTCACGCCCTGTTCAAGGAGCTCGAGGGCGCGCTCACCGGCCTCTCGCGCGAAATGTCGGGCGCGGAGATCGAAGGCGCCTCGACGGCGCTTCAGGATATCGCCGGCTGCTTGAACGCGCTGGCCGAGGCACTGCCGGCGGAAAGCGCGCTTCTCGGCCGGATCGGTGAGGACGCCGAGGCCGCATCCGCGCAGATCGCACCGCTCTTTAAGCATATCCAGATGATCTCCATCATCGCGCGGAGCGCGCGCATCGAGGCGGCGTCGCTGGACGGCGAGCGCGACAGCTTCCTTGATTTCACAAAGGAGGTATTCGAGCTCGGGCAATCGGTGCAGCGTTCGATCGAAGGCTGCGCGCGCGATCAGAAGCTGCTGTCGGTAGCGGTCGAAACTGCGCTCAACAGGCAGAAGGAATTCGAGAAGCTCTATCGGGGGCAGCTTCTCTCGGCGAGCGCCGGTCTGATCTCGGCCTATGCAGGGATGCGCGAGCAGCAGGACAAGAGCGTCCATCTTGTCGAGCTCGCGGGCAGGAGCACCAAGAAGATCGCCGATGCCGTCGGCAGCGCGATCATCTCGCTGCAGTCGGGCGACAGCACGCGGCAACGTCTGGAGCATGTCTGCGGCGGCTTGCGTCGTGTCGCTGTCGCAGCAGTAAGCACCGTTCCGGCGCTCGAAGCGGATGCCAGTGCGCAAAGAGCCCAGATCATCTGCCAGCTCCAGGCCGCGCAACTCAAGGATGCGGATCGCGAGTTCGGCGATGATATCGGCGCGATCGTCCGTTCGCTGAATGCCATCCTTGCCGATGCGACCGGCGTGGTTGCGCAAGGTCGCTCGGTATATGGCGGCCATGGCGGCGAGGCCCGGTCATTCCTTGCCGTCATCAAGCAAACGCTGGCGCAGGCCTCGGAGCTGATTGCGACCTGCGAGAATTCGGGCAGATCGGTCGATGCTGCCCTCTCCGTCGTCGAGGATACGCTCGGCAAGTTTCGTCTGGCGATCACGGGCCTTGGCGAGGCCGTCGTCGACATCATCCTGATCGGCATGAATGCCAGCCTCAAGGCCGGCCATCTGGGCGTGAAGGGCAATGCGTTCGTCGTGATCGCCAACGAGCTCAAGATGACCGCGGATCAGGTCTCCGCCGGCGCTTCCAGGCTGAAGCCGATCCTCGACCGCATCGAGCGCGCTGCAGGCGATCTCAAGGAGTTGCGCGCTCATGGAAATCCCGCGCAATTGACCAGGCTCGAGCCGTCGATTCTGCAAACGCTGCAGGAGGTCGAGGCCGGCAACGCGCGGCTCGATCGGTTGATGGACCGGCTCGTCCACGAGGGTGCCGAATTCGAGGCCTTGATGGGTGGTGCCCACGATCTGATGACCGCGCTCGGCGAGGCATCCGCGTCCCTCCCGGCTGCTGCCTCGCGCCTCGAGGCGTCGAGCGCAACGATCGGAAAGCTGTCGCTGACTTCGAGCGATGAGGCGGTGCTGGACGATCTGTTCGCGCAGTACACGATGGAACGGGAGCGGCAGGTCCATCGGGACGTCCTGCAGCGCCTCGGCGTGATGTCGAAATCCACGCCGCACCGGCCCGAGCCGGAGGTGCACGACGACGGCGTCCTGCTGTTCTAGAGCATGATCCGGAAAAGTGTGAAGCGGTTTTCCGGCTCATGCTCTAGCCATCTCATCACGCTCGAATAGGCCTTGCCGGGAGCTTGGCCAGAGTAGATTTCTGTCACAAAGAGGCTATATGAGCTAGCTTCCGGCCGAAGCCGCGCCCCTCGCTTGCGAGCCGCTTTGCGGGCCGGATGATTCCACGGAAGACAGGCACGAACGAGATAACCGGATGCTGGCGCGGGGTTCGCTATTGGGCGCGCATGTCGGCGCTGAAGCCCCTCAGCCCGTGCGCGCGATCGTCACGGTAAGCACTGCGCGATGAAATCCTTCGTAACCGATGACGATCCGGATGCCTCGCTGTTCGGGCAGGGCTTTCGGCTGATGCTGTTTCCGGCGATCGTCGGGTTACTTTTCGTGGGCGGCGTGTATTGGCTTCACCTTCAGCTCCACAGGGCTGGCGGGCAGGCCGAGCCGACGGCAGTCGTCGAGGTCCGGCTGTTGCCGCGTCCGGATCCGCTGCCGATTCCCGTGAACCAAGCTTCGCAGTCAACGGCCGTGAACGCAGCAAACCCGGGCAAGGCTCCGACTGAGACGCCGGCCGAGATGTCGCGCAACACGCTCGCGGCACTGCCGGTCGAAGAGACGTCGTCTTCCGAAGCGGCCGTTTCGAGCAGGATCCCGCTGCGTTCCGCGGACGCCGTGCCAACCCCCGCGAAGCTGCAGTTCAGGGACATCCTGGTGCGTCATATCGACAAATTCCAGCGCTATCCGCAGGCCGCCAAGCGGCAGCATCTGCAGGGGACGGTGCTTGCGGTCTTCTCGGTCGGCCGAGACGGGAAATTGCTCGGCGCCTGGGTCAAGACCAGCTCCGGTCAAGCCGTGCTCGATCAGGCCGCAATCGATACCATTCGCCGCGCTCAGCCGCTGCCGCAGATACCGCCGGCTCTTCCCGATTCCATGACCGTGGAAGTCGCGCTCGGCTTCGATCCGTCGTGAGATCCGGGGCTGCCTAGCCCCGTGACGCTTCCGCCGCATCGAACGCCGATCTCGCCATCGCGATCTTCGTCTGGCTTGTCTCCGCCCAAGTGACGAGTTGGGCCACGGGTTCGAGCAGGGATTCGCCGAGCTCTGTCAATCCGTACTCCACGCTCGGCGGCTTGGTCGGGAACACGCGGCGCGTGATCATGCCGTCGCGCTCGAGGTCGCGAAGCGTTTGCGTCAGCATGCGCTTGGAGATGTCGGGGATCGACCGCCGAATCTCGCTGAAGCGATGCGGCCGCTGCGCGAGCACGATCAAGATCAGCGTGGTCCACTTGTCGCCGAGACGATCCAGGATGCCGCGGACCGGGCAAAGCGCGAGGTCGAACTCGCCGCCGCGCCAGGTCTGGAAGCGCTGCCCCAGGCACTCCTGGGCCGACCCAAGGTTATTTTCGCGTAACCCTGTCACCAAAACCTGCCTCCTTCCGCGATCTCCGGCGGCCTCGTATCTAGGCTTGGTCTCTATTTTAGACCAGGAAGAGGAACATGACAATTTCCGAACGTATCGCCATCACCGGGGCAACCGGCCAGTTGGGCCGCCTCGTCATCGCCGAGCTTTTGCGGATCGCCCCCGGCGCGCATCTGGTTGGCATCGTCCGTGACCCCGTCGCCGCCAAAGACCTGGCGGAGCGCGGCATCGAGCTTCGCACCGCCAATTATGAAGACCCCGCCGCCGTCAAGGCCGCGCTCACAGGCGTGGACAAGGTGCTTCTGATCTCTTCGAGCGAGATCGGGCAGCGCGTCCGCCAACACGGCCATGTCATCGATGCAGCGCAAGCGGCGGGCGTGAAGCTGCTCGCCTACACCAGCATCCTCCATGCCGACACCAGCCCGCTGGCGCTGGCGGAGGAGCACCGCAAGACGGAAGCGCTGATCCGCGCATCCGGTGTGCCGTTCGTATTCCTCCGCAACGGCTGGTACGCCGAGAACTACACCGGGAATATTGCCGCCGCGATCCAGCACGGTGCTGTGCTGGGTTCTGCAGCGGATGGCCGCTTCTCCCTCGCCGCGCGCGCCGATTACGCCGCGGCTGCGGCAGCCGTGCTCGCAAGCCGCGACAACCAGGCGGGCCAGATCTACGAGCTTGCCGGCGACAATGGCTACACCCTCGCCGACTATGCCGCTGAGATCGCCAGGCAGTCCGGCAAGCCCGTCGTCTACAGGGATTTGCCGGAGGCCGATTACAAGGCTGCGCTGGTGTCGATCGGTCTGCCGGAAGCCTTCGCGGCGCTCCTGGCGGACAGCGATGCCAAAGCAGCCAACGGCGCGCTCTATGACGCCTCCAGGCAATTGAGCGCGCTCATCGGTCGCCCGACGACGCCGCTGGCCGAATCGGTGTCAGCAGCGCTCGCGCGATAGAGGGCCTGTAGCCCGGGTGGAGCGCCAGCGTAACCCGGGGCCGCTCTCGAGCTCAGCAATAACGGCCCGTCATTCCGGGGCGCGCGCAGCGCGAGCCCGGAATCCATCAGGCAGCAGGTAACAGTGGAGAAACGGATTCCGGGCTCGCGCTGCGCATCGCCCGGAATGACGGCAGTGGGCGTGGCGGAACCGGAGTGAATTGACCCCGGCCCTGATCGAATGGGCTACGAAGCTGCCGCACAGCCCTGCGGCAGCGTTACGCCCCCAAGATTCCGGACCGCTGGGGCATCTATTGCGCTGTGTCAAACGATTGCCCGCCGGCCCGGCTAGAGTCGCCTCCGGACTTCCGGAGGTATCATCTTGAACAGTGCCCCTGACCTGACCATGGATGACGGCGCGGTCCGCTCGCTCCATCCGCGTGGCGCGTGGACGGTTGCCAATGTCGAGATTCTGGAGCGGCTGTGCGCAGGCATCCAGCCGCGGCTTGCGCAGGGCATCCGCAAGATCGACCTGAGCGGGATCACCGCGCTGGACACCGTGGGCGCCTGGCTGATCGAGAAACTGGCGCGCGGCGGAACGACGCAAGCGAGCGAAGCCGAGATAACCGGCCTTTCCGCCAGCTATTCCGGATTGATCGGCGAAGTTCGGAAATTGAACCGCAGGCCGCCGGCCCCTGCGCGCCGCACCAACGCGCTCGCCGACCTGCTCGAGCGGGTCGGACGCGGCATCATTGCCGAGACCATCGTCTTTCTCGACATGCTCGGCAGTGTCGGCATCGCGCTGTTCCGCACGCTGCGCCATCCGCGATCGTTTCGCTTCACCTCCACCGTCTATCAACTCGGCCAGGTCGGCTGGCGTGCGATCCCGATCATGGTGCTGATCACGTTCCTGATCGGTGCCATCATCGCCCAGCAGGGCATTTTCCATTTCCGCAAGTTCGGCGCCGATTCCTACGTCGTCGACATGGTCGGCATCCTGGTGCTGCGCGAGCTCGGCGTCCTGATCGTCGCGATCATGGTGGCCGGACGTTCCGGCAGCGCCTACACCGCCGAGATCGGCTCGATGAAGATGCGCGAGGAGATCGATGCGCTCACGACCATGGGCCTCGATCCGGTCGAGGTGCTGATCCTGCCGCGCGTGCTGGCGCTGGTGATCGCGCTGCCGATCCTCACCTTCTTGGGCTCGATGGCTGCGCTCTATGGCGGCGGGCTCGTCACCTGGCTCTATGGCGGCATGGGCCCGGCGATCTTCATCGCGCGGCTGCATGAGGCGGTCTCGATCAACAGTTTCGAGGTCGGCATGATCAAGGCGCCGTTCATGGCGCTGGTCATCGGCCTGATCGCGGCGAGCGAAGGGCTTCGCGTCAAGGGCAGCGCGGAATCGCTCGGGCAGCAGACGACGTCCTCCGTCGTCAAGTCGATCTTCCTGGTCATCGTGCTCGACGGCCTGTTCGCCGTGTTCTTCGCCTCGATCGGAATGTAGCCGTGACCGAAGAACGTATCGCCATCCACGTGCAGGATCTTGTCGTCGGCTTCGGCCGCAAGATCGTGCTCGATCATCTCAATCTCGATGTCCGTCAGGGCGAAATCCTGGGCCTCGTCGGCGCGTCCGGCGGCGGCAAATCCGTGCTGATGCGCACGATCATCGGATTGCTGCCGAAACGCGGCGGCATCATCGAGCTTGCCGAAAACGGCGGCAGGAGCGGCGTGTTGTTCCAGCAGGGCGCGCTGTTCTCGGCGCTGAACGCGCGGCAGAACGTGCAATTCCCGCTGCGCGAGGCCGCGCATCTGTCGCCGTCGCTGCTGGACGAGATCGCCAATGCGAAGCTCGAGATGGTCGGCCTCACCGTCGATGATGGCGACAAGTTTCCTTCCGAACTTTCCGGCGGCATGGTCAAGCGCGTGGCGCTGGCGCGTGCGCTCGCGCTCGATCCTGCGCTCCTGTTCCTGGACGAGCCGACGTCCGGATTGGACCCGATCGCCGCCGGCGAATTCGATTCCCTGATCAAGACGCTGCAGCGGACGCTCGGCTTCACCGTATTCATGGTCACCCACGACCTCAACACGCTCTACGCGGTCTGCGACCGCGTCGCGGCGCTGGCCGACGGCAAGATCGCCGCGCTCGGTCCGCTGAAATCGGTGCTGGAATCCGACCATCCCTGGGTGCGGGCCTATTTCCATGGCGCGCGAGCGCAAATGCTTCATCTCAACGGTTAACGGAACGACATCAATGGAAACGCGCGCACCCTTTATCGTTGTCGGCGCCTTCGTCCTGGCGGCGATCGTCGCCGTGTTCGGCTTCGTCTACTGGCTCAACAACACCGGCGGCATCGGCAAGCGCGAGAGCTACCAGGTCGTGTTCAATGGTCCCGTTCCCGGCTTGCTCGTGGGCGCTGCGGTGCTGTTCAACGGCATCCGCGTCGGTGAAGTCACCTCGCTCGAATTCGTGCCCGACCGGCCGCGCGACGTCCATGCCACCATCGCCGTGCTTGAGCACACGCCGGTGCGCGCCGATACCAAAGTCGGCCTCGATTTCCAGGGCCTCACTGGCGTGCCCGTGGTGGCGCTGGAAGGCGGCGAGCGGATCGATGCCCCGCGCGTGCAAGGGCCCCTGATCGCCGAGAAAGGCGCGGGGCAGAGCATGACGCAGGCCGCGCGCGATGCGCTGCGCAAGGTCGATACGGTGCTCAGCGAAAATTCCGCAACCCTGCATGACGCGATCGGCAACATCGGCACCTTTGCGGACGGGCTGGCGCGCAACACCCCGCGCCTGGACAATATCATCGCCGGTCTCGATCGGACCATGGGCGGCGGTGGCGCCCCAGCGCGCAAGACGACTTTTGACCTCAGCCCCGCCAGCCGGTTCGATGCGCCGGTCCGCCCCTTTAAGGGAACGCTTTCCATTGCCGAGCCGACGGCGATCACTGCGTTGCAGACTCAGCGCTTCCTGTTCGCGGGCGGCGACGACAAGGATTTTGCCGACGCGCAATGGAGCGACGCCCTGCCGCAGCTCGTGCAGGCGAAACTGCTGCAGAGTTTCGAGAACTACGACATCGCCCATCCGCCGTTCCGTCCCGACGCCGCGCCGGAAGGCTCGTCCCGCCTGCTGCTCGACCTGCGCCAGTTCGAGATCGTCACAACGCCACAGCCGCACGCCGTGATCGCGCTGTCCGCCAAGCTCCTCGATGCATCGGGCCGTCTGCGCGCAGCGCGCGTCTTCCAGCAGGAAGCGCCGATCGAGACGCTCGCCCCCGCCCCGGCGGCAAAGGCCTTCAACGCCGCCTTCGATGCACTGGCGCGCGAATTGATCCCATGGACGGCGGCCCACGAAGCCGAAGCATCCAGGTAGGTCCTGCGGAGCCGACGTGACCGCTACCTGTTGCGGCAAAACAGCGGATTAGGCGGCTGTTGGTGCGGCGGGCGGCTCCCTGATCATCAGGACGTCGCATGGCAGTTCGGCCATGAGATGTTTGCCGACGCTTGCAATCAGCATTTCGGAGAGCGCGCCGCGCCCCTCGGTGCCGAGCACGACAAGGTCGATGTCCATATCGCGCACGCCTCGGCGCAGCACTTCATCCGGCGTCCCAAGTTCGATGAACGAACGTGCACGCCGCCTGATCGTCTCGCCGCATGTCATTGTCGTGAGGAAGGCCTTGTAGTCCCGCTCGACAGCCTGCTGACATTGCCGTCGATAGGCAGCGGAATCGTGGGCCAACCCGCCCATCGGTATCTCGTAGGCGTGGAATATCATGAGCGCCTGGTCGGGGAAGCAGCGGACCGCGGCCTCGAGTGCATGGCGTGATGAATCTGAAAAGTCGATCGCTGCGGCGATGCGGCCGTAAGCCCGCTGTCCCCTTTTCTTCACGATCAGGATCGGTGTGTGCGAACTGCGAAGCAGGCGATCGACCGTCGTGCCAAGGAAAAGTCGCCCGAACGGCTCATCCCTTGCAACTCCGGTGATGATGAGATCGCATCCTTTCTTTTCGGCGGTGCGCACGATCGCCTCGGCCGGGTCGCCTTCATCGATCACGATGTCGGCCATCTTCGCCAGCGGGCCGATATCGGCCAGCAACTGCTTTGCCGCCACGCTGACGGGATCGGGAGGGCGTCGCCAGGATGGAACGCTCGGATCGAAATCCGCATCCCGAAGTTTTTCGAGAACGTGCAGGATCACGAGCTTCGCCTGCCATGACTGCGACAACAGCACGGCGCGATCGAGCGCGCGGTCGCAGCGGGGGCTAAGATCGGTGGCGAGCAGAATTGATCTCGGCGGTTCTTTGGTCGCGCTTGCTTCGCTCATGTGACGCTACCTTTCAGCCATACGGCCGCTTCGATCGTCTGGGTTCCGGCGCGAGACCGCAACGATCTTGGCTGCGACATTTCGTTCACCCGCATTCTGCAGCGCCGATCGCGTCGTGTCGATTGACATGGATCATCCCGACAAGCGCGGTTCCCGGTACCAGGAAACGTCGTCGCAACGTATCATTGCAGCATGCACAGAAAATCCTCCGATTTGACGATGCACGAGGCACACCGGCAGACGGCGGCGGAGACGGTGGCCGCCCTTCATACCGATGCCGAGCGGGGCCTGAGCAGTGCGGAGGCCGCCCAGCGCCTCGCGCGCGATGGCCGAAACGAATTGGACACAGTGCCACCGCGTCCCGAATGGCTGAAATTCCTCGATCAGTTCACCGACGTGCTGGTGCTCCTGTTGATCGCGGCGGCAGTGATCTCGATCGCGATCTGGCTGAATGAGCACGAAACCGCGCTGCCCTACGAGGCCATCGCGATCCTTGCCATCGTGCTGCTCAACGCGCTCATGGGCTACATTCAGGAGGCCCGGGCGGAGCGCGCCGCAGCCGCGTTGCGTGAGATGTCCGCCGCGCACGCCAACGTAGTCCGCGATGGCGAGCGGCGCAACATCCCGGCGGCGCAGCTGGTGCCGGGCGATATCATCGTCATCGCGGAAGGCGACACCATTCCGGCCGACGCCCGGCTGATCGTGTCAGCCGCGCTGCAGACGGCCGAAGCCGCGCTCACCGGCGAAAGCCTCCCGGTGAGCAAGCTCGTCGCGCCTGTGGCAGGAGAGGCTGAGCTCGGCGACCGGCACAACATGATCTTCAGCGGAACCACTGCGGTCTATGGGCATGCCCGCGCGGTGGTCACCGCCACGGGGATGCGGACCCAGATGGGCCGGATCGCCGGCATGCTGCGGGAGGCGCCGCAGGAGACTACGCCGCTGCAGCGCGAGCTCGCGCGCGTCGGCAAGGTGCTTGCGATCACGGTCGTGCTGATTGCAGTGGCCATGATCGGCACGATCTTTCTCGTCAGCGACATCAACGGCTTCTCCGAGATTTTCGCGGTGCTGCTGCTCGGCGTGGCGCTGGCCGTCGCCGCGGTTCCGGAAGGGTTGCCGGCGGTGGTCACCGCCGTGCTGTCCATCGGCATGCAGCGGATGGCGAAGAAGAATGCCATCATCCGCCGTCTCGCCGCCGTGGAAGCGCTCGGTTCGGCGACCGTCATCGCATCCGACAAGACCGGCACCTTGACCAGGAACGAGATGACGGTGCGCCGGGTCGTGACGGCGAGCGGCTGCATCAATCTCTCCGGCACCGGCTACGCACCGGAGGGCGACGTGCATCTGGTCGGCGATGCGTCGGACAATGGCGCGCTGCAGTTCGAGCTCGAGCGCACGCTGACGGCGGCCGAACGCGCCAACAACGCGCTGCTGGAGGAACGTGATGGCGCCTGGATCGTGCAGGGCGATCCGACCGAAGGCGCATTGATCGTGGCCGCATGCAAGGCAGGCCTGCTCCCTGCCGCGCTCGATCAGCGCTTCGAGCGGATCGGCGAGATTCCGTTCTCGTCCGAGCGCAAATTGATGAGCACGGTGCATACCGATGCGGAGCGGCGCGACCGCCTGATCGCGGTGACCAAGGGCGCGCCCGATGTCCTGCTCGCGCGCTGCACCCACGAACTCGTCGGACGAGATGCGGTCGCACTCACCGACGCGCGCAAGGCCGAGATCATGGCGAGCAATGATGCGCTGGCCGAGGAAGCGTTGCGGACGCTTGGGGTTGCGTTCCGCTCGCTGCCGGCAGAAAGGTCGCAGCATGATGCATTCGATGAGAACGTGGAGCAGGACCTCGTCTTTCTCGGCCTGATCGGCATGATCGATCCGCCGCGCCGGGAAGCGCGCGATGCGGTTGCACGGAGCCGGGCGGCAGGCATCCGCCCCATCATGATCACCGGCGATCATCCCAAGACCGCGGCGATTATCGCCGCCGAACTCGGCATCATCACGTCAGGCCAGCGCGCGGTGTCCGGCGCCGAGTTGGAGGCCATGACGGAGCAAGAACTCGACCGCATTGTGGAGGAGGTCTCGGTCTATGCCCGCGTCAATCCCAGTCACAAGCTGCGCATCGTGCGGGCGCTGCAGCGGGCAGGGGAAACCGTGGCGATGACCGGGGACGGCGTCAACGATGCCCCGGCGCTGAAGGCGGCCGACATTGGTGTCGCCATGGGGGTTACGGGCACCGACGTCTCCAAGGAGGCGGCCGACATGGTCCTTGCCGACGACAATTTTGCCACCATCGTCGCCGCGGTCGAGGAGGGGCGCGCGATCTTCGACAACATCCGGAAATTCCTGCGCTACCTGCTGTCGTCGAATATCGGCGAGGTCTTGACGATGTTCTTCGGCGTCGTGCTGGCCGATACAATCGGACTTTCCGCCGCCAGCGGTGTCGTCGTGCTTCCGCTCTTGGCGACGCAAATCCTCTGGATCAACCTTGTGACCGACGGCGCGCCCGCACTCGCCGTCGCCGTCGACCCGGCGGACCCGGCCATCATGCAGCGCCCGCCGCGCCCGCGCGATGAGGGCGTCATGACGCTGACGATGTGGGGCGGGATTTTCCTGGTCGGGATCATCATGGCGGTTGGCACATTGCTGGTGCTGGACGCCTCGCTTCCGGGCGGCCTGATCGAAGGTTCAGGCACGATTGCCTATGGGCGCACCATGGCCTTCACGACGCTGGTGCTGTTCCAGCTTTTCAACGTCTTCAACGCCCGCTCCGACGAGCTCAGCGCATTCCATGGCCTCTTCACCAATGGCTGGCTCTGGGCGGCAGTCGCGCTTTCGCTCCTGCTGCACGCGCTGGTTGTCTACGTGCCCTTCCTCCAGGAGGCGTTCTCGACCGTCAGCCTGAGCGCCGGCGACTGGCTGTTCTGCGCGGCGGTTGCAAGCTCGGTGCTGTGGCTGCGCGAACTGAGCAAGCTCGCGATCCGCGGGTTCGGCGGCCGTTCGAGCCGCCATTTGGCGCCCCGATGACCGGCAAACACGCAATGTAGCCGCAATCCAGCGGCTCTATGGAACCAGGTCAACTTGAATTGCCTGGGTCAGGGTGGTGCGAATACTTCTGGTTGAGGACGAAGACGAGATGGCGTCGGCCTTGTCTGCGGTCCTGAAAAGCTACGACATGCTGGCCGACCGAGTGACCTCGCTGATGGAGGCCGCGGAAATCATGGTGGCGGGCGCCTATGACGCGATCCTGCTCGACCGCAACCTGCCTGATGGCGACGGCATCAGCCTGATCCCGAAGCTCCGCGCCAAGGCGATCCCGACCCCCGTCATCGTGCTGACGGCGCGGGGCGAATTGTCGGACCGCGTCACCGGCCTCGACACCGGCGCCGACGACTATCTGGCCAAGCCGTTCGCGGCCGAGGAATTGCTGGCGCGGCTGCGGGCGGTGTGGCGGCGGTCCGCCGACCTGCAGCCCGATATCGTCAGGCTCGGGCGGCTGAGCTTCAACCTGAACCATTGCGAGGCCGAGGTCGACGGCCGCCTCCTGGAATTGCCGCGCCGCGAACTGCTGGTGCTGCAAACCCTGATGCGGCGGATGGGGCGCACGGTCGTGCGCTCGTCGCTCGAGGCTGCCGTCTATTCGCTCGACGAAGAGGTGCAGTCGAATGCGCTGGACACGCATGTCTCGCGCCTGCGCCGCAAGCTCACCGAGGCCGGCGCCGGCGTCGAGATCCACGGCATCCGCGGCGTCGGCTATCTCCTGCGAGCGGCATCATGAAGTCGATGAACACGGCGTCGCTGCGCTCGCGCCTGATCCGCCGGCTGATCCCGCTGCACGCGGTGCTGCTCGTCGCTTTTGTTGTTTTGCTCATTGCAACTCTGTGGGCGTCCGGTTGCGTATATCGGCGCGACGATGGGCGCGGCATCGATGTGCTGCGCGACGCGGTAACGCGCAGCACTGACGGAACGCTTGTCCTGCGCGAGACCCCGGCGCTGAAGGAGCTGCGCGGCGATACGCGGAATTTGTGGTTCGTGATCCACGACAAGTCCGGCCATTCGCTCTCCGAGGGAGACGTGCCGCCGGAGTTTGCCCGTCTCGGCGGCGGGCTCGGCGATATCGACGGCGAAATTCGCAGTTGGGATCGCGCCAGTGACGATTCGCGTCATATCAGCGGACAGATGAAAGTGGTCGAGACCGCAGCAGGCCCGGTGCAGATCATCGTCACCAGCGAGATCAGGATCTCGGATGCGCAGTCGCTGCTGCAGATCACGCTGGCTTTCTTCGGGCTGATGTTGCCCGGCTTTGCCCTGATGGCGCTGACGACGCTGGTGGCGACCCCGCTCGTGGTGCGCAACGCGCTCGCGGGTCTTGACGAAGCCGCGCATCAGGCCGGCGAGATCGATATCGACAAGCGCGGCGCCCGGCTGCCGGTTGGCGCCGTCCCCACCGAGATCGCGCCGCTGGTGAGCGCCGTCAATGACGCCTTGGGACGGCTCGATGAAGGCTATGAACGGCATCGACGCTTCCTCGCCGATGCCGCGCACGAATTACGAACGCCGATCGCGATCCTCACCACGCGCCTGGAAGGCCTGCCGCAAAGCGCCGAGAAGGCGCGCCTGATCGAGGACGTCTCGCGGCTTGCGACGCTGACCGAGCAGTTGCTCGATCTGCAGCGGCTCGAGCAGCGGCTGGCGCAATCGTCCGCCATCGATCTTGCAGGTCTCTGCGCACAGGTGATCGCCGATCTCGCGCCGCTCGCGATCGCGGCCGGCTATGAGATCTCATTGCAGCATGAGGGTGCGCGGATCGACGTGTGGGGCGATCGGGGCGCGCTCGAACGTGCCGTCGTCAATCTGGTGCAGAATGCGATCCAGCATGGCGGTCATCGCGGCGCCATCGTCGTTGCCGTCAGCGCACCGGCGACGGTCGAAATCCGCGACCAGGGCCCCGGCATTCCGGCTTCAGAGCGCGAGCGCATCTTCGAGCCGTTCCACCGCCTGCAGCCGCGGCACCGCGGCGCGGGCCTCGGCCTCAACCTCGTGCGCGAGATCATCCATCTGCATCGCGGCGAGGTGAGCGTCACCGAACGAAGCGGCCACGGCGCCTGCTTCCGCATCTCCCTCCCACCGATCGCGCTCCCCGCCTTGGCCGTGAGTTGAGAGCCAGTAGCCCGGGTGAAGCGAAGCGCAGCCCGGGATATCTCTATCAAAATCGACGACCGGTCCCGGGTGACACTGACGCTCCACCCGGGCTACGGCACCGAAGGTTTCGCTCGGCGCCGGAGCTAATTTACTCGGGCTTCGCCACGCCCACCGCCGTCATTACGGGACGATGCGCAGCATCGGGCTACGATGTGCAATTGCACATCATAGCTCGCGCTGCGCGCGCCCCGGAATGACAACCGGTTATTGCTGAGGTCGAGAGCGGCCCCCGGGGTTACGGCACCTTTCGTGTGGCCGCACCATCTCCTCACAACACGCAATGCTGTCGCAATGCCGCGCGTCGATGATGCGCGCGTCTTGATCCGAATCGCATCTGGGGCTTGCGGCGCGGCGCCGGGACACTGTGCTTATTATTGCAAGGTCATGGACTCATGTCTCACGATGCCACATCGTTTTTTCTCTCCTGGCTGTTCAACCCGCGCCGGGTCGGCGCGGTCGCCCCGTCCGGCAACGCGCTTGCCGAATTGATCACCCGCGAGATCACGCCGTCATCCGGCCCGATCATCGAGCTCGGCGCCGGCACTGGCGTCTTCACCTACAAGCTGCTGCAGAAGGGAATCAGGCAGCAGGATCTCACCATCGTCGAATACGGATCCGAATTCGTCCAGATCCTGCAATTGCGCTTTCCCGGGGCGCGCGTGCTGTGGATGGACGCGGCGCGGCTCGGCACGGTGAAGCTCGCCGATGACGGCTCGGTCGGCGCGGTCGTGAGCGGCTTGCCGTTGCTGACGATGTCGCCGCGCAAGGTGCTGTCGATCGTAAGCGGCGCGTTTCGCTATGTGCGTCCGAACGGCGCGTTCTATCAGTTCACCTACGGACCGAGGGCGCCGATCCCGCGGCCGATCCTCGATCGGCTCGGGCTGAAGGCCACGCTGGTCGGGCGCACCATGAGCAACCTGCCGCCGGCCTCCGTCTATCGGCTGGTGCGGCGCGCGCCGTCCCGCTTCTCCACGCTGCGTCCCGGCGCGATCGAGGATCAGTCGCAGCTTGACAATCTCGAACTGCGACCGCGATTGGCAGTCGTTCCTACGGTGCTGGAGCCGAGCTAAGCCGTCACGCCGCGCGGATATTGGCGAGGAAGCCGTCGACCTTGCCTCGCAGCATCTCGGCCTGCTTGTTGAGCTCTTCCGCCGAATCCAGCACCTTGCCGGCGGCCGTACCGGTCTCACCCGCGGCGCGGGTGACGCCGCCGATATTGCTGGAGACCGCGCTGGTGCCGTGCGCGGCTTGTTGCACGTTGCGGGCGATCTCTTTGGTGGCCGAGCCCTGCTGCTCGACCGCCGCCGCGATCACGGTGGTGATCTCGTTGATCCCGCCGATCGTGCCGCCGATGCCTTCGATCGCGTGTACCGCGTCCGTCGTCGCGCCCTGCATCGCCGCGACCTGCGCGGAGATCTCCTCGGTTGCCTTCGCGGTCTGGCTCGCCAGCGACTTGACCTCGCTCGCCACCACAGCAAAGCCGCGCCCGGCCTCGCCGGCCCGCGCCGCCTCGATGGTGGCGTTCAGCGCCAAGAGGTTGGTCTGGCTCGCGATATCGCTGATGAGCTTGATCACGTCGCCAATCTTCTGCGCCGCCGCCGAGAGGCCTTGCACCGTCACATTGGTGCGGTTGGCCTCCTCCACCGCCTGCTGCGCGACGCGGGTCGATTCCGCGACCTGGCGTCCGATCTCGGAGACCGAGGACGACAATTCTTCCGTCGCCGCGGCCACGGTCTGCACGTTGGCGGAGGCCTGCTCGGCGACGGCGGAAACCGTCGTCGCCTGGCGGCTCGCTTCCGAGGCCGCGCCCGACATGCTGTTCGAGGTCGTGCGCAGACCGGCCGCGGCGCCCGCCAGCGCATCGAGCGAACTGCGGACGCTGTTCTCGAACTCGTCGGCCATCTTGCCGAGCAGGCTGATCCGCTCGGCTTCGGCCTGCTTCTTGAGCTCGTCCTGTTCGCCGCGCAGCCGCGCTGCATCGATCATGTTGTTCTTGAACACCTGGACCGACTGCGCCATCGCGCCGACTTCGTCGCGGCGCTCCTGCGCGGGTATCACGGTGTCGGTCGCGCCGTCGGCGATCTTGCGCATGGCGGCGGTCATGCCGGTGATCGGGCCGACGATGCTGCGTCCGATCAGGAAGCACATGCCGGCAACGAGCAGCAGCGCGACGGCGAGGATCGACCCGATCCAGCGCGCCTCCGACCAGAAGATCGCATCGATGTCGTCGAGATAGACGCCACCGGCGATGGCCCAGCCATAGGGTTTGAATTCGGTCGCATAGGAGATCTTCGGCACCGCCTCGCCACCGGCTACGCGTGTAAAGCGGTACTGCACGAAGCCGCCGCCCTGGGGAGCCATTTCGACCTGCCGGCGGGTGTAGAACACGCCGTCGGAATCAGCCGTATCCATCAGGTTCTTGCCGTCGACCTTCGGATTCGGATGCGACTCGACGACGCCCTGCTTGCCCAGGGCATAGAAATAGTCGTCCTTGCCGAAGCGCAGCGTGCGCAGCAGCGCCTTGCTTCGTTCGAGGACCTGCGCGTCGGAAAGGCCGGCCTTCCTGGCGGCCTCGTAGTCCTGCTCCACCGTCTGCTTGGCGAGTAGGACCAGATCCTGCAGCTTGGCCTTGCGATCCTCGAGCAGATTGTTCTTCAGCGCCTGCAGGCCGACAAAGGCCACGGCGACAATGCCGAGCACTGAAACTCCGACCATGATCATCAGCTTGGAGGAAATCCTGAGATTGCCGAGCATCGCACACCTTTTCTGGAGCTTCCGGCGGCTTCGGCCGCCGATGGTTCCGAAAGGATTAATGCGAATTGGTGAAATTGCCCCTAATGGACGCGACCGCAGGACCTTCCGGCTGCAGTCGATCACCTCTTCAAACAGAGCAAATCCGCGTCGAAACGTCACGCCTTTCGCGGCGAGCACAATGCGGGACCGTAGAGCGCGACGAAGCCGATGAAGGCGATCGCCCAGGCGGCGCCGGCCACCGTCAGCAGCGGGATCATGTGCGCCGGCTCGAGCGAGGCGCAGATGCGTGCGAGTGCGGCGATAACGATCGCGGCATAGATCACCTGTGTCCCCGCGGAAGCCTGCAGCGCGCGGCCGGTATGGCCGAGGGTGGCGCGGGTCATCACCGCAAGCGTCATCCCGCCGATGGCGCCGCCGGTCCAGGCATGGATGCCGGCGCCCACCGGAACGAGGTCGATCGCGGCCAGTCCGGTCAGGATGAAGCCCACCGGTATGAAGGCGTAGGCCAGGTGCAGGATCAGCACCAGGCGGTCGGACAGGGTCCGGTATCCGGCCCAGCGCCCAAGCCGGATCAGATGGAAGGCGCCGGCGGGCAATAGCAGCGCCGCGGTCAACGCGCCCAGCGGCATCGCCACCCAGGCCAGCAGCGCGATGCCGCCTGCCGCGACCGCGATGCTGTCGAAGCCGCCGAACGGAGTCGGCATCTGGCCGGCGGATTGGCGCGCGAGCCAGTTGCGCGTGAAGCTCGGAATGATGCGACCGCCGATCAGCGTGACCAGCATGATCACCAGCGCGATCGCAAACCGCGTCGAATAATCGGCGAGCCCGTTGAGATGTGCCTCGATGTGGAAGGCCAGATTGGCGAGCGAGAGCAGCGAAACGATCGCCACGACCGGGAGGTTGCTCCATTTGCGTCCCGCCACGATCTCGCGCGCGGCCGCCGTCGCGAGCAGCGTGAGGAACGCGACATCGATCACAGCGGTAGCAGCCCATCCGATCGATGCCGAGAGGAAGATCGCGATCCGGCCGGCGATCCAGGTCGAGACCAGCGCTGCCAGCGAATTGCCCTGCAGCGGCAACCGCCCGGTCCAGTTCGGCACGGCAGTCAACAGGAAGCCGCCGATCACGGCGCTGACATAGCCGAACAGCATCTCATGCACATGCCAGTCGCGCGGCGAGAACGCCGTGGTCAGGGCCAGATGACCTTCATACACCGGCAGCCAGATCAGGATCATCGCGCCGGCATAGGCCGAGCTGAGCAGAAAGAACGGCCGGAAGCCGTAGGAGAGCACGGCCGGCCCCTGATACTGGCGCAATCTTGGGATCGACATGGCTGCCATCCGCTCGTGTACTTGTTGCTACTTTCCCGCCTCGGCGGGGGTATATTGAGTCTTAGCGTTCCGAGGTCCTGCGCGATTTGCGTCAGGACAACGTTCCGGAGGAATGTGGGCAACGGCCTCCGGTTCCATCTCGCATGCGCTGCTTCGCCTGGGGAAGCAGGCTGGCCGCCGGATCGAGACCGGCATCGAGATCGATTTTCCGATCAGCCGCCAGGACGTCGCCGAGATGACCGGCACCACGCTGCACACGGTCAGCCGCATCTCGAGCGCATGGGAGCAGCAGGGCCTCGTCGAAGGCGGCCGCCAGCGCATCGGGCTGCGTGATCCGCACAAACTGTTCGCACTGGCCGAAGGCCGCATTCCCTCCGCAAGGTCCGGTGGCTGACGGACGCCGGCCGCAGGGGACGCACCGCACCTGTATGATCGGCTGCGTGGCGATCCCATAACCGAGGGTTGTGTCGTAGTAACTCTACCCGCAAATTGCGGGTTCCGTCTCGTGGTCCCGTCCGTTGCTATCGTCAACCGGCCGGTGTGTCGGGCGGATTGGTCGGTCCGCCCGGCATCTAGAGCATGATCCGGAAAAGTGAAGCCGTTTTCCGAAAAGATCATGCTCAAACAAAGAGATGAGATCATGATTCGATTCCGTCCAATCGAATCATGATCTAGTGGTCCGCTACTCCGCCGGCTTGCTGAGATTCGGCGCGACCACGGTCGGATCCAATCCGAGCAGCAGGGCACGCTCTTTTCGCTCTTCGGCCAGAAAGCCCAGTTCGCGCTCAAGCGAACGGGCCACCGCTTCCTGGGCCGATTTGCGACGTTTGCTGTTTTCGTGAAGTCTTGGCGGTTGGGTAGTCACACAAGGTCCCCGTGTCATGAATCTGTCATGGGGTGATCGCATGGACGATTCAGTCGCCCCAAATCAAATACTTTTTAGTGGCTAAGTTTGCGCACCGTCCTAATACCGACAAAGTATTCATGCAGCGAGATGAGTGTTCGGCATGCACGCGCGCCCATTCGGCCGGATGAGATGATGAAGAACAGAAGTCCGAACGCTGCCCCCTACATCCTGACCGCCTTGGCGCTCGCCGCTGCGATCTGGACCGCACTGGGCTCGCCGCACAGCGAACGGCCCGTCACGAAGCAAGTGGCCCACAGCAGCGTGGCGCCGTGAGGCTGCGTAGCGGCCGCTGATTCCTGATCGTGTAAAGCAGCGTCCTCAGCACATTGATTCGTGTAGCCGGGCGCCGCCTCAACCACCACTCTTCGTCATTCCGGGGCGCGCCTCTTGGCGCGAGCCCGCAATCCATCGGACGGCAGGCGCGAGGGCGAAATGGATTCTCTGATGTGCAATTGCACATCATAGCTCATCGCTTCGCGACGCCCCGGAATGACGATGTGGCTGCTTTCGGTGCGACAAATCAACCCGACGGGCAAATCAGCTAAAGTCTGTCCAGCCCTGCAGCGAAAAACATTCCGCTTTCGCCGTCGGGCAAATCAGTGATTTAACTCCGCGCGTCTCACGGCGAATGAGGGGCGGCTCGCGATCGTCACGAACGTTGCGGTGAGATGCGGTGGACGCAGGTATTGCGAGAGACGAACGCAACACCGGCGGACGGTGAAGTCGTGTGGTTCTGGCGCCCCGACGCTGGCGCTAAGCTTCTAACGAAGTGACGGTGGCAAGAAAGCCCGGTCACCGGGAAGAGCACGAAGTAAGCCGTAACACCATCGCGCAGGGAAAGCCGGAATGCTTCGGTTGAACCTGTGGTCCTACCCCCGTGCTTTTTGTTGCACGGGACCCACGGGTGCAACCAGCACCCGGCTTTCCCTGCGCCCTCTGCTGATTGAGAGGGTGGAAAGTGAGGCAAGCCTCGGGCGAACAGCGCCGCGAGAATGCGGACGCACATCTCTCCCCAACTCCGCCGTCATGCCCCGCGCAGGCGGGGCATCCAGTATCCGGCGCCCTCAACTTAAGCTCAGCCGTCTCTGGAATACTGGATCGTCCGCCGGAGCCTGTCATCGGTCGGCCATTCGGCCGACCCGGTGGCGGACGATGACAGCGGAGAGCTGTTTGAAAGTTGAATCAGAACCTCTCCCCACATCGTCCCGGGCTTGCACCCGACATGGTCGACCGGGTGCTGTCCTCGGTGAAACGTTGAAGGGCCCGCGCCGATCGCCTATCTCTGCTAAAGCCACCGATTTCAAGGATCCCGAATGACCGCATCGCAACGCAACCTTTCCGCCGCAATCGATCCCGAAAAGCTCGACCGTCTCGCCGAAGTCGCCATCAAGGTCGGGCTCGGATTGCAGCCGGGGCAGGACCTGCTCCTGACTGCGCCGTCGTCGGCGCTGCCGCTGGTGCGGCGGCTCGCGGTGCATGCCTACAAGGCCGGCGCCGGCCTGGTCACGCCGATCCTCTCCGACGAAGAGGTCACGCTGGCGCGCTATCGGCATGGCCATAACGAAGGCTTCGATCGCGCGGCGAACTGGCTCTATGAGGGCATGGCAAAGGCGTTCTCCGCCAACACCGCGCGGCTGGCGGTGGTCGGCGACAACCCAATGCTGCTGTCGGGCGAGGACCCGACCAAGGTTGCGCGCGCCAGCAAGGCCAATTCGGTCGCCTATCAGCCAGCGCTGGAAAAGATCGTCAATTTCGAGGTCAATTGGAACATCATCGCCTATCCCAGCGCATCCTGGGCCAAGCAGGTTTTTCCTGACGATCCCTTGGAGACCGCGGTGGGGAAGCTGGCGGACGCGATCTTTGCGGCGTCCCGCGTCGACCAGGACGGTGCGGTCGCCGCCTGGGAGAAGCACAATGCAGTCTTGCGCGAGCGAACCCAATGGCTGAACGGCCAGCGCTTCCACGCGCTGCACTATACGGGACCGGGGACCGATCTCACGATCGGGCTCGCCGACGGCCATGAATGGGAAGGCGGCGCGTCGGTTGCCAAGAACGGCGTCACCTGCAACGCCAACATCCCGACGGAAGAGGTTTTCACCACCCCGCATTGCCGCCGCGTCAGCGGTCACGTCGTGAGCTCGAAGCCGCTGTCCTATCAGGGCACCCTGATCGACAATATCCAGGTCAGGTTCGAGGAAGGGCGGATCGTCGAAGCCAGGGCCTCGTGCGGCGAAGAAGTCTTGAAAAAGGTGCTCGACACCGACGAGGGCGCGCGCCGCCTCGGCGAGGTCGCGCTGGTGCCGCACTCCTCGCCAATCTCCAAGGGCGGACTGCTGTTCTTCAACACGCTGTTCGACGAGAACGCCGCCTCGCATATCGCACTCGGCCAGTGCTATTCGAAATGCTTCATCGACGGCGACAAGCTGACCCCGCAGCAGATCGCAGCGCAAGGCGGCAATCAGAGCCTGATCCATATCGACTGGATGATCGGCTCCAGCCAGACCGACATCGATGGCGTCAGGACCGACGGCAGCCGCGTGCCCGTGTTCCGCAAGGGCGAGTGGGCCTGAGTGAGTATTCTCCCTAGACGCCGTCGAGGATGATCACCGTCGGCGTCGATGGCAGCGTGTCGCGCGAAATCCGCAAGCTCCGCTCGCTGCGCTGGTCGATCTCGAACTGCTGGCCGATCAGGCGCATGAATTCGTCGAGCGGGGTCGCGAAGCGATGCATCGGCAACACCACGGCGGCGCGCAGTCGCTTGGTGATTTCGGAGACGCCGGCGAGCGACATGGTGTAGGTGCCGTCGATCGGCACCATCACGATATCGAGCCGGCCGATCGCCGCGAAATGGCTCTCGTCGAGCTTGTGGTGCAAATGGCCGAGATGGCCGATGCAGAGGCCGGCGACCTCGAAGATGAAGATCGAGTTGCCGTCCTTGATCATCTCGCCGCCGGAGTCCTCGCCATAGGTGCGGCGGATGTCGGTGGTGACATTGCGGACGAAGACATCGCCGATCCGCATCGCATAATGGGCGGGCTGACCGTTCTCGCCCCAGCCTTGCAGCACATGCGGGATCTTCGGATCGGGGAACAGCGTGTAATGCGTGCTGTGCGCCCGGTTCATGGTGACGACATCGGGCAGGCGGCCAGTGCGGTAGGCGCCATTGTAGTCGGTCGCGATCCGGATGCCGCCGGGCGTATCGATGTAATAGGTGGAGTGCCCGGCATAGGTGATCGCGACCTCGTCGGCCTTGGCGACGCGGCGCAGGCTGACCGGCGTGGCGCGCGGCGGCATATTGGCCATCGCCAGGCATTCGCTGCGCTGGGCATCCTGCCCATGGGCCGCGATGCTGAGGAAGCCGAGCAGGGCAAAGGCAGCGAGGATCGATCGCAACATGGGCAAGGTCCGTCGGCGGTGACGTCCTCGCTACTCTACCGTCGAAACCGGCTGCCGTCATGCCGGCTTGGTCGCATCGCCCCGCGTCACATTTGCAACGCGCGCATGAACAGAGGCCGACGCTCATTCCCGCCGCGGGCTGATCTTCCAGGTCGTGGCGAGCACTACCAGCGTCATGGCGCCGGTGATGACGGCCGCGATCGGCATGGCCAGCGCGAGCGCCGATGTCGCCGCCCAGCCGATCGAGCAGAAGGCTTCCGCGAAAGTGGCGACGCGCGAGGAGGTCTGGCGGCGGCGAAACTGGCTGCGCTTGGCCTGCACGCGGAACCAGAGCTGGATCGTGGCGGCCGATATCGTGGCGATGGTCACGCCGAGCGCGGTGACGGCCGCCTGCAGCACCGAGGCGAACGCCAGTGCGATGACGAACGGCGCGACCACCAGCGCGATCGAAAGCAGCACCACCTCGATCTTGGCGCGGATCACCTGGGACGGCGACAGCGGCGCGGTTGCCACCAGGTCGGCCGCGTCTTCGCCCGATATCGTCAGCCAGGCGAGGCCGCCGGCAAGCTGGCCCGCCGCCATCACGATAACGGGCGTGATCAGCGTCAGGCCGGCGGAGCCATCGGCAAAGCTCCGCCACAGCATCAGCGCCGGCGGTGCCAGGTAGAGCAGTTGCATCAGGCTCTGCGACAGCAGCCAGGGATCGCGCCGCAGCAGCACGAACTCCTTCCAGCGCAGCGCCCGTTGGCGCGAGCCGCGCTGGAATGTTCGCACCTTGGCCGTTCGGCTGGTCATCGCCGGGTTCGCCGAGATGCCGATGATGGTATCGGCAAAGCGCGGCGAGAATGCCGCGATCACGACGCCGAGCAGCATCAGGCTGAAGACGAGCAGGAGCGAGAGCGCCTCGCCGTCGCCGAGCATGGCGCGGGCCGGCCACCACAGCATGCTGCCGGCATCAGGCGCGAAGCCAGCCATGGTATCGGAGGTCAGGACGGCGAAACGCGAGAGTGTGCCGTAAGAGAGGATCGCGGCGATCTGCAGCGCGATCACGAAACCGGCGCCGATGATCGCGGCCAGCACCTGCGCTACCAGGCGGGTGCGGCGCGGGCCGATCAGGTGGAACAGCGCCACCGTGAGGGCGGTGGCGACCGCCGCGGCCGAAAGGCCGATCGCGATGACGACGCCGAACGCGGCGAGCCAGCGCGGTCCGCCGCTCACCACCAGCACATCGACGAAGGGCGTCGAGAACAACAGCGCCATGCCGGTGACTTGCAGTGCTATGGCGGCAATGCGGACCGAGAAGATATTGGTGAGCCGGACCGGCGAGGACATGATCAAATCGAGGTCGGCGCGGGCGTAAAATACCCGCGTCACCGATTCGACCGCCTGCGAGAGGATCAGCGCCCAGGCGAGGAAGACCGTCGACGACATCACGATCAGCGCGGACTTGTCGAGCGGCAGCGTCAGGTCGGCAAAACGGCCGACCACCGCATAGGCCGGCAAATGCAGGATGGCGGCGAAAATGACGAGGCCGATCACCGCGCGTTTGCGGCGGCCCTGTCGGCCGGTCATCATCGCCAGCCATTCGCGCCAGGCGAGGCGGATTTCGTGCCGGGCGAACCAGGTGAGGTCGGTCGCCGAACTCATGCGGCGGCCGCCTCGGTCTCGACCAGGGCGATAAAGGCGTCTTCGAGGCTGGTGTCGTTGCGGCCGTTGCGCTGGCGCAGTTCCGCGAGCGTGCCTTCGGCCACGAGCCTGCCCTTGGCGATGACGCCGATGCGGTCGGCCATGCGCTCGGCGACTTCAAGGATGTGCGTGGTCATGATCACGGTGGAGCCGCTGCGCACGCGCTCCTGCAACAGGCCCTTGACGTGGCGGGCGGAGAGCGCGTCGAGGCCGGTCAACGGCTCGTCGAGGATGATCAGGCGCGGATCGTGGACCAGCGCGCCGGCGAGCGCCACCTTCTGGCGCATGCCTTTGGAGAATCCCTCGCAGCGCTCGTGCAGATGCGGCTCGAGCCCGAGCGAGACGAGGAGGTCCTGGGCTGAGCGTTCGGAAAGGCGGGGATCGATGCCCCAGAGGCCGGCGACGAATTCGAGATATTCGAGGGGGGTGAGCTTGTCGTAGATCATCGGCTCATCCGACACCCAGGCCAGGATCTGCTTGGCGGCGACCGGATCGGACAGGGCATCGACGCCGAAGATCGATACCGAGCCGGCGTCGGGCTTGAGCAGGCCGGCGACCATCCGTAGCGTCGTGGTCTTGCCGGCGCCGTTTGGCCCGAGCAGCGCGTAGAACTCGCCGGGGCGCACGGTGAGATCGAGCGCGTCGACCGCCGGCCGGTCGAAACGCTTGGTTAACCCTCGCACTCCGAGTGCTGGCGCATCTGATGGCATGATGTGGGGACGGTCCAGGTTGATGGCTGGTTGCGGACCATGGGCCGAAAAGCGTTTCGGCGCGGTGAATCGCAGGCCGCAAAACGCGGGCAATGCGCGGGAACATTCGGCTGCGGCATTTCTGCGCAATTATGCCAGACGGCAGGCGCAGCGCTTTGTTGACTCTGGTTCCTGCTTTGCGCTCAAATCGCCGCCGGACATAGACAGCTTCCAGCGCTCCCGAAAAGAGGGGGCGGAAGCGGGATGCAACGAGCGGTCGCCAAGAATTGCCGTGCATCGGGGAGGGAAGGCGATGCTGGACTTTGTTCAGCAGCTCGTGAGCGGCGTTGCGCTTGGCTGCGTCTACGGCCTGATCGCGCTCGGCTTCGTGCTCGTCTACAAGGCAACCGAGGTCGTCAATTTCGCCCAGGGCGACCTGATGATGCTGGGCGGCTTCTTCGCCTTCACCTTCATCGGCATGCTCGGCCTCAATTACTGGATCGGCTTTGCCGGCGCGGTGGCGGCGATGGCGCTGTTCGGCATGCTGGCGGAGCGGGTGGTGGTGCGGCCGATCCTCGGCTATCCGCAGTTCTCCGTCATCATGGCGACCATCGGGCTCGGCTATTTCCTGCGCTCGGTCGCCGGCATCATCTGGGGGACAGACGACTTCAAGATCGAGACGCCGTTCAGCCAGGGCGTCCTGCGCATCGGCAGCCTCGTGCTGGCCTACGACAAGCTGTCGGTGATCGCGGCGACGATCATCCTGTGTGCGCTGCTCTATCTGTTCTTCAACCGCACCACGCTTGGCACCGCGATGCGGGCGAGCTCGGAGAACATGCTGGCCGCCTATTACATGGGCATCCCGGTCAAGCGCGTGGTTTCGATCGTTTGGGCGATCTCGGCGGCGGTCGCCACCTGCGCCGGCGTGCTGCTGGCGCCGATTACGTTCATTCACTCCAATGTCGGCCTGGTGCTCGGATTGAAGGCGTTTCCGGCCGCCGTCCTCGGCGGCTTCGGATCGATCCCTGGCGCTGTGGTCGGCGGCGTGCTGATCGGTGTGATCGAGAGCATGGCCGGCTTCTATCTGCCCCAAGGCTGGAAGGACGTCGCACCCTATATCGTGCTGCTCGCGGTGCTGCTGCTGAAGCCCGAAGGCCTGTTCGGCCTTCACGTGCGCAAGAAGGTTTGAGCAGCATGCGGTTCCTGTTCAAGACCGACTACGAAGACGACATCAAACTGTTCCCGCATTCGGGTTACATCTTCTCCTATGGCCTGTTGCTGGCGTTGCTCTTGATCGCGCCGCACGTGTTCTCGAGCTATCTGATGAGCCAGCTCGTCTTCGTCTGCATTTATGCGACCGTCGGCGTGGGGCTGTTGATCCTGACCGGCTTCACCGGGCAAGCCTCGCTTGGGCACGCGGCGTTTCTCGCGATCGGCGCCTACACCGCTGCCTATCTGCAGCAGTACAACGTGCCCTTTACGGTCTATTTCCTGGCCGCCGGGCTGCTCACCGGCGTGGTCGGCGCGTTCGTCGGATTTCCGGCGCTGCGGCTGCAGGGCATCTATCTCGTCATTGCGACCATCTCCTTTGCCTTCATCGTCGAGGAGATCCTGGCGCGCTGGGAGAGCGTGACCCATGGCAATGAGGGCATGCGGGTCAAGACACTCTATCTCTTGGGCACCGCAGTGCCGCGCGACGGGCCGACCTTCTATTATCTCTGCCTTGCGGTGCTGGTGCTAACTATCGTCGGCTCGCTGAACCTTTTGCGCTCGCCGACCGGCCGTGCCTTCGTCGCGATCCGCGACAGCGAGACGGCGGCGCGCAGCATGGGCATCAACGTCTCGCTCTACAAGGTGAAGTCTTTTGCCATCAGCGCCGCCATCACCGGCTTTGCCGGCGTGCT
This sequence comes from Bradyrhizobium sp. Leo78, assembly GCF_059512425.1. NCBI lineage: Bacteria > Pseudomonadati > Pseudomonadota > Alphaproteobacteria > Hyphomicrobiales > Nitrobacteraceae > Bradyrhizobium > Bradyrhizobium sp. Leo78. Next base: position 108,043 of record NZ_JCAMOT010000011.1, read on the forward strand.
GTTCGCGCACAAGCTCTCGTTCATCAGCCCGGAGATGTTCACGCTGCAGCTCTCGATCGAGTTCATCATCGTGATTCTGATCGGCGGCACCTTCAGCCTGCACGGCGCGGTGCTGGGCGCGATCTTCCTTGTCATGATCGATCCGTTCCTGACCTATCTGAAAGACGACATGCCCGGCGTGATCGCAGGCCTTGCTGCGACGCTTGGCGCCGGCCAGGAGCGCGCCGCGCATATCCAGAACTCAGTCGCCGCGTTTGCCTCCGCCAATGGCCTGAAGGGCGCGATCTACGGCATCATCATCGTGCTGTTCGTGCTGTTCGAACCGCTCGGTCTTTACGGCCGTTGGCTCAAGATCAAGCTCTTCTTCCAGCTCTTCCCGCTCTACAAGCGCGCCACCTTCAAGCGGCAGAAGATCTATGTGAAGTCGGAGCGGAACCGATGAGCTATTTCCGCGCCGAGAATCTCTCGCTTCACTTCGGCGGCCTCAAGGCGGTCGATGCCGTGAGCTTCGCTGTCGAGAAGGGCGAGATACTCTCGATCATCGGGCCGAACGGCGCAGGAAAAAGCTCGATCTTCAACCTGATCTCGCGCATCTATCCGCCGACCTCGGGAAAGATCTTCTTCGAGGATCAGGACATCACCGAGCAGCCGGCCTACGACATCGCCAAGCTCGGCATCGCCCGCACCTTCCAGAACATCGAACTGTTCGAGAATGCGACGGTGCTTTCCAATCTGCTGGTCGGCCGTCATCGCCACTCCACCACGCAGCTCTGGCAGGAGCTATTGTTCCTGCCGAGCGTGCGCGCCAGCGAGAAGGTGCATCGCCGCCGCGTCGAACAGGTGATCGAATTCCTCGATCTCGAGCCCTATCGCGACAAGCTGATCTCCGGATTGCCGTACGGCGTGCGCAAGGTGATCGAACTCGCTCGCGCGCTGTGTTCGGAGCCGAAGCTGATCCTGCTGGACGAGCCATCGTCGGGACTGAACGTGGAGGAAACCGACGACATGTCGTTCTGGATCCGCGACATGAGATCCGAACTCGGCATCACCGTGCTGATGGTCGAGCACGACATGACATTGGTGAACCGTGTCTCCGATCGCGTCATCGCGCTGAACTACGGCCGGGTGCTGGCGATGGGTTCGCCTGCGGACGTGCAGCAGCATCCCGACGTCGTCGCGGCCTATCTCGGAGCATGACGCCATGATCGCCGCCGTCACGCCCGAGACCATCCTGAAGCTCAGCAATATCGAGAGCTATTACGGGCCGATCATGGCCATCCGCGGCATCAGCCTGGAAGTGCCCCGCGGCAGGATCGTCACGCTGCTAGGGGCGAATGGTGCCGGCAAGACCACGGTGCTGAAGACGATTTCCGGCATCCTCGATCCGCAGAAGGGCTCGATCGAATTCTTGGGGAGGCCGATCCAGCGCATGGAGGCCGACAAGATCGTGCGGCTGGGTTTGAGCCACGTGCCGGAAGGGCGGGAGGTGTTTCCGTTCCTGTCGGTGCGCGAGAACCTGATGATGGGCGCCTATCCGCGCACGGATCGCGACGGCGTCGCCGACGATCTGGAGCGCGTCTACAGCTATTTCCCGCGGCTGAAAGAGCGCATTGATCAGCCGGCTGGCCAGCTCTCTGGCGGCGAGCAGCAGATGCTTGCGATCGGGCGGGCATTGATGAACCGGCCGACGCTGCTGCTGCTCGATGAGCCATCGCTCGGGCTGTCGCCGATCCTGGTGAAGGAGATCTTCACCATCATCCGGCGGGTCAACGAAGAGCAGGGCATGTCGATCCTCCTGGTCGAACAGAACGCCAAGGTCGCGCTGGAGACGGCGCACTACGGCTATGTGCTGGAGATCGGCCGCATCGTGATGAACGATACCTGCGAGCGGTTGATGCATTCAAAGGATATCCAGGAGTTCTATCTCGGCGCCAAGGAGGCGGGTGCGCGGGGGGAGCGACGCTGGAAAAAGAAGAAAACATGGCGTTGAGAGGGACTTGGCGGTAAATTGAAGGCCTGTCGCGGAAAGATCGGCGCAAAAGCCGGCGGTCGCGACAGGCGAGGAGAGGAGGGAACGGGCATGGCCGGACCGGCGGTGCTGACGGTCGCCGACACGATCGCGAGGAGTTTTCTGCTGGCGGTGGAGACGCGAGGCGACAGGCCCGCGATCCGCGAGAAGAAATTCGGCATCTGGCAGCCGACAAGCTGGCGCGAGTGGCTGCAGATCTCCAAGGACATCGCCTACGGCTTGCATGCCATCGGCTTCCGCCCCGGCGATGTCGCCTCGATCATCGCGAACGCAGTGCCGGAATGGGTCTATGCCGATATGGGCATCCTCTGCGCCGGCGGCGTCTCGTCCGGCATTTATCCGACGGACTCGCCGGTCCAGGTCGAATATCTCATCAATGATTCCCGCACCCGCGTGGTCTTCGCGGAAGACGAGGAGCAACTCGACAAGCTGCTCGCCTGCCGCTCGCGCTGCCTGACACTGGAGCGAATCGTCGTCTTCGACATGGAAGGCCTGAGCGGCTTCTCCGATCCCATGGTGATGTCGCTTGCCGAATTCGCCGCGCTTGGCCGCAATCATGCGCAGGACAATGAGGCGCTGTGGGACGAGATGATCGGAAGCCGGACCAGCGGAGATCTTGCGATCCTCGTCTACACCTCCGGCACCACAGGCCCGCCGAAGGGCGCGATGCACGCCAACCGCAGCGTGACGCATCAGATGCGCCACGCCAATGACCTCTACCCGTCGACCGATCACGAGGAGCGGCTGGTGTTCCTGCCGCTGTGTCACGTCGCCGAGCGCGTCGGCGGCTACTACGTCTCGGTCGCGCTCGGATCGGTGATGAATTTCGCCGAAAGCCCCGAAACCGTGCCGGACAATCTGCGCGAAGTGCAACCGACCGCCTTCCTCGCCGTGCCCAGGGTGTGGGAGAAAATGTACTCCGGCATTACCATCGCGCTGAAGGATGCGACCCCGTTACAGAACTGGGTCTACCGCCGCGCGATGGCAGTCGGCTATTGCATGACCGATTATCGGCTCGAAGGCGAAGAGCCGCCGCTGCCGCTACGCTTTGCCAACCGACTGGCCTATTGGCTGGTGTTCCGCAACATCCGCCGCATGCTCGGGCTCGACCGCTGCCGGATAGCGCTCACCGGCGCCGCGCCGATCGCGCCCGACCTGATCCGCTGGTATCTCGCGCTCGGCATCGACATGCGCGAGGTCTATGGCCAGACCGAGAATTGCGGCGTTGCCACCATCATGCCGACCGAGCGCATCAAGCTCGGCTCAGTCGGCAAGGCCGCGCCCTGGGGCGAGGTGATGACCTGCCCCAAGGGCGAGATCCTGATCCGCGGCGACTTCCTGTTCATGGGTTATCTCAACCAGCCCGAGAAGACCGCCGAGACTATCGACGTCAGGGGCTGGCTGCATACCGGCGATCTCGGCACGATCGACAACGAAGGCTACGTCAAGATCATCGACCGGATGAAGGACATCATCATCACCTCCGGCGGCAAGAACGTCACGCCGTCGGAAATCGAAAACCAGCTCAAATTCTCGCCCTATGTCTCGGACGCGGTGGTGATCGGCGACAAGCGGCCCTACCTCACCTGCCTCGTGATGATCGACCAGGAGAATGTCGAGAAATACGCCCAGGATCACGACATCCCCTTCACCAATTACGCGAGCCTATGCCGCGCGCGGGAGATTCAGGACCTGATCCACCGCGAGATCGAGGCCGTGAATGCCAATTTCGCCCGCGTGGAGACCATCAAGAAATTCTATCTGATCGAGCGCCAGCTCACGCCCGAGGATGAGGAATTGACGCCGACAATGAAGCTGAAGCGCAGCTTCGTGAACAAACGCTATGCCGCCGAGATCGAGGCGATGTACGGCGAGCGCGCGGTCGCATAGGCACGGCTTATTACTCCCTCTCCCCGTTCTTACGGGGAGAGGGTTGGGGTGAGGGGCTCTATCCGCGAAGACGGAGACAGACGGATTCGCAGAAGCTCGCCCTCACCCGAAATTCAAGCTGCGCTAGAATTTCGACCTCTCCCCGCAAGCGGGGTGAGGTGAAGAAAAGGCGAGGGAGCCAAAACAGGCCCGATCCTTCGCTCGATATGGGCCACGGAGAGGAGGATCATTATGTCGAAAGCGTTCAAGGCATTGGGCCTTGCGGTGGGTGCGCTGGCGCTGACCCACCTGCCGGCGTCAGCGCAAACCAAGGTCACCAATGAAGGCATCTCGGCGAACGAGATCGTCATCGGCACCCATCAGGACCTGTCCGGTCCGATTAAGGTCTGGGGCGTTCCGGTCTCCAACGGCATGAAGATGGCGGTAGAGGAGATCAACGCGAGCGGCGGCATCAATGGCCGCAAGATCAAGATGATCCTTGAGGACAATGGCTACGATCCGAAGAAGGCGGTGCTGGCCTCGCAGAAGATGGTCGAACGCGACAAGATCTTCGCGATGATCGGCCCGATGGGCTCACCGACCGTCTTGGCCGCGCAGGACGTGCTGTTCGACGCCGGGGTGCTCCAGCTCTTCCCGCTGACGGCGGCCGAATTCACCTTCAAGTTCGATCCGAGCAAGCCACAGGAGCGGCTGAAGTTCAACAACCTGCTGCCCTATGTGGAGAGCACGCGCGCCGCGCTCAAATATATGGTGGAGCAGAAGGACCCGAAGAAGCCCTGCATCATGCATCAGGATGACGAGTACGGCAAAAACGTGCTCGACGGCTTCACCCAGCAACTCGCGGCAATGAAGCTGCAGCCGGCCTCGATCACAAGCTACAAGCGCGGCGCCTCCGACTTCAGCGCCCAGGTCGCCAAGATGAAGGCTGATGGCTGCGACCTTGTCGTGCTCGGCACCGTAATCCGCGAGACTATCGGCGCGATGAACGAAGCCAGGAAGCTCGGCTGGGAAGTGACCTTCCTCGGGGCGACGCCGACCAACGTGCTCGAAGTGCCGGCGCTTGGCAAGGAAGCGGTGGAGGGCCTCTATGCGGCGTCCGGGTTCGAGATTCCCTATGAGGACACCGCCAAGGGCAAGGTGAAGGACTGGCTCGTCAACTACAAGAAGATGTTCGGCACCGACGCCAACACGCAGGCGATCATCGGCTACAACGCGGTGATGACGTTCGCCTTCTATGCGCAAAAGGCGGGCAAGGATCTGACCGGCCAGAAGATGCTGGATTCGCTTGAATCGGGCGAAAAATTTCTCGACATCTTCAATTCGCCGCCGACCAAATTCTCCAGGAACGACCACCTCGCCAACACCATCACGCAGGTGCAGCAGATCAAGAACGGCCGCTGGGTGCTGACGAAGGACAGCCTGTCGTTCTGAGTATCGCTGTCATTGCGAGCGGAGCGAAGCAATCCATGCTGCCACGAGCGGAGAGATGGATTGCTTCGTCGCTCCGCTCCTCGCAATGACGGTTGGTTAGTCCGCGGGATAACGCAACGCAGCCTCGGCCACCAGCGGCATGTCTGCATATCGCCGGGCACCGACCTCATCGACCACGAAAGTCGGCCGGTAGTTCCTGACGTCGGTATCGGCCACCATCATCATGCGGCGGTTGTCCAGCGTCAGCCACTGGCCATCGAGCCGGGCTGCGGCCACGGCATGATCCTCGCCGCTGAGCGTGTCATGCATGATGACGATTCGCAGGTCCTCCGGCGCCATGCCGGCCAGACGCAGCGCGACGAATTTGGCGATGGCGTAATCCTCGCAATCGCCGGCGCCGTTCGCAAAGGTCATCAGCGGCGAAGCCCAGACGTCGATCGCGCCATATTGCACGAGATCGTCCGCGGGCCTGATCGCGAGATTGACGGCGCGGTTGACTTCACCGAGCCGGGCGCGGCCCTCTGTGGCCTTCGCGCCGTCGATGACGGCCAGGAATTTCAGCGCGGCCGGCGAGACGCAGCTCTCGCGGTCGCCCTCGCACAGCGCAAGCTGCACCAGATCATCGGCGAGCCGGCGCTGCAGGCTGAGCCATTTGTCGCGCAATACGCCTTCCGAGAGGATGGCTGTCGCGCGCCCGAACGGCTCGATCGATTTCTTGATCAGGACCGCGCCCCCCGGCGACAGCAGCGTCCCCGCGCTGACCTCTGCCACCGGTGCAAGCCAAAGCAGAGCAAAGGCGAACATGAGCGCGCGCAGCGCACCCGCGTAACCGAACATTCCCATCTGACACCCCTGTCCGGGCCCGGCGGCGTTTCGCCAGCGCGTGACCAGATCGTTTCGTGGGAAGAGGATCGTGCGAGAGCGCTTGCGATCTGTTTAAGGAGATGCGGACGAGCGGGAGAAATGCGGAAGACGCTGAAGCCGGTCTCGCCAAAGCGTCGAAAATTTTATCGATCTTGCCAACCTCCGCGGTCGAACCTTTTCGGGGGTAACGATGTCTTATCCTTGATGTTGGCTTAATAAGCGCGCGTCCGCAGGCGGGGCTGGCGCAACAGCATCTAAAGTCGTCGGACGCATCAGGCGGCCGGTCTTTCTGAACATATGACTAACGGGGCAGCTTTTCCCTTGATCCGTAATCTACATCACATTGGGCGCCCGAACGTCGGTGTACGTTGCTCAGGTTGGGCGGATGGCCAGCAGTCGGAAATATCCTTCCTTCGAAATAAGTAATTGAATTCACTAAAATTTTCTGCAGATTGAAATGGGGCTCCATGCGTTCTTCTTGCACCAGCACGCGCCGGATCAAATCCGCTTCGCGCCAGGCTGGACGAAGGCTTCCCGACGACGCTGCCGATGGGTCTCGCACTCGGTGTGCGTGCTTTCACGTGGTTTCTCCTAATGATATGTGTAGGTTTGGCTAAGGAAATTTACATTTTTATTAACTATTTCTGGTGGGGGCATTGAAGTACGACGACACAGTTGCGTCGAGTGGGCTGGGGTCTCTTTCCAACGCGCATATCGATCTTGATACATTTTCGTTCCGCGCTGGCCACGCGGACAGCTTTACTGTTCCTGACGCGCATCTTCTGTTCTCCGGCAACTTCCACAAATCCGGCAGCGATCTCGTCATCACCGACGAGCTGCATCGCGTCGTGGTGCCGAACTACTTCCACGGCGACAAGCACCCGATGCTGGTTTCCCCCGAGGGCGCGTCGCTGGATCCGAAGGTCGTAGACGCGCTGACCGGGCACACGGTTTACGCGCAGGCGGGAGCGCCGCCCGCGGCAGAGCTGGTCGGCCATATCGCCAAGATGACCGGCAGTGCCAGCGTGGTGCGCAGCGGCGTCACCGTCGAACTGCATAATGGCGAAGCGGTCTATCAAAGCGACGTGGTGCAGACCGGCAGCGACTCTACGCTCGGCCTCGTCCTGAAGGACGGCACCACGTTCAACCTCAACGCCAATGCGCGGTTGATGCTGAACGAGCTCACCTATGACGCCAGCAGCAATTCGAACTCGTCGCTGATCACGCTGGTGCAGGGCGCCGCCAGCTTCGTCGCCGGCCAGGTCGCCAGGAGCGGCGACATGAAAGTCGCGACCCCGATCGCGACCATGGGGATCCGCGGCACCGCTGTCATCCTCGACATCTCCTCGGTCGACGGCACGGTGAAGATCTCCGTCGTCGATCAGCAGGACAACCAGGTCCATGCTGTCCAGGTCTTCAACACGCGCGGCGTTCTGATCGGCACGGTGACCAGCAATGGCAGCATCCTGACGCTGACGCCGACTGCGGCTTTCGAGCTGATCGCGCGGGAAAGCGCCAAGACGCTGGCGGAGGTCGCGCAGGAATTCGCGACCTTCCAGGCGGTGCTCAATACCTACGAGATCCAGAAGGCGATCGACCCGAACCTGCCGCAGCACACCGAGAATAACGCCAATCCGCAGACGAAATTTGCGCACCTTGGCAGCTCGACCTCGCCCAATTCGCCGGCAACCGAATTCCGCTCGGCGCTCAACACTCACGTCACCAGCACCGGTAACACTGGCAACAGCCAGACCTTTTCCGTCCTGATGGGTACGGACAACGGAACCGGCGTCGGCGGTACGTCAAATCAGGGGTTGTTCGATCAGGGCTTCCCGGGGCATCAGAATAATCAGCCCACCGGTCCGCAGCCGTCGATCCCGTTCGTCGTCAATCCGCCAACGGTCACCAGGATCTCCACTACCAGCACTGGCGATCATTTCGGGCCGGTGATGAGCGCCGACGGGCAATTCGTCACTTATGATCCTGACGGCGTCATCTATCTGTTCGACCGCGCGACCGGCGTCACCATCGTGATCTCGCCCCCCGGGGGCATCTATGGTTCGCCGACCATCAGCTCGGATGGCCACTCCGTCGTCTATCAAAGCTCCAGCGGCGTCATCTTCCTCTACAACAACGATCCGTCTTCGGCGCAGTACCACACGACGATACAGATCGGCGTGGGCACCTCGCCTGCGGTCAGCGGCGACGGCAGCAGGATCGCGGTCGAGAACGGCGGCAATATCATCGTCTACGATCGGCAGGGACACGTCCTCACCACGATCACGCCCGCCGATGCCGGCGCCGGCGGATCATTGCTGAAGCCGGCGATCAGCGCCGACGGCCATGTGGTTGCGTTCTGGGGTGCCGATCCCGAAGGCAGCTCGGGCCATCTCTACGTCTATGATAGGTCGATCGGGGTCATCAGCACGATCGCGGACACCGCGCAGGGGGTCGGCGCGAGCGCAGCCTCGCTCAGCGCCGACGGCCGCTATGTCGTCTATCAAAGCGCCGATGCGAACGGGCACTCGGAAATCTACCTCTACGACCTGCAGACCCACCAGATCGTCTTCCAGACTTCGAACCCGGGCGGCAGCAGCTACAACCCCGTCATCAGCCCCGACGGCCATTTCATCATCTTCGCGAGCGATGCCGCGCTGACGTCGAACGACCACAATTCGGTTGCCGATACCTATGTGGTCAATCTCACCGATCCCGCCCATCCGAAGATCATGCTGGTGTCGACCGCGGCCGATGGGGCGTCGGGTAACGCTGCCTCCAACCTCGGCGCAACCATCAGCGCCGGCGGCCTGTTCATCGCCTTCGGCAGTAACGCGTCGAATCTTTCCACCGCGGACGGGCCTGGCGGCGATATTTTCGTGGTCGATCCGAGCTCGGGCCGCAACGCGATCGTCGAGCAGACCGCCAACTCGGGGTCGGTCCTGACGACCAACGGCAAAGTCGGCATCGCCGGGGGAATCAACGACGTCTCGATCTCCGTCACCGACGCGGCGGGCAATCCGACCGGTCTGCTCCACGCGAGCTTCAGCGCCGACGGCAACTTCGTGAACTGGACGTTCGCCGAGAACAAATCGGATTTTGGCTCGCTGGTCTATGGCGACACGGCGACCCAGCAATTCCTGATCAAGCTTACCTATAATGGCGGCACGACGACCATCCCGATCACGATCGGCGTCCACAATGCCGTTCCGCCGACCATCCCGGTGGCGGACACCCCTCCGGTCGTTCACGACGCCACGCTCGCGGTGTCCGAGGGCGGCGTCGTGGTGCTGACGCCGGCGAACATCAACGTCACCGACCTCGACGATTCCAGCTTCACCTTTGCGGTCACCAATGTCACGCATGGCAAATTCCAGGTATGGGGTGGCGAAGGCTGGATCGATACCGCCAGCTTCACATCGGCCGATCTCGCCGCAGGCCACGTCCGCTTCGTTCACGACGGCTGCGAGGCCGCGCCGACCTTCTCGATCCAGGCCAGCGACGGAGAACTGCTCTCCAATGTGAAGGCGGGCAGCGTTGCCTTCACCAATGTCAACGATGCGCCGACGTTGGCGGCCGGAACGGTGACGAGCGGCGTGATCAACGTGGCCGTCTCAAACGGCGGGTATGACCATGTCAGCCCGGAAGTTGCCGCGAAACTTCTGGGGTCGGGCCTGATCAAGGACCTTCCGGGAGCGCAGGGTGGAGCGCATGGTTATGGCGAGCTCGCGCTCGATCCCGGCGATGACAATTCGTCCGGCGAGATCGACATCATCCCGGTGTTCGGCGCGCAAGGCATCAATTTCTTCGGCCATCACTACACCTCGCTCTACATCAACAATAACGGCAACATCACCTTCGGCTCGCCGACCGACGCCTATACGCCCAGCGTGATCGACGCGGGCCTGAACAATCCGATCATTGCGGTGTTCTGGGCCGACGTCGATACCCGCGGCCATGGCAGCGTCTATTACGATCTCGACGCGGCTGACGGCGTCATGACCATCACCTGGGATGATGTCGGCTATTTCGATCAGAGAACGAACAAGCTGAATTCGTTCCAGCTCGTTCTGATCAGCCAAGGCAACGGCAATTTCGATATCCAGTATCGCTACGGCGATATCGATTGGACCACGGGTGACGCCAGCGGCGGTTCCGACGGCCTTGGCGGCACCCCGGCGCGCGCCGGTTATTCGGCCGGCGACGGCAAGCATTATTACGAGCTGCCGCAATCCGGAAACCAGGACGCGCTGCTCACCCTTCCGACTACCGACGGCAATACCGGCATCGACGGCGTCGATCAGTTCGAGGTGCACAACGGCGAGGTGGGTCTCACCGCGACCGGCACGATCAATTTCGCCGATCCTGACCTCAACGACGTCCATACCGCCACCAGCAGCTATACCGGCAGCGGCACTGCGCTGGGAACGCTGACGCTGGTCAAGCTATCCGATATCGGCGGTGTCGGCGGGCAATTCGTCTGGACCTACACCGCCGATCCCGCCGCCGTGCGGCAGGCGATCGACGGCTTGCCGGGTCATAGCAAGGTCGAGACCTTCAACGTCGTGATCAGTGACGGTCACGGCGGCACGCTCACCCAAGCCGTATCCGTCACGCTGAACGAGATCGGCAACCACGCGCCGGTGGTCTCGGGCGCTGTCACGGGATCAGTGACGGAAGATGGCAGCCAAAGCACGCTCAACGCGCTCGCCAACGCGTCCGATTCCGACCAAGATACGCTCACGGTTGTGAACGTTCCGACGCAGTTGCCGGCGGGCGTGTGCTACAATGCGGCCACGCATTCCTTCACGCTCGATCCGAGCGTTGCCGCCTACCAGCATCTGGCTCAAGGTGAGCACGCAACGGTGACGGCCAACTATGGCGTGTCCGACGGCCACGCCACCACGCCGGCCTCGGTGTCGTGGACGATCACCGGCACCGACGATGCGCCGGTCGCAACGCCGGTGACATTGGCGAACGGCACCGAAGACGCATCCTACGTGATCCATGCCTCCGATCTTCTGGCCGGCGTCAGCGATGTCGACAGCCAGTCGCTGTCAATCACCGGCCTCAGTATTGCGAGCGGCGGCGGCAGTCTCGTCGACAATCACAACGGCACGTGGACCTACACGCCGGCGGCGGGCTATGCCGGCCCGGTCAGCTTTACCTACACCGCTTCCGATGGCTCTCTGAGCGCGAGCTCGACGGCAAACTTGACGCTGGACTACGAGACGGCGGTCGCCCCGATACTGACGGTCGGCGCGAACGGCACGTTCGAACAGGTCGAGGGACCGGAGCACACGCCGATCATTGTCCCGATCGCCGTTTCCATTGCCGGCGACACCCATCCCGACGAGACCTATGTCACGATATCGGGCGTGCCGGTCGGATCGATCTTCAATCACGGCGTCTACAACGCCGTCGACGATACGTGGCGGATCGACGCCGCCGACCTCGGCGGCAACCTGACCCTCACCACGCCGCTGGACTATTGCGGAAGATTCTCGCTGACCGTGACGGCCACCAGCGTCGTTCATGGCAGCCACACCTCCGCAACCACGCCGGCGCAGACCCAGGCCGTGGTCGTCGATCACGTCGATTCCGACCAGGTGGTGACGCCGGTTGCGGTCACCGTGCACACGCCCAGCGGTTACGACTTCAGCTCGTTCTACGACGATCTGGCGGCGAGCCAGTTCGCTAGCACTGACGGCATTCATGCCTTCGTCGTCAACTTCGACAAAGGCATCACATTCGAGATGGTCGGAAGCGGTTACAGCTACGATCCGCAGACGAACTCCTTCTCCAACATCATCAACGAAATCGATATTTTCCGCACAACAGACCCGGGCCAGGCCACGTCGGAGCACCTGTTGGTCAGCACCCATGGCTGGAACATCAACGTCCAGGCCGTCGTCAATCCCACCGGAGAAGGCGCTCCGTCCGGCGCCGGCCCGTCTGCCGGAACAGGCACGGTCGGCAACGTCTTCGACGCTGTCGCTTTCAATTATGTCGGCAGCGTCGGCGCCGATGTGTTCATGGCCAGCGATCATCCCGATGTCTTCAACGGCCTCGGCGGTCCGTCCGGCCCGAACGATCCGGGCAGCGACACTGTGGACTACTCGCACGCAAGCGGTCCCGTCAGCGTCAACCTGCTCACCGGTGCGACCTCCGGCACCGCGGCCGAAGGCGACATCTTCTCCTCGATCGAGAACCTGCGCGGCACCGCTTTCGACGACACGCTGATCGGCGACGGCCACAACAACATCCTCTCCGGTGGTGGCGGCAACGACACGCTCTTCGGTGGTGGCGGCAACGACACTTTCGTCTTCAAGCAGAATGCCACGGGGCACGCGACGATCGGCGATTTCACGCCGGGCCAGGACAAGATCGAGCTGGACTATGTCACCTTCGATCCGAACTCTCAGGAGAGCTTTAACGCCTGGTTCCAGGATCACGTCGCGGCCGCGCCGAACGGCCATGACGTGCAGATCGACCTCGACGGCAACGATCACAACACCATCCTGCTGAAGAACGTCGCGCTGGCCCAACTGCACGCCAACGACTTCATCCTTCCGCCGGGCAGTGTCTGACCGAACCGGCCCGCACGCCTGGGTGCACCGCACCCGTGCAGAACTCCCGGCGTGATCAATCGACGCGGGCGTGATATCGAGACGGTATGAGGCGGCTGAAGGCATTGCGAAGGTGGTTCAAGCGGCGCTTCGGCTACGCGCGGCTCGCCTGCGTTGCGCTGTTGATCGGCTTTGCCGCGCTCAGGGTGCTCGATCCGCCGCCGATCGAGGAACTTCGGGTCAGGACGTTTGACGGTTTCCAGGTCATCGAGCCCCGGGTCAAGACGATCAGGCCGGTCACTATCGTCGATATCGACGAACAGAGCCTGTCGGAGCTCGGCCAGTTTCCCTGGCCGCGCACGCGGATCGCCGATCTCGTCACCAACCTGACCAAGCTTGGCGCGGTCGTGATCGCCTTCGACATCGTGTTCTCCGAGCCCGATCGGCTCAATCCGGATGCCGCCGCCGATACGATCCGCAACCTCGACGAGGAGACCAGAGCGAAGCTGCGGGCGCTGCCGAGCAACGACCAGATCCTGGCGGAGGCGATGGGCAAGTCGCGCGTGGTGCTGGGCGCCTCCGGCCTGCCGTTCGTGGTCGCCGAATTTGACAAGTCGCTGCCGCTGACGCCGCTCGCGATGAAGGGCGAGGAGCCGCAGCCGTTCATGTTCGAATTCCCCGGCCTGCTGCGCAACGTCCCCGTGCTGGAAGGGGCCGCCGCTGGCCGCGGCCTGTTCACAATCAGGCCCGAGCGCGACGGCATCGTCCGTCGCGTGCCGATGATCATGCTGGCGCAAGGCGCGACCATGCCGTCACTGAGTTTCGAGGTGCTGCGGGTCGCGACCGGCTCCGGCACCGTGCTGATCGATACCGATGAGGCCGGCATCAAGAGCCTCTCGCTCCGCGGCTTGCGGATTCCGACCGACCACAACGGCCAGCTCTGGGTGCATTTCGCCCAGGCTGACCCCTCGATCTACGTCTCGGCGGTCGACGTGCTGCACGGGCGGGTGCCGGCGGAGAGAATCCAGGGCAAGCTGGTCCTGATCGGCACCTCGTCGGTCGGGCTGAACGATATCAAGACCACGCCGGTCACGCCCGCGATGCCTGGCGTCGAGATTCATGCTCAGGTGCTGGAGAGCGCGCTAAGCGGAGCCAGCGTGTCGCAGCCGAACTACGGCATCGCGTTCGAGTTCGCGACCGCGCTGGTGTTCGGCCTGCTCGTGATTGCATTCGCCCCGCTGTTCGGGCCGATCACGCTGGTCGGCTTAGGTGCGGTGTTCGCGACCGCGCTGATAGGCACCTCCTGGTATTTCTACACGCAGCACCGCCTGCTGATCGATTTCACCTATCCCTTGATGTCGACCACGGCGATCTATCTCACGCTGATCTTCTCCAGCTTCGTTCGCGAGCAGCAGCAGCGGAAGCAGATCCGCGGCGCGTTCGCCCAGTACATGTCGCCTGCGCTGGTCGAACAGCTCGCGCAATCGCCGGAGAAACTCGTGCTCGGCGGCGAGGAGCGCGAAATGACCATCATGTTCTCCGACGTCCGCGGTTTCACCACGATCTCGGAATCCTACAAGCACGATCCGCAGGGACTGACCGCCCTGATGAACCGCTTCCTGACGCCGCTCACCAATGCGATCCTCGCCCGCAAGGGAACGATCGACAAATATATGGGCGATGCGATCATGGCGTTCTGGAACGCGCCGCTTGACGACAAGGAGCACGAGATCAACGCCTGCGAGGCGGCGATCGACATGCTCGAGCGCATCGACGAGCTTAACAGACTGCGCAAGCAGGAGGCTGACGCCGGCGGCCACGTCTACATCCCGCTCAATGTCGGCATCGGCCTCAACACCGGCGTCTGCGTAGTCGGCAATATGGGCTCCGATCTGCGCTTCGACTATTCGGTGCTCGGCGACAGCGTCAATCTCGCTTCGCGCTTGGAGGGACAGTCCAAGGAATACGGTTTTCCCATCATCGTGGGGTCGCAGACTGCACTCGCCGCGAAGGAGAAGTTCGCGATCCTCGAACTCGACTTCATCATGGTCAAGGGCAAGAAGGAGCCGGAGGTGATCTATGCGATTGCCGGCCGCGATGACATAGCGCAGTCCGGACGCTTCCAGCGCCTGCGCAATCTCACGATCGAGATGCTGGCCTGCTACCGCGGCCGCGACTGGCAAGGCGCGCTCGCCGCGATCGAGCGCGGCCGCAAGACCGACGAGGGCCATGCGCTGGAGCGTCTGTACAATCTCTACGAAGCCCGCATCCGCCATTTTCTCGAGAACCCGCCCCCGGAAGATTGGAACGGCGCGTTTGCGCTGCTGACGAAGTGACGCGGTGATTTGTAGGGTGGGGCAAAGCGAAGCGTGCCCACCATCCGCACTCCGCAAGAAATGGTGGGCACGCTGCGCTTTGCCCACCCTACGACTCCGCGTCGTCATTCCGGGGCGATGCGAAGCATCGAACCCGGAATCCATTTTTCCGCCATCGCCTGCGGTCCGATGGATTCCGGGTTCGCGCCGAGAGGCGCGCCCCGGAATGACAACGCTATCTACGGCAGACTCACTCCAGCCCGATCTGTGTCAGGTCCTGAAACCAGTGCTGCGCCTGCACGAAGGTCTTCACCTTGGGCGACAGCGCATGCGGGTTGGTGTCGTGCACCACCCACACCAGCACGGCATCGTCGACGATCAGCGCATGCGCCTGCGCCAATAGCTCGTCCTGCTTGGTGGTGTCGAAGGTCTGCTTGGCCTCGTCGATCAGCGCATCGACCTTCGGGTTCTTGTAGCCGCCCCAGTTGACGCCGACGGGCGCGATCTGGCCGGAATGGAAGAAGCGGACGATCGCGTAGAGCGGGTCCGAGGTCACATAGGCGATGTTGTTGGCGGTGATGCCGGCGTTCATCTCGTCGGCCGCGCCCTTGCGCCAATGTGTATAGAGAGTCTCGAGCTCGACCACCTTGAAGTCGACGTCGATGCCGATCTCCCTGAAGCTCTGCTGCAGGAATTCGTTCATCGGCAGCGACAGCATCTGTCCGGTGCCGCCCTGGGCGATGATGAAGGTCGTCTTCAGCGGCTTCTCCTTGGAGTAGCCGGCTTCCTGCACCAGCTTCTTGGCCGCAGCGAGATCATATTTGATGTCGAAGCTCGGCTTGCCGAACCATGGGCTCGACGGGTCCACCTGGCCCTTGGCAGGCTTTGCCAGTCCGTTCATCAGCCCGACGACCGCGTCGCGATCGATCGCGAGGTTGAGTGCCTTGCGCAGGCGGATGTCGGTCCAGGGCGAGCCGGGCAGCACGCTCAGATGATAGTTCCAGACATGCGGCGTAACGTTGTCGACGATCTTCATGCCGGCAGCCTTGAGCTGCGGCACGGCGTCCGGTGCCGGCGTCTCGATCAGGTCGACCTGCCCTGCGAGCAGCGCGTTGGTGCGCGTCAATGCCTCCGGCATCGGGATCAGCACCATCTTGTCGACCTTCGGAATGCGCTTCTTGTTCCAGTAGTCGTCGTTCTTGGTGAGCTCGGCGAGTTCACGCGGCACAAGCTTGGTCAATTTGAACGGGCCGGTGCCGGAGGGCTGGCTGGCGAACTTGTCCCAGTCCTTGCCGAGCTTTTCATATTGCGCGGGGCTCGAGACCAGGAACCAGAGCATCTGGTAGGGGAAGAAGGAGTCGACCGTCTTGGTCGTGATCTCCACGGTGAAATCGTCGATCTTGGCATAGCTCGCAACCGAGGGCAGGCGGGTCTTGACCTGCGCGCTCTGCCGCTTGTCGAATTGCGGTGCCTTGTCGTTCAGCACCTTGTCGAGATTCCAGATTACGGCGTCGGCGTTGAACTCGCTGCCGTCATGGAACTTGACGCCCTTGCGCAGCGTGAAGCGCCACTTGGTCTTGTCTTTGTCGTCGACTTTCCATTCCGTGGCGAGGCCCGGCACCAGCTTTCCCGGCCGGTCGGCGACGTCCATCTCCCAGGCGACGAGTGGATCGTAGATCGTATAGGCGGTGAATTGATAGGCACCGGCGCCGCGATCGGGCTGGCCGGTCGTGAGCGGGATATCCGCCATCGAGATTCCGTAGCGCACCACGGATTCGGCTTGCGCCGGCTTGGCGCTCCAGCCTGCGCCGATGGCAAGCGCCAAAGCGGCTACGAGAATCGAATATCGGGTGCGCATGTTACTGAAGCTCCGTTGACGTATTCCGAATACCGGATGCCAACCAAGCAAGCTTGATGCCAGATTAGGCACATCTTTCCGTCCCGCAGCATGGACTGAGAAGAATCGACGCATCCAGGGGCGATTTCCCGCAGAACTATTCCCCTTGGCACAGGCATTGCATACGATTGCCCAACAATTAATCACCCGAAGTTGAAGAAGGGACCTTGCGATGCGTAATGAGAATACCAGGACGATGATGCTGGCGACGGCGCTGGCAATTGCGCTGGCGGGCCTGCCGCGCGCAGCTAGCGCCGAAACGGTGCTGCGCATCGGCATGACCGCTGCCGATATTCCGCGCACGCTCGGGCAGCCCGACCAGGGCTTCGAAGGCAACCGCTTCACCGGGCTCACGATGTACGACGCGCTGACGATGTGGGACTTGTCGTCATCAGACAAGGCGAGCGTCGTCATCCCCGGCCTTGCGACCGAGTGGAAGGTCGACGATGCCGACAAGAAGAAGTGGATCTTCAAGCTGCGCCCCGGCGTCACCTTCCATGACGGCTCGCCGTTCAATGCCGATGCCGTTGTCTGGAATGTCGACAAGGTGCTCAGGCAGGATGCACCGCAGTTCGATCCGAGCCAGGTCGGCGTCACCGCCTCGCGCATGCCGACGCTGGCTTCGGCCCGCAAGATCGACGACATGACGGTCGAACTCACCACCAAGGAGCCGGACAGTTTTCTGCCGATCAACCTGACCAACCTGTTCATGGCGAGCCCGGCAAAGTGGCAGAAGTTCTATGACACTTCCGAAGGCGCCGATGCCAAGGCGAAATCGCAGGCCGCCTGGGCCGCGTTCGCCAAGGACGCCTCCGGCACCGGTCCGTGGAAGATGACGAAATTCACGCCGCGCGAGCGGCTCGAACTCGCCAAGAACGCTGCCTATTGGGATAAGGCGCGCGTTCCGAAGGTCGACAAGATGGTGCTGCTGCCGATGCCGGAAGCCAATGCGCGCACTGCGGCGCTGCTCTCCGGCCAGGTCGACTGGGTCGAGGCGCCGGCGCCGGATGCGTTGCCCGAGATCAAGCAGCGCGGCTTCGTGCTCTACAGCAATGAAGAGCCGCATGTCTGGCCCTGGCAGTTCTCCCGCATCGAGGGCTCGCCGTGGAACGACATTCGCGTCCGCAAGGCCGCCAATCTCTGTGTCGATCGTGAAGGTCTGCGCGACGGCCTGCTCGCCGGGTTGATGGTGCCTGCGACCGGCACCTTCGAGCCGGGCCATCCCTGGCGCGGCAATCCGACCTTCCAGATCAAGTATGACAAGCCTGCCGCGCAGAAGCTGATGCAGGAAGCAGGCTACGGTCCGAACAAGAAGCTGACGGTGAAGATCCAGACCTCTGCTTCAGGTTCTGGCCAGATGCTGCCATTGCCGATGAACGAATATCTGCAGCAGGCGCTCGCCGAATGCTATTTCGACGTGCAGCTCGACGTGATCGAATGGAACACGCTGTTCACCAATTGGCGACGCGGTGCCAAGGACCCGACCGCCAATGGCTCCAACGCCACCAACGTCACCTATGCGGCGATGGACCCGTTCTTCGCGCTGGTGCGCTTCCTGCAATCGTCGATGGCGCCGCCGGTGTCGAACAATTGGGGCTATATCAATAACCCCAAGTTCGATGAACTCGTGACCAAGGCCCGCCAGAGCTTCGATCCCGCCGCGCGCGATGCGGCGCTCGCCGAGCTGCATGCGGCCTCCGTCGATGATGCGGCGTTCCTTTACGTTGCCCACGACGTCGCGCCGCGCGCGATGAGCCCGAAGGTCAAGGGTTTCGTGCAGCCGAAGAGCTGGTTCGTCGATTTCTCGCCGGTCTCGATGACGCAGTAAGGCCTGCACTGCTCTATCCTTCGTCATGCCCGGGCTTGACCCGGGCATCCACGCCCTTCTTGCTTTGTCATTCCGGGTTCGCCCTGCGGGCGCCCCGGAGTGACTGGGGCAAGTGGATAGGCGTGGATGGCCGGGACAAGCCCGGCCATGACGGATGAGAGACGCATGCACAAATCAGAGTAACGCTCGTGTTTACCTATATCGCCAGACGCATCGTCTATGTGATCCCGATCGTCATCAGCGTCGCGCTGGTGTGTTTCCTGCTCGTGCACATCACGCCCGGCGATCCCCTGGTCGCGGTGCTGCCGGCCGACGCCTCGCAGGAGCTGGCGCAGCAATTGCGCACCGCCTATGGCTTCGACCGTCCGCTGCCGGTGCAGTTCGGGCTATGGCTGTGGCGCGCTGTGCACGGTGATCTCGGCAGTTCCATCGCGACCGGCCGGCCCGTGCTGTCGGAAGTGATGCGCGCCGTCGGCAATACCGTGACGCTCGCGATTTTTGCGGCGATGATCGGCTTCACGCTCGGGCTGCTGTTCGGGCTGATCGCCGGCTATTTCCGCGATAGCTGGATCGACAAGCTCGCGACTTCGTTTGCGATCGCCGGCGTCTCGGTGCCGCATTACTGGCTCGGCATGGTGCTGGTGATCATCTTCTCGGTGCAGCTCAACTGGCTGCCCGCGGTCGGCGCTGGTCCTGGCGGCTCCGGTGCGTGGGCGTGGGACTGGGATCATTTGCGCTACCTGATCCTGCCTGCGGTCACGAGCTCGGTGATCCCGATGGGCATCGTCACCCGCACGGTGCGCGCGCTGACCGGTGATATCCTGTCGCAGGATTTCGTCGAGGCCTTGCGCGCCAAGGGCCTGCGCGAGACCAACGTGTTCCGCCACGTCATCAAGAACGCGGCCCCCACCGCGCTCGCGGTGATGGGATTGCAACTCGGCTACATGCTCGGGGGCTCGATCCTGATCGAGACCGTGTTCTCCTGGCCGGGCTCGGGACTGCTGCTCAACTCCGCGATCTTCCAGCGCGATCTGCCGCTGCTGCAGGGCACGATCCTGGTGCTGGCGCTGTTCTTCGTGCTGCTCAACCTCCTGGTCGACATCGCGCAGGCCGCGATCGACCCGCGGATCAAGCGAGGCTAGCGCGATGAGCACGATCACCGATCTTGCACTGCAAGCTGCGCCCGTAACCAAGGCACGCGGCTATTGGGCGACCGTCGGCCGCCGCATCATGCGCGACAAGGTCAGCATGGCCTGCGCGCTCATCCTGATCCTGATCTTTGCAGCGGCACTGTTGGCGCCATGGCTCGGGCTCGCCGATCCCTACCAGGGCTCGATGATCCGCCGCCTGCGCCACATCGGTACGCCAGGTTATCTGCTCGGCACCGATGAGCTCGGCCGCGATATGCTGTCACGCCTCGTCTATGGCGGGCGGTTGTCGCTGATCATCGGCATCCTGCCGGTGATCTTGGCTTTCGTGATCGGCACCGGCCTCGGGCTGGTCGCCGGCTATGTCGGTGGCAAGCTCAATACCGCGATCATGCGCACCATCGACGTGTTCTACGCCTTCCCCTCGGTGCTGCTGGCGATCGCGATCTCCGGCGCGCTCGGCGCCGGCATCGTCAACTCCATCGTGTCGCTCACCGTCGTGTTCGTGCCGCAGATCACGCGCGTTGCCGAAAGCGTCACCACCGGCGTACGCAACATGGATTTCGTCGAGGCCGCGCGCGCCTCCGGTGCCGGTCCGCTCACCATCATGCGCGTGCACATGCTCGGCAACGTGCTGGGTCCGATCTTCGTCTACGCCACCGGCCTGATCTCGGTGTCGATGATCCTCGCCGCGGGCCTGTCGTTCCTTGGCCTCGGCACCAAGCCGCCGGAGCCGGAATGGGGCCTGATGCTGAACACGCTGCGCACCGCGATCTACGTCAATCCGTGGGTCGCGGCGCTGCCGGGCGTGATGATCTTCGCCGTCTCGATCTGCTTCAACCTGCTGAGCGACGGCATGCGCAGCGCCATGGACATCAGGAACTAAAGCGATGAGATCGACTACAGCTATCTCCGCAGCGATCCCCACCTCTCCCAAAGGGAGAGGTCGGATCGCATCGCGAGATGCGATCCGGGTGAGGGGTTACGCTCCATCGAGGGACCGGCACCCCCTCACCCGGCGCTGCGCGCCGACCTCTCCCCAGTGGGGAGAGGTGAACCTGGAGGCCCCGCATGAGTAACCCAATCGACATGCTCACCCCGATCGAGGACGTCGGTGGCGCCGCGCAGCCATTGCTTCAGGTGAAAGGCCTGACCAAGCACTTCCCTGTGCGCGGCGAATTGTTCAGCGCGCGCAAGACCGTGAGGGCCGTCGATAACGTTTCCTTCGCAATCGCCAAGGGCGAGACCGTCGGCATCGTCGGCGAGTCCGGTTGCGGCAAGTCGACCACCGCGCGGCTCCTGATGCACCTGATGAAGCGCGATTCCGGCGAGATCATCTATGACGGCATGCAGGTCGGCCGCGCGCTGTCGCTGCGCGAATTGCGCCGGGGCATGCAGATGGTGTTCCAGGACAGCTACGCCTCGCTCAATCCGCGTCTCACCATCGAGGAATCCATCGCCTTCGGTCCGAAGGTGCACGGCATGGCAGATAGCGCCGCACGTGCGCTGGCGCGCGAGCTGCTTGGTAAGGTGGGCTTGCGGCCCGAAAACTTCGCCAACCGCTATCCGCACGAAATCTCCGGCGGCCAACGCCAGCGCGTCAACATCGCGCGTGCATTGGCGCTGTCGCCGCGGCTCGTGATTCTGGATGAAGCCGTTTCCGCACTCGACAAATCGGTTGAGGCGCAGGTGCTCAACCTGCTCGCGGATTTGAAGCGCGAGTTCGGCCTGACCTATCTCTTCATCAGCCACGACCTCAATGTCGTCCGCTACATCTCCGATCGTGTGCTGGTGATGTATCTCGGCGAAGTCGTCGAGCTCGGCCCGGTCGACAAGGTCTGGGACCAGCCCGCGCATCCTTATACGCGCGCACTGCTGGCTGCGATGCCATCCTCCGATCCGGACAAGCGGACCGAGGTGCCGCCGATCTCGGGCGATCCGCCGAACCCGATCGATCCGCCGCCGGGCTGCCGGTTTCACACCCGCTGCCCGTTTGCGGAGCCGCTCTGCGCAAAAGCCACTCCACAATTGACCACGCTCGATAGTACGGGTCATCAGGCGGCGTGCTACATGGCTATTCCGGGCTCGGGGCACAGCCGCGCACCGGCAAGGGAGGAAGAGGCGGCATGACGAAACCCAGTCCGAAGGAAGCTACGGCGATGGCCGACGTCGCGGGCGTGCCCATCGACGGCGAAGCTGCCGCGCGCATTTCCAATTCGATCAGCCCGGCCTTCGCCGGCTTCGCGCCGGTCGCCGGCACGCTGCCGTTCGATCTCGAGCCCGCGAGCTTCCTGCTCGCGCAAACCGCGAAGGTGTCGAAATGAGCAGCGAACTCGCCGTGATGTCGCTGACCGCGGTCGCGAAAGCGATCGCCGAGAAGAAAGTCTCCTCGCGCGAGGTGACGCGAGCCTTGCTGCACCGCATCGCGGAATGGCAGCCCAAGCTCAATGCCTTCCTGGCGATCGAATCCGAACAGGCGCTCGCCGCCGCCGACCAAGCGGATGCGGAACTCGCGAAGGGCAAGAGCCGCGGTGTGCTGCACGGCGTGCCGCTCGCTCACAAGGACATGTATTACGAGGCCGGCAAGGTCGTGACCTGCGGTTCGCTGATCCGCCGTGACTTTGTCGCGAAGACCACGGCGACCGCGCTGCAGCGATTGAAGGATGCCGGCAGCATCCGGCTCGGCTCGCTGCAGATGGTCGAGTTCGCCTACGGCCCGACCGGCCACAATGTGCATTACGGCCCCGTCCGTAATCCCTGGAACGTAGCTCATATCACCGGCGGCTCCTCCTCCGGCTCCGGCTCGGCGGTCGCAGCAAGGTTGACCTCCGCGGCGCTGGGATCGGACACCGGCGGCTCGGTCCGGATGCCCGCGCATTTCTGCGGCGTCACCGGACTGAAGACGACCGTCGGGCGCGTCAGCCGCGCCGGCGCAATGCCGCTGTCGCAATCGCTCGACACCGTCGGCCCCTTGGCGCAAACGGCTGAGGATTGCGCGCTGCTGCTCGGCCTGATAGCGGGTAGCGACCCCGAGGATCCGACCGCCTCGACGCTGCCGGTGCCGGACTATCTGGAAGCGACCAAGGGCTCGCTGAAAGGCCTCAAGATCGGCCTGCCCACCGCATTCTACGTCGACGATCTCGATTCCGAGGTGGCGCGCATCCTCGACGAGACCGTCGCGGTCCTCAGGCGGGAGGGTGCCGAGATCGTCAAGGTCGAGTTGCCCGACCAGCGCCAGCTCAGTTCGGCATCCCAGCTCGTGCTTGCCGCCGAGGCGGCCGCCTTCCACAAGCGCTGGATGATCGAGCGTCCCCAGGATTACGGCGCGCAGGTGTTGATGCGGCTGCAGAACGGGCTCGCCGTTCCCGCCGTCAGCTATCTCGAGGCGATGCGCTGGCGCGGTCCGGCGCTCGCCGCGTATAATGCCGCGGTCGCCGGCGTAGATGCGGTGATCGCGCCGGCAGCGCCGGTGCCTGCGCCCACCATCGCCGAGAGCGATGTCGGCAACGGCCCTGGCGCCGAAGCGGTGATCCAGCGGCTGACGCGCTTCACCCGCCCGGTCAACTATCTCGGCCTGCCGTCGCTGGCGATCCCCTCGGGCTTCACCCGCACGGGGCTCCCGGTCGGCATGCAACTGATCGGCCGCTCCTTCGAGGAAGCCACGCTGCTTCGCATCGGCGCGGCGTTCCAGCGGGCCACCGATTTCCACGCCAAGGTGCCGAAGCTCGCATGACCAATCTTGTCGAAGTCCGGAATCTCAACATCCGCTTCACCGGCGAACGCACGGTGCACGCCGTCAATGACCTCAGCCTGTCGCTTCGTGAGGGCGAGGTGCTCGGCCTGCTCGGCGAGTCCGGCTCCGGCAAGAGCGTCACGCTGCGCGCGCTGATGCGGCTGTTGCCGAAGAAGCGGACGCAGATTTCGGGCAGCGTCAAGGTGCTGGGACAGGACGTGCTCGGGATGGACGACGAGGCGCTGTCGAATTTTCGCGGCCAGACCGTCTCGATGATCTTCCAGGAGCCGGCGCTTGCGCTTGATCCGGTCTACACCATCGGCCGCCAGATCGCGGAAACCGTGATGCGGCACGAGGGCAAGAGCGAGCGCGAGGCGACGGCGCGTGCGCTCGAGATGCTGGAGGTGGTGCGCATTCCCTCCGCCAAGCGCCGGCTCGACTCCTATCCGCACGAGATGTCGGGCGGCATGCGCCAGCGCGCGATGATCGCGCTCGCGCTCGCCTGCAAGCCGAAGATCCTGCTCGCGGACGAGCCGACCACCGCGCTCGATGCCACCGTGCAGATCCAGATCCTGCTGCTGCTGCGCGAATTGCAGCGCGAGTTCGGCATGTCCGTGATCTTCGTGACCCACGACATCGGGGTCGCGATCGAGATCTGCGACCGCGTCGCGGTCATGTATGCCGGGCAGATCGTCGAGCAGGGCAGTCTCCGCGGCATCGTGCGTTCCCCGGTCCACCCCTATGCCAAGGGCCTGCTCGCCTCGACCATCCATGGCGCCAAGCGCGGGGAGCGGCTGGAGACGATCCCGGGCACGCCGCCCTCGCTCGACCGCGCGCCGACCAGTTGCTCCTTCGCGCCGCGCTGCAGCCTGGCCCAGCCGCGCTGCTCCGAGCAGTTGCCGGCCGCCGTTCAGGTGGCGCCGGACCGTATCGCGCGCTGCGTGCTCGCCGAAGTCTCTCTCCGTAGCCCGGGTGAAGCGCTAGCGTAACCCCGGGGACCACTCGCCAACGCCGACGCAGTTGTCCCGGGTTGCGCGTTCCGCTCCACCCGGGCTACGAAGCCGGGCCGTCATTAACCTTCCTGGACGGTTGCGCGGTGCGGAACTGTGTCGAAATTAAACGCAACCAGAATGCGCCTGCCGCGACATAAATAGACGCTGGCCACAAACATCGGTAAAACGTGGTCAATACTTGACCCTTTTTGCAGAGATAAGCATTCATGGCAGCCGCTCCCGGCGTCCGGCGTTCCGAACTCGGCGATGCGTTGCGCGCGTGCCGCGCCGCCTTCATCGGCGTCGGCCTGATGAGCTGCGTGATCAACGTCCTCTATCTGACCGGCTCGATCTTCATGCTGGAGGTCTACGACCGCGTGCTGCCGAGCCGGAGCGTGCCGACCCTGGTCGGCCTGGTCGTGCTCGCTGCCGGGCTTTACATCGCGCAAGGAATGCTTGATCTGCTGCGCGGTCGGATCCTGGGGCGGATCGGCACCTCGCTGGACGAGGCGATCAACGCGCGTGTGTTCGACACCATCGTGCGCCTGCCGCTCGTCATGGGCAATCGCACCGAAGGCCTGCAGCCATTGCGCGATCTCGACAATGTCAGGTCGTTTCTCGGCAGCCAGGGGCCGGGCGCGTTCTTCGACCTGCCGTGGCTGCCGCTCTATATGGCGATCTGCTTCGCCTTTCACTGGCTGCTCGGCGTCACCGCGCTGATCGGCGCGATCATCCTGATCACGTTGACGCTGGTCACCGAATTCATGTCGCGCCGCCCGGCCAAGGAGGCGATGACGCTTGCCGCCCGCCGCAATGATCTCGCCGCGGCGAGCCGCCGCAATGCCGAAGTGCTGGTTGCGATGGGCATGTCCGGCCGGCTGCAGCGGCGCTGGAGCGAGGCCAATGAGAATTATCTCGCGGGCAACCAGCGCGCGAGCGACGTCGCCGGCGGCCTCGGCGCGGTCGCCAAGGTGTTGCGGATGATGCTGCAGTCCGCGGTGCTTGCGGTCGGCGCTTATCTCGTCATCTTCCAGGAGGCGACTGGCGGCATCATCATCGCGGGTTCCATCCTCAGCGCCCGCGCGCTGGCGCCGATCGATCTCGCGATCGCGCATTGGAAGGCGTTTGTCGCCGCGCGGCAGAGCTGGCAGCGTCTCAGCCGCCTGCTGCAGCAGATGCCGCCGGCCGGCACTCAGACCTTGCTGCAGGCGCCGACCAAACGGCTGTCGGTCGAGGCCGTCTCGCTTGCGGCACCGGGCGACCAGCGGGTGATCGTGGCCGAAGTGGCGTTCGCGCTCGAAGCCGGCAGCGGCGTCGGCATCATCGGTCCCAGCGGCTCAGGCAAGTCATCGCTGGTGCGCGCGCTGGTCGGCGTCTGGATGCCGTTTCGCGGCAAGGTGCGGCTCGATGGCGCCGCGCTCGACCAATGGTCGCCGGACGTGCTGGGCCGCTACATCGGCTATCTGCCGCAGGACGTCGAACTGTTCGCGGGCACGGTGGCGCAGAACATCTGTCGCTTCGATTCCGAGGCGAAGTCGGACGACATCATCGCCGCCGCCAAGGAGGCCGGCGTGCACGACATGATCATCAAGATGCGCGAGGGCTACGACACGCAGGTCGGCGAGCACGGCACGGCGCTGTCGGCCGGCCAGGCGCAGCGGATCGCGCTGGCGCGCGCGCTCTATGGCGATCCGTTCCTGATCGTGCTGGACGAGCCGAACTCCAATCTCGATAGCGAAGGCGACGAGGCGCTGACGCGGGCGGTGCGCTCGGCGCGTGAGCGCGGCGCCATTGTGGTGGTGGTGGCGCACCGGCCGATCGGGATCGAGGGTGTCGACCAGATCCTGGTGCTGAAGGAAGGCCGCATGCAGGCCTTTGGCCCGAAGGAAACCGTGCTGGCGCAGGTGCTGCAGCCGCGCGTCGCGCCGGCGCCGCCGATCAAGATCGTCTCCGACGCGGGAGCCAAATCATGAGCGAAGAATTGCGCGGGGCGCGACGCTCGATCCGGCTGCATCTGATCGTGGGCCTCGTCGTCGTGCTGGTGGTGGCGGGCGGCTTCGGCGGCTGGGCCTCTACTGTGCCGATCTCGGGTGCCTTGATTGCGCCGGGTTCGGTGGTGGTCGATTCCAACGTCAAGAAGGTGCAGCACCCGACCGGTGGCGTGGTCGGCGAAGTCCGTGTGCGCGACGGCGATCTCGTCAAGACCGGCGATATCGTGGTGCGGCTGGACGAGACGGTGGTGAAAGCGAGCCTTGCGATCGTGGTCAAGACGCTCAACGGGCTCTATGCGCGCGCGGCGCGTCTGGAGGCCGAGCAACAGGGCCGCGACAAGATCGCCTTTCCGAAAGCCCTGGCCGACCGCGCCGAGGATCCCGACGTCCGCGACGTCCTGGCGAGCGAAACCAAGCTGTTCGAGGTCCGCGTCAACGGCCGCATCGGCCAGAAGGCGCAACTGCGCGAGCGCGTCACCCAGCTCAACGAGGAGATCGAGGGTCTGAAGGCGCAGGAGGCTGCCAAGGACAAGGAGATCGAGCTGGTGCAGAAGGAGCTGGTCGGCGTCCGGCAGCTGTTTGACCAGCATCTCGTGCAGCTCACGCGGCTGACCATGCTCGAGCGCGACGCCGCGCGGCTCGCCGGCGAGCGCGCACAATACATCGCCGCCCGTGCGCAGGCCAAAGGCAAGATCACCGAGACCGAGCTGCAGATCATCCAGGTCGACAAGGACATGCTGGCCGAGGTCTCCAAGGATCTGCGCGAGACCAACGACAAGATCGGCGAATTCGTGGAGCGCAAGGTGACCGCCGAAGACCAGCTCCGCCGCATCGATATCCGCGCACCGCAGGACGGGATGGTGCTGCAGTCGACGGTGCACACCGTCGGCGGCGTGATCACCGCGGGCGATGCCATCATGATGATCGTGCCGCAGGCTGATGCTCTCTCGGTGGAGGCCAAGGTCAATCCACAGGATATCGACAAGCTGCAGATCGGCC
Organism: Bradyrhizobium sp. Leo78; assembly: GCF_059512425.1. Classification (NCBI taxonomy): domain Bacteria; kingdom Pseudomonadati; phylum Pseudomonadota; class Alphaproteobacteria; order Hyphomicrobiales; family Nitrobacteraceae; genus Bradyrhizobium; species Bradyrhizobium sp. Leo78. The sequence goes on from NZ_JCAMOT010000011.1 coordinate 135,726, forward strand.
AGAAGACGCTCTTGCGACTGTCGGCCTTCAATCAGCGCACTACGCCGGAGATCAGCGGCGTCGTCACCCGCGTCTCGGCCGACGTCACCACCGACCAGCGCACGGGGCAGAGCTTCTACACCATCCGCGTCTCGATGCCGTCGGACGAGATCAAGCGCCTCGGCGACGTCAAGATCATCCCGGGCATGCCCGTCGAAGCTTTTGTTCAGACCGGAGACCGCACCATGCTGTCCTATTTGATGAAGCCCCTGAGCGACCAGTTCATGCGCTCGTTCCGGGAGAAGTGACTCCCGTAGCCCTCCGTCATTGCGAGCGGAGCGAAGCAATCCATGCCTCCGCAAGCGGTGACATGGATTGCTTCGTCGCTATCGCTCCTCGCAATGACGGGAACACTTCACGTCGTCGCGCCCGCGTTCGGGCGACAGCTAGTGTAAATTCTCCAACAGCAAACTCAGCGCCGCCTTCGCAAACGCCTGCATGTTGGCTTGCCGGTCGCCGCTCGCGGTCTCGATCGTGATCACCGTCTCCACAGGTCCCGCCACCGCCATGCAGCTATGGCCTGCCGCGTCGCCATAGCGGTTGCCGGCTGGTCCCGCTGCGCCGGTCTCAGACAGGCCCCAGTCGGTCGCAAGGCGCGTGCGGATCTGGCTCGCGAGCAGCTTTGCGTAAGGTTCCGATGCCGAGCGGATGCCCTTCATCGTCTCGTTGGGAATGTCCATCAGCGCGCGCCGCGCATCGCGGGTGTAGATCACGCCGCCGCCGATGAAATAGGCGGAGGCGCCGGGCACGGCGAGCAGCGCGGCGGAGATCAAGCCGCCGGTCGAAGATTCCGCCACTGCAATCGTCTGCTTCCGCTCGATCAGTTTCGCGGCGATCTTTTCCGCAATGGACACCAGTTCGTTCATCGGCCGCCTCTCTTGTTGTTTGCCATGAAAATTCTCCGGGGCGTCCTGCCTTCCTAGCACACCACTTCGGCTCCTGCCGAGTTGCGGGCCAAAGGCAGGCCTGCTTGAATGCATAGCAATCAACGGGCGCGGCGCACGCGCTTAAACGAGGAAACGTCATGACGTCGCCGATCGCGGATGGCGTGGATTGCGATCTGCATCCCGCCGTGCCCCATCTGACCAGCCTGCTGCCGTACATGAACGACTACTGGCGCGACCAGGTGACGACGCGCGGCATGACGGATCTGCTGTCGCAATCCTATCCGGTCAATTCGCCGATCTCGGCGCGGCCGGATTGGCGGCCGGCGCAGGGCAAGCCGGGCTCCGATCTTGCCGACATGCAGCGCCAGGCGCTCGACAAATTCGCTGTCGCCTATGGCATCTGCAATCCGCTCTATGGCGTGCAGATGGTGTTCAGCGAGGACATGGCTGATGCCTTCTGCCGCGCGCTGAACGATTGGCTCGCCAAGGAATGGCTCGACAAGGACGAGCGGCTGCGCGGCTCGATCGTAATCCCCGTGCAGAGCATCGAGAAATCCGTGAAGGAGATCGAGCGCTGCGCGCAAGATCCGCGCTTCGTCCAGGTGCTGATGCTGGTCATGGGCGACATGCCGCTCGGCAAGCGGCACTACTGGCCGATCTATGCCGCGGCGGAGCGGTTGGGCCTGCCGATCGGCGTGCATGCCGGAAGCGCCTATCACAACCCGCCGACCTCGGTCGGCTGGGGCTCCTACCACATCGAGGACTATGTCGCGCAGGCGCAGGCGTTTCAGACGCAACTCACCAGCCTGATCATCGAGGGCGTGTTCGCCCGCCACCCGAATTTGAAAATGGTGATGCTGGAAAGCGGCTTCACCTGGTTGCCGCCCTATCTCTGGCGCTTGCACAAGTTCTGGCGCGGCGTCCGCATGGAGACGCCGTGGGTCGACCGCTTGCCATTGGAGATTGTGCGCAGCAACATCCGCTTCTCGCTGCAGCCGGTCGACGCACCGCCGGACGGCGAGACGCTGAACCGCCTGTTCGATCATATGCAGTCGGACGAATTGCTCCTATTCTCGACTGACTATCCGCACTGGCAATTCGACGGCGACGAGGCGCTGCCGAAAGGGATTTCGCCCGACCTGGTCCGCAAGATCATGATCGACAATCCGCTCGCAACCTACACGCGCTTGAAGCAATCGGTGAAAGAGGTGGCGCCATGAATATCCAGATTCGTGAACGTCCGGAGGCTGGGTCTGCCAGCATCAAGACCGCGATCGCCGATTGCGACATCCATCCGGCGCGCGCCACCCAGACCGAGCTCTATCCATTCCTCGCCAAGCGCTGGCACGCACATCTCGAAACCTTCGGCGTCCACGCCTATCAGGGCATGATGGGTGGTCCGCCCTATCCCAAGGCGCAGCCGAATGCGTCGCGTCGCGACGCCTATCCGCCGGAGGGCGGTCCACAGGGCTCTTCGCTTTCCTTCATGCAGCAACAGCATCTTGATCCGAACAATGTTGTGCTCGGCGTGCTCAATCCGCTCAACACCGGGCAGGGCATCCGCAATCAGGATCTGGCGGGGGCGATCTGTTCCGCGATCAACGACTGGCAAATCGAGAAATGGACCAGCAAGGACCAGCGCCTCAAGGGCTCGGTCGTCGTTGCCAATGAGGACGGGCAGGCTGCGGCCGCGGAGATCCGCAAGCGCGCGGGGGACAAGAACTTCGTGCAGGTGCTGCTGCTCAGCCGCAATGTCGAGCCGCTCGGCCAGCGCCGCTATTGGCCGATCTATGAGGCGGCGGAGGAAGCCGGGCTTCCGGTCGGCGTGCACGCCTTCGGCTTCGGCGGCAATCCGATCACTGCCTCGGGCTGGCCGAGCTTCTACATCGAGGAGATGGTCGGCCATTCGCAGTGCCAGCAGACCGCGCTGGCGAGCCTCGTGCTGGAAGGCGTGTTCGAGCGCTTCCCGAAACTGAAGATGGTGATGGTCGAGGCCGGCTTCGGCTGGGCGCCGTCGCTGGCCTGGCGGCTCGACAAGGTGTTCGAGCGCCTGCATGCCGAGGTGCCGCATCTGCGGCGCAAGCCGTCGGACTATATCCGCGACCACATCTGGTGGACCACGCAGCCGATGGAGGATCCGGAGCGGCGCGAGCATCTGTTCCAGACCATCGAATGGATCGGCTGGGACAGGCTGTTGTTCGCGACCGATTATCCGCATTGGGACTATGACGAGCCCTCGCGCGTGCTGCCGGCCGGCGTCAGCGACGCCAACAAGCAGGCGTTCTATCTCGACAATGCGCGCAAGCTGTACGGACTTTCTTGATGGCGAGGCATGTGGTTGCCCCGGTGAATGAACTGCCGCCGGGCACGAGGAAGTTCCTGGAGATCGACGGCCGGCCCATCGCGGTCTTCAACGTCAAGGGCGAGTTCTTCGGCCTTCTGAACCGCTGCCCGCATCAGGGTGCCTCGCTGTGCGAGGGACCGCTGATCGGGCTCGCGCAATCGTCCGATCCCGGCGAGATCGAATACACGAAGCTCGGCGAGATCATCCGCTGTCCCTGGCACGGCTGGGAATTCGACATCCGCACCGGCCAGTCCTACTGCGACCCCAAGCGCTTCCGCGCGCGGGCCTATCCAGTCAAGGTCGAGCCGGGCACGAATCTGGTGAAAGGGCCGTACGTTGCGGAGACGATCGCGGTCTCGGTGGAAAGCGACTACGTCGTGGTGGATTTATAGCTCGCTGTCATTCCGGGGCGCGCCACCGGGTCCGCGCAAAGCGCGGTCCGATGACAGGCTCCGCGCGAGCCCGGAATCCATTTCACCGCTTGTACTGGCGGCCCGATGGATTCCGGGCTCGCCGCTTCGCGGCGCCCCGGAATGACAACGGAGGCCGCGGGCCGGCAATCTTCCATCAGGCCGCGACCGCTTCGCGTGCCTCGACCTTCTCGCCGCGGCGATAGACCGTCAAGGTCGCGATGATGCCGAGCGTTGCCGCCAACATCAGCCAGAAGCCCGGTGAAGCCTTGTCGCCGGTGTGGTCGATCAGCCAGGTCGAGGCAAACGGCGTAAAGGTGCCGAACAGCGCTGCCGCCAGTGCAAAAGCCAGCGAGAAGCAGGTGGTACGCACATGTGACGGCACGATCTCGACCAGGCAGCCGAGCATGGTGCCGCTGTAGACGCCGAAATAGAACGAGAACATCATCTCGACCGCCAGCATCTTGCCGAAGCTCGGCGCGGCCACCAGCCAGTGCAGCGCCGGATAGGCGGTTACCAAGGAAAGCCCGGCGATCGTCAGCAGCACCGGCTTGCGGCCGAGCCGATCGGAGACCGCGCCGCCGACCGGGTTCCAGATGAAGTTGGTCACCGCCACCAGCAGCGTGACCAGCAGCGCGTCCTGCGTCGACAGTTTCAGCACGTTCTTGCCGAAGGTCGGCGTATAGACGGTGACGAAATAGAAGGTCGTGGTGGTCAGGATCGCGATCATCATGCCGAGGATCACGATGCGCCAGTTCGCGAGCGCCGACGCGAACACCTCGGATGCGGTCGGATGCCGCTTCATGGCGAGGAACGCCGGCGTTTCCTCCAGCGTCCGCCGCAGCACGAAGATGAAGGGGATGATCAGGCAGCCGATGAAGAACGGAATGCGCCAGCCCCAGGCTGCCACCGTCGCCGGCGGGATTATCTCGCTCAGGACATAGCCGACGATCGCGGCGACGAAGATCGCGACCTGCTGGCTCGCCGACTGGAATGAGGTGTAGAAGCCGCGGTTGCCGGGAGTAGCGATCTCCGACAAATAGACCGAGACGCCGCCGAGCTCGACGCCCGCGGAAAAGCCCTGCAGCAAGCGGCCGATCAGCACGATGACCGGCGCGGCAATGCCGATCGTCGCATAGGTCGGGCAGATCGCGATCACCACTGTGCCCACAGCCATGATCGCGAGCGTGACGATCAAGCCCTTGCGGCGTCCGATGCGGTCGATATAGGCCCCCAGCACGATCGCGCCGACCGGGCGCATCAGCGCGCCGAGCCAGAACACGCCGAACGTGTTGAGCAGCGAGGCGGTCTCGTTGTCGGACGGGAAGAACGCCTTGCCGATCGCGCTCGCATAGAAGCCGAACAGGAAGAAATCGAACTGCTCGAGGAAATTGCCGCTGGTCGCGCGCAGGATGGCGCCGATGCGCGATTTGATCTGCGGTATCTCTGCCGTACTCGTTGGCGCCATGCGCGTTTTCTCCCCGGGCTGCGACGAAAAGCCTCGTCTGCGCGGCAATTTGGCACAGCTATGCGGCGCGACCAACCCGCAAACGCGTCGGTCACCCGGAAATCTGCTGGTTTTTCAGGACTTCAGGCCTTGCCTTGGGCCGAGGCCACCATCCACTGCCGGAATGCCGCGAGCTTCGGCGAATCAGCGCGCGCCTGCGGCGAGACCAGGTAGAAGCCGGCATCGGCGGGGAGCGTGATCTTGAAGGGGACCACCAGCCGCCCCTTGGCGATGTCGTCCTGCACATAAGATGTCCGGCCCATGGCGACGCCGATGCCGTCGATCGCGGCCTGGATGGTCATGAAGATCAGGTCGAAGGTGATGCCCGGCTGCTTTGAGAGGTCGGCCGGCAGCCCGGCCGCCGTCAGCCACAGCCGCCAGTCGTCGCTGTTGGCGTTGCTGGTGTGCAAGAGCACGTGGCCGCGGAGGTCTTCGGGGCATTTCAGCGGCTTCTCACCTTTAAGCAGGGACGGGCTGCAGACCGGAAACAGCTCGTCCGCCATCAGCCAGTTGGCGCGCAATCCCTGCCACTGGCCGCGGCCGTAGCGGATCGCGGCGTCGACATTGTCGCGCTGGAAGTCGACCAGGCTGGTCGAGGTGGTGATGCGGACGTCAATGCCGGGATGCGCCTCCTGGAACGTGGAAAGCCGCGGCAGCAGCCATTTTGCGGCGAGCGAGGCCAGCGTCGACACTGTCAGCACGTGGTCGTCCTCGCGCCGCAGCAGCCGGTCGGTGGCAAGCTTCAGGTCATTGAAGGCGGCGCGGACCCCGGGGAGATATTCGGCCGCCTTTGGCGTCAACGTCAGCGCTCGGTTCTGCCGCACGAACAGCCGGACGCCGAGCTCCTGCTCGAGCCGCTTGATCTGATGGCTGATCGCGGTCTGTGTCACGTTCAGCTCGGCGGCGGCCTGGGTGAAGCTCAGGTGCCGCGCCGCCGCCTCGAAGGCCCGCAGCCCGTTCAGCGAGGGCAGCCTGGCGGTCATCTCCCGCATCCTTCTGATTCATGAGTTTATGTCATGTGAAGCGGCACAAAGTGTCGTTTGTGCAAGGCCACAACAGCGCAGATGTTTTGCAAGATAGATTAGCTATAGGAGCTGAGCATGTCCACTTGCACCCATGAATCGATGATAAATCATCATGGACAGGGCCTGTTCGCACAGGCTTTGACCCAATTGAGCGAGACCCTTCACGTCTGGCATCAGCGCTACGAGACGCGCCGCGAGCTGGCCCAGTGGTCGGAGCGCGACCTCCACGACATCGGCAAGTCCTGGAGCGATGTCGCTTATGAAGCCGAGAAACCCTTCTGGCGGGCATGAGGTGACGCCAATGCCGGCGTCGCCTCTGTGGAGGGACGCCGGCTCATTTTTTCCGGAGAGCGTGTCATGACCAGCCTGCGTCTCGACGATCTCAAGCAGTATTCGGACGTGCTGCGTTCGCGCAGCGGCGACAAGATCACCGTGCGTTTCGTCGAGCCGCGCGATGCGGAGGAACTGCAGAATTACTTCCGCTCGCTCTCGACCCGCTCCCGCTACAATCGCTTTTTTGGCGCCATGCGCGAGCTGCCGAAGAACGTGCTGGAAAACTTTGTCCATGTCGGCGAGCGCGAGCAGTTCAGCGTCGTCGCCACCGTGACGGTCGACGGCTTCGAAATCATCGTCGGCGAAGCGCGCTATGCCTTCCATGCGGAGGATGCGAGCATCGAGTTCGGCGTCTCGATCGATGACCGCTGGCAGGGCCAGGGCATCGGTCGGGCGCTGTTGAAGAATCTCGAATGCCGTGCCGCCGCGCTCGGTGCTGCACGGCTGTTCGGCGACACCTTGCGTTCCAATGACGCTATGATCGGGCTGGCAAAAAAAGGCGGTTACACCTTCGCCAACAGCCCAGGCGACTGGAAGCTGGTGCGCTTCGCGAAACACATCGCTATCGAACCGCAGGATATCCCATGTGCCAGTTGGCGGCTCGCTGCTGCCGACAAGGCCGCTTTCTCCTCGCTTGCGGTTTGATCACTGGCCCGGTTCTGGCCGCCCCAGAACCGGGCTTTTTTCTTTGTTGTTTCGCGCGTAGCCCGGATGGAGCGAAGCGCAATCCGGGATTTGTAGCTGCCGCGCGCGAGATCCCCGGATTACGCTTCGCTCTATCCGGGCTACGCACCGCGCTAGAACTTCTCCACCCAGGGGCGCAGCTCCACTTCCCAGGTCCAGGCACTGCGCGGTTGCTGCAGCACGTTCCAGTAGCTGAGAGCAATCGCGTCGGGATCGAGCATCGAATCCGGATGACCTTCCGGATCAGGGCGCGTCTTGCTGCGGATGCCGCCGTCGATAACAAAATGCGCGACATGGATGCCCTGCGGCGAAAGTTCGCGCGCCATGCTCTGCGCCAGTCCGCGCAGCGCGAATTTGCCCATCGCAAAAGACGATGATTGCGCGTAGCCCTTGACGCTGGCCGAAGCCCCCGTGAACAGGATCGCGCCATGCGTGTTCGGCAGCATGCGCTTTGCGGCCTGCTGCGCCACCAGGAAGCCGCCGAAGGCCGAGACTGCGATCGCGTTGGCGACATCGGCCGGCACGAGGTCGACCAGCGGGCCGCGCGCCCGCGCGCTTGCATTATAGACCACGAGGTCGGGCGTTCCGATCTCGCGCTCGACCAGGCCGAACAGACGTTCGACTTCGTCGGCGTCCGTTGCGTTGCAGGTAAAGGCCCGCGCGCCGGTCTCGGTGCAGAGTGCGCCGAGCTTTTCGATCTGCCGTGCGGCCAGCGCCACGCGAATTCCTTCGCGCGAAAATAGCCGCGCCAGCGAAGCGCTCAGGCCTTCGCCGACACCGACGATCAGGGCGGTCTTGTATTTTGGGGTTTCCATGAGCTTTCCTTGAACTGCCGGAGAAGATTTTGCTTGGCAGGGCAACATCCCGGCATTCGATGTGCGATAGTCTCCTCCAACAGATGAGGAAACGAACCAGAGATTTCAATGCAGCCGCTGAAACAACATCTAAACGCCGATATCGCCAACCAGCCGGGCCTGCTCGCGCCCGACACCTCGGGCATGAATTTCTACCAGGCTGATCCGGCGCTTCAGGACCTGCTGCGACTGCACCTGCCGGATGCGCTGTTTCGTCATATCGAGCCGCATCTCGATCGGCTCGGCGCGCTCGCCGGCGGCCCGCTCGATGAATGCGCGCGGCTTGCCGACCGCCATGTGCCGGTGCTGCACCAGCGCGACAAGTTTGGTCGCGACGTGCAGTGGATCGAATATCACCCGGCCTATCGCGAATTGGAGAAGGCCGCGTTCGGCGAGTTCGGTATTCACGCGATGTCGATCCGCAAGGGCATTTTGGGCTGGCCGGATAAATATCCTGTGGTGGCAAAACACGCCTTTACCTTCCTGTTCAACCAGACCGAATTCGGCATGGGCTGTCCGATCAACGTCACCGACGGCTGCGCAAAGCTGCTCGCGAATTTCGGCAGTGAGGCGCTCAAGACAAAATACCTCGATGGCCTGACCCAGACCGATATGGAAAAGCTGACCCAAGGCGGTCAGTTCATGACCGAGAAGGAAGGCGGCTCCGACGTCGGCACGCTGACGACGACTGCGGTGCAGGAGGGCGATCACTGGCGGCTCTATGGCGAGAAATGGTTCTGCTCGAATGCGGACGCCAAGGTCGTGATGCTACTAGCGCGGCCGGAAGGCGCCGGCCCCGGCACGCGTGGCGTCGGGTTGTTCCTGATGCCGCGCTTCCTCGATGACGGCTCGCAGAACCGCTACCGGATCGTGCGGCTCAAGGACAAGCTCGGCACGCGCTCGATGGCGTCGGGCGAGATCAAGCTCGAAGGCGCGATCGCCTATGCGGTCGGCAAGCTCGATCGCGGCTTCGTGCAGATGGCCGAGATGGTCAACTCGTCGCGGCTATCCAATGGCGTCAAGTCGACTGCGCTGATGCGACGCGCGTATCATGATGCGATGACGGTGGCGAAGGGCCGCGTCGTGTTCGGCAGCCGCATCATCGACCTGCCGCTGGCGCGGCGGCAACTGATGAAGATCATGCTCGCAACCGAGCAGGCGCTGTCGATGAGCTTCCTGACCGCCGATGCGCTCGACCGCGCCGAGGCCGGCAGCCAGGACGCCGCGGCGCTGCTCCGCATCCTGACGCCGACCTTGAAATTCCGCGCCACCCGCGATGCGCGAAAAGTCTGTGGCGATGCGATGGAGATGCGCGGCGGCATCGGCTACATCGAGGAATTCGCCACCGCGCGGCTGTTGCGCGACGCGCATCTCGGCTCGATCTGGGAAGGCACCGGCAACATCGTCGCGATCGATGCCTTGAAGCGCGCCGTCGGCCGCCATGGCGCCGACGCGGCACTTGCCGCGGATCTCCACGCGCGGCTCGATGACAGCGCCAATGCGCCGCAGGCCTGGCGCAGCCGTCTGCATGAACTCACCGACCGCGCCATCGGCTTTGCACGCGAGGTTGCCAGCCGCATCGACAACGAAGCGGAAGCACGTCGTGCGACCAGCCTGCTTTACCACGTGGCAAGCGCGGTGACTCTCGCCTGGGAAGGCGGGCGCATCCATGAGATGTGCGGCGATGCACGGCGGCTGTTGCTATCGCGCCTGGTGATTGATCATCGGGTAGCGACCCACGATCCGTTCCGGCTAGCGGAAAATACCGCATCGCGCGCCATCACCGATCACCTGCTCGGCGAGCGTGCCGTCGGCATGGCCGAGGTTGGCGAATTGCTTCTCGCGGCGTAGGCTGTCTCTGCACCTCTCCCAAAGGGAGAGGTCGGGAGCGCATCGAAGATGCGGTCCCGGGTGAGGGGTTCAGGTCTATCGATAGAGCGTAACCCCTCGCCCGGATCGCTGGCGCGCTCCGACCTCTCCCTACGGGAGAGGTGAAGAGAGCGCGTCATAATAAAACAACAGAGGGGAAATACCGATGAAGGCCGCCGTCCTGTACGAAGTCAACAAGCCGCTCGTGATCGAGGACGTCAGCCTGCCAAATCCCGGACCGCGCGAAGTCTTGATCCGCACTTCCGTCGCCGGTCTCTGTCATTCCGATCTGCACTTCATGGAGGGACTCTACCCGCATCCGCTGCCCGCCGTGCTCGGCCATGAATCCGCCGGCGTGGTGGAGAAGGTCGGCTCCGACGTGAACTATGTGAAGCCGGGCGATCATGTCGTGACCTGCCTCTCGGTGTTCTGCGGCACGTGCGACAACTGCACCACCGGCCGTACCGTGCTCTGCACTGATACCACCGTGAAGATGCTGCCGGGTGCTTCCAATCGCCTGCAATGGAACAGGCCGGAGAAATTGAACCAGTTCCTCAATCTCTCGTCCTTTGCCGAGCAGATGCTGGTGCACGAGAATGCGATCGTGAAGATCCGCAAGGACATGCCGCTCGAGCTCGCAGCCCTCATCGGCTGCGGCGTCATCACCGGCTATGGTGCGGTCGTGAACACCGCGAGGGTGCAAGCCGGCGAGACGGTGGCAGTGATCGGCTGCGGCGGCGTCGGCATGGCCGCGATCAACGGCGCCGAGATCGCGGGCGCCGGCCGCATCATCGCGATCGACACCAATCCCGCGAAACTGCAGCTCGCAACCAAGCTCGGCGCCACCGACATCATCGATCCCAGGAATGGCGACGTGGTGCAGCAGGTGCGTGAGCTCACCGGCGGCGGCGTGCATCATTCTTTCGAGGTGCTGGGCCGCAAGGAGACCGCCGAGCAGGCCTTCGGCATGCTCGCAGCCGGCGGCACCGCGACCATCGTCGGCATGATCCCGTACGGCCAGAAGATCGAACTGCACGGCTTCGATTTCCTGCGCGAGCGCCGCATCCAGGGCTCGTCGATGGGCTCCAACCATTTCCGCGTCGACATGCCGCGCCTGGTCGAGTTCTACATGCGGGGCAAATTGCACCTGGAGGACTGGATCTCGGCCAAGCTGAAACTGTCCGAGATCAACGACGGCTTCGCCAACATGAAAGCCGGCAAGACGCTCCGCAGCGTCATCATGTTCGATAGTTGAGGCACTCTCTGTACGTCATGCCCGGGCTTGACCCGGGCATCCATCAATCTCCCGCAAAGAAGTCCTTGTTGGCGATGGATTGCCGGGTCAAGCCCGGCAATGACGGCTGTACGTCACGGCGTTACATGCACCGAGTTTTCCGCCCGCCATTGCGAGGAGCGAAGCGACGAAGCAATCCATCCATCCGCGAGCGTGGATGGATTGCTTCGCGGAGCCTGTCATCGGGCGCGCGTACGCGCGACCCGTTGGCTCGCATGACGCTAGTCGTCAAACATCTTCGGCGGCACGAAGCCGCCGAATTCGCGCTCGATCAATTCCGCCAGCTTCAGCGGCGTGCGGTCTTCCAGCCAAGGCCCCACGATCTGCACGCCGACCGGCAATCCGTCCGGCGCGAAGCCGGTCGGAATCGCCGTTGATGGAAGCCCAGGCAGCGTCGCGATTCCGGGCCAGGCGAGCTGGTCGGGATAGGCATATCCTTTGCCGTCAATCATGATGCGGCGCTTCTCCTGCTCGGGTGAATGGTCGTGCGGATAGGCCGGCGTCGGCATGATCGGGCAGATCACGGCGTCGAAGGTCTTGAACAGTTCGCGCCATTGCGCGCGGAGCCGGGTGCGGCCGCCGTCGGCCATCACCCAGTCGCGATGATTGAGCGCGATGCCGCGCAGCCGTTCGGCGGCGAGGCTGGTATCGCTCTCCGGTAGAGCCGCGGCGGCCTGCTTGGCCCCCTCATAGAGGTCGGGCGCGAAAGAAGCGGCGAGGAACGACATCAGTATCCGCATATAGAGCCGGCTCGATGCAGCGAAGTCCGGCAACAGCTTGCTCTGGCGCTCGACCTTGACGCCTGCCTTGGCGAGGTTGGCGGCGAGCTTTTCGATCGAGCCGCGTACCACCGAATCCGTTGGCATCACCGGGTCAGTATCGATCAGCAGCACGCGGAAGTCTTTCAGCGCGGCATGTCGCGGCGCCGGCAGTTCGAGCCGGTAGGCGCTGGAGTCGAGCGGATCGGGGCCAGCGATCGCATCGAGCAGCAACGTCAGATCGGCCGCGCTACGCGCCATCGGGCCGATCACCGAGAGATCGCGATTGAATGGCAGCGGCGGCAGGGGAGGGGGCGTGTGACCGCGCGACGGCGCCAGTGCGTAGGTCGGCTTGTGCGCATAGACGCCGCAATGAAATGCCGGCACGCGCAATGAGCCGCCGATGTCGGAGCCGAGCGAGAGCGGGCCGTAACCCGCGGCGAGCGCGGCCGACGATCCGCCGGACGAGCCGCCCGGCGTGCGGCCGAGGTCGTAAGGGTTGTTGGTGGTGCCGTAGATGTCGTTGTAGCTCTGCCAGTCGCCGAGGGCGAGCGGCACGTTGGTCTTGCCGAGGATCACCGCGCCGGCATCCTTGACCCGCGCGACCGAGAGTGCGTCCTCGGTCGGCGTGAAATTCTTCTGTTCGGGAATGCCCCAGGTCGTCGGCAGGCCGGCGATGTTATAGGACTCCTTCACCGTAATGGGGATGCCGAGCAGCGGCTTTTGTTCGCCGCGGGCAAGAGCTGCGTCGGCGGCGCGCGCCGCTGATAGCGCGCGATCGAAATCGCGCACGCAGACCGCATTGATCTTCGCATCGTGACGCTCGATCCGGCCGATCGCATCCTGCGTCAGTTCGACCGCGGACACCTGCTTTGCGGCGAGCGCCGCCGATATCTCGACCGCAGTCTTGAAACTCCATTGCGATTTGGCCAAGGCAGACTCCCGATGTGATGACTGGTCCGGCAGGGATGATGATTGCTTTGCTTGAGGCCCGCAAGCGTGAGGCGTCACACATCATCGCGACGCGCGATCATCGCCGATCTGACAGCACCGATGCTTGACAGGAATTGCTAGAGCATGATCCGGAAAAGTGGACACCGGTTCTCCGAAAAAGATCATGCTCAAACAAAGAGCTAGAGCGGGATGACGATTCGAAGAAAAGTCATCGCGCTCTAGGCCGCGCCGATCAAAATGCCGACGCCGAGCACGATGGCGCCGCCGAGCACGATCTGGAATACTGCCTGCAGGAACGGCGTATCCATGTAGCGCGAACGAATGAAGGCGATCGCCCACAATTCGAAGAACACGATGATGCTGGCGATTGCGGTCGCAATCCAGAACGCGTTGGGCCAGGTATCTGGAACGAGATAGGGCAGGGTGTGGCCGAGGCCGCCGAGCGTCGTCATCAATCCGCAGGTGATGCCGCGCAGCCACGGCGAGCCGCGTCCGGTCAGCGAGCCATCGTCGGACAGCGCCTCGGCAAATCCCATGCTGATGCCGGCGCCGATCGAGGCGGCGAGGCCGACCAGGAAGGTCTGCCAGTTCTGGTGGGTGGCGAAGGCGGCGGCGAACAGCGGCGCCAAGGTCGAAACCGAGCCATCCATCAGTCCGGCAAGCCCGGGCTGCACATATTGCAAGACGAACATGCGCCGCCGCGTCCGGTCTTCCTCGGCGCGCACGTCGGGCTTCAGGATATCGTCAGTGAGCCGGACGGCGAGGTTCTCGTGGTGTCGCTCTTCTTCGGCGAGATCGCCGAGCAGGCGGCGCACGCCGACATCCTGGGCCTGTTCGGCGGCCTTGGCATAGAAGCGCTCGGCCTCAAGCTCCATCGTCTCGACTTCCTTCCGGATGGTATCGAGCGGCAGGTTCTTGGTCAGCCAGATCGGGCGGCGGCGCAGAAAGCCCTTTACGTCCTCGCGGCGGATCGGCGGCAGATGCGGGCCGAAACGCTGCTCGTAGAGTTCGAGCAGCCGGTGCCGGTGGCCGCGTTCCTCCTCAGCCATCTGCTCGAAGACCTTTGCGGTATCTGGATAGCGTTCGGCGAGATCCTCCGCGAAGGTCATGTAGATGCGGCTGTCCTCCTCCTCGGAGGCGATCGCGACCGCCAGCACTTCGCGCTCGGTCAGATCGGCAAAGTTCTTCACGGAGCCGCCTTCTCACTCAATTTAGAATTATTCTAAATTAGGCGGCCTTGGCTACCGCGTCAATCACCTTCCGCCGTGCGCGTTGCGCAGAAATGCGAGCAGCAGCCGGCTGACCTCCGCCGGACGCTCCTGCTGCACCCAATGGCCGGCGCCATCGACCAGATGGCAGCCGATCATCTTGCTGCAGGCCTTCGACTGCATCGCCTCGAACACGCCGGGCCGCTGGTAGGTGCCCCAGTCCTGCTTTCCGGAGATGAAGCAGGAGGGCACGTCGATGGTGCGGCCCGACCATGTCTGCAGCTCCGGAACGAAGGCGCCGGAGGTGCCGCAGCGATACCACTGCAGTCCGCCCTGGAAGCCGTTGCGCTCGTACTCGGCGCTGTAGAACGCAAGCTCGTGATCCGGCAGCCATTGATTGGCGGCGATCTCGGCGGCCGACGGCATTTCTTTCGCCACAGTGGCGGCCATCCCTTCGGCAAGATCCATGATGTAATAGGTTGGCAGTTTCGCCAGCTCGCCCGCGGACCAGGACGCTAGCCGATAGGGCTTGTTGCCTTTCCAGTCCGCGCTCTTGTGGTGGTAGTAGGCGCGCAGGAAGTCATGCACGCCCTGCGGCGCGCGGTGCATGTCGGGATTGGCCTCGCGGGTCGAGTAATACCATTGGTAATTCTTGCGCGGCCGCGGCAATGCCGCGAGCTCACGATGCACCGGGTCCTCCACAGCCGGCTTCGCCGGCGCATCCGCGGTGTTGAACGGCAGCGACGGCGGGCCGCCGAATGGCGCGCTCATCATCGTCACCGCCCGGAACACGTCCGGCCGGATCAGCGCGCACCACGCCGCGACCGATGAGCCGAAATCATGCCCGATCACGGCATCGACGCTTTTGTAGCCGAACGCCGACACCAGCCCCAACGAATCGCGCACCAGATTGGTCAGGCGGAACGAGGCGAGATCGCCGTCATAGTCGCCATCCCAGCCGGTGGTGCGGCCGTAGCCGCGCTGGTCCGGCGCGATCACGTGGTAGCCGGCCTCCGCCAGAACAGGCATCACCTTGCGCCAGGAAAAAGCCAGTTCAGGAAAGCCGTGCAGCAGCAGGAGACAGGGCCGGCCTTTGGTTTCGAAACCGGCCTCGAGCACATGCATGCGCAGGCCGTTGATGTCCTCGACATAGCGGGAGCGTATGCCTGAGGGGAGCGGAATGTCGGGGAGAGTGCTCATGGCGTTTCCATCCACGTCTTATCGTGCGCGACTGTAAAGACGTGGATGCGCAGGACAAGCCTGGACTGCCGTAGGGTGGGCAAAGCAAAGCGTGCCCACCATCCACATTCGGTGCAAGAAAGGTGGGCACGCTGCGCTTTGCCCACCCTACGACAACACTACAACTACACTCTTATGCCTTCGCCGGCTTCGGCCAGTAGCGGTCGCGGAGGTGGCGCTTGACCAGCTTGCCGGTCGGCGTGCGCGGCAGCTCGGCTTCGAAATCGATCGAGCGCGGGCATTTGATTGCAGACAGCCGCGATTTGCAGAAGGCGATCAGTTCGGCCTCCAGCTCCTTGCCGGCCGCAGCCATGTCGTGCGGCTGCACCACGGCCTTGACCTCCTCGCCCATCTCATCGTTAGGCACGCCGAACACCGCAACGTCGGAAACCGCAGGATGCGTGATCAGCACATCCTCGGTCTCCTGCGGATAGATGTTCACGCCGCCGGAGATGATCATGTAGCTCTTGCGGTCGGTGAGATAGAGGAAATCTTCCTTGTCGAGATAGCCGACGTCGCCGAGCGTCGACCAGCCCTTGGCGTTATAGGCGCGCTTCGTCTTCTCGGGATCGTTGTGATAGGTGAATGCTGGCGCGTCGGCGAAATAGACCGTGCCGATCTCGCCGGGCGGCAATTCCTCGTCGTTCTCGTCCAGGATCTTCACCTTGCCGACCACAGCGCGGCCAACTGTGCCGCGGTGCTCCAGCCATTGCTGCGAGGTTGACACCGTGACGCCATTGCCCTCGGAGCCTGCGTAATATTCGATCAGGATCGGCCCCCACCACTCGATCATCTTGGCCTTGACGTCGACCGGGCAGGGCGCGGCGGCATGGATCGCGCCCTTCAGCGAGGAGACGTCGTAACGCGTGCGCACCTCGTCCGGCAGCTTGAGCATGCGCACGAACATGGTCGGCACGAGCTGCGACTGCGTCACCTTGTGCTTCTCGACCAGCTTCAGGAATTCATCGGCGTCGAAGGATTCCATGATAACAGAGGTGCCGCCGAGCACGATCGCCATCATGTTGAAGCGCAGCGGAGCGGCGTGATAGAGCGGCGCCGGCGACAGATAGACGGTGTCCGCGTTCATGCCGCACATGTCGGCGCACAGCACCCGCAGGAACGGGTTCGGGACGTCGATCGGGTTACCCTCGAACTGCTTCTTGATGCCCTTGGGCCGGCCGGTGGTGCCGGAGGAATAGAGCATGTCGTAGCCGGCGATTTCATCCTTGATCGGCGTGGTCGGCTGCAGGATCGCTTCTTTGTCGAAGGAGCGGAAGCCCGGCAGCGGCTCGTCCAGCATGAACCACAATGGTTCGCCCGGCTCGCCCTTGATGAGGCCCTTCACCTGCTCGGCACATTTCGGCGAGGTGATGAAGACCTTGGCGCCGCAGTCCTTGATGATGTAGGCGATCTCGTCCTGCTTCAGGTAGCGGCTGATCGCGGTGTAGTAGAGGCCCGCGCGCTGCGCCGCCCAGCAGATCTCCATGAAGGCGAGCCGGTTCTCCATCAGAAAGGCGATGTGGTCGCCGGCCTTCAGTCCGAGCGAACGGAACAGATGCGCGCCCTGGTTCGAGAGCTCGTCGAGCTCGCGATAGGTGATCGCCTTGCTGGTAGCAGCCATCCGATAGGCGATCTTGTCCGGATGCGTGCGGGCGTGGATCGAGGGGTGGGTCACGAACGTTTCCTTGGGGATTGTTTCTGTCGTCCCCGCGAAAGCGGGGACCCATAACCACTGATCGTGGCTTTAAAGTTGGGCTGGAGCTCCAGCCGGGCATAACCACGAAACCCTGTGGTTATGGGTCCCGGGTCAAGCCCGGGACGACACCTTTTGCGTGGTCGCTGTTGCGACCAAACGGAAGCGGCTTACAGCCGCTCCACGATCGTCACATTCGCCATGCCGCCGCCTTCGCACATGGTCTGCAGGCCGTAGCGCTTGTTGCGCTGCTTGAGCGCATTGATGAGCGTCGTCATCAACTTGGTGCCGGAGCCGCCGAGCGGATGGCCGAGCGCGATCGCGCCGCCATTGACGTTGAGCCTGGTGGGATCGGCGCCGGTGGTTTTCAGCCACGCTGTCGGCACCGAGGCAAAGGCTTCGTTGACCTCGAACAGGTCGATGTCGTCGATTGTCATGCCGGCCTTCTTCAGCGCGCGTTCGGTAGCGGGCAGCGGCGCCTCAAGCATGATCACGGGGTCATGGCCCAGCATGCTCATGTGGTGGATGCGCGCCAGCGGCTTGACGCCGAGCTGCTTCAGCCCCTTTTCGTTGACGACGAGCACGCCGGAGGCGCCGTCGCAGATCTGGCTCGAGCTCGCCGCCGTCAGCTTGCCGTTCTCGGCGATCAGCTTGACGCCCTTGATGCCCTCGCGGCTGGCATCGAAGCGGATGCCTTCGTCGATGTGATGGGTGTCGGTGGTGCCGTCGGCGCGGGTGATCTGCACCGGCACGATCTCGTCCTTGAAGTGGCCGGCCTGGGTTGCCGCAATCGCGCGCTGGTGGCTGTTATAGGAATACTCATCCAGCTCGTCTTTGGAGAGGCCGTATTTCTCCGCCATCATCTCCGCGCCGGTGAACTGGCTGAACATGATGTTGGGATAGCGCTTCTCGATGTTCGGGCTCTTGTAGTAGCCGAAACCGTTCTTCTGCGGCAGCGACGAAGCAAGGCCCATCGGCACCCGTGTCATCGATTCCACGCCGGCGGCGATCACGATGTCCATCGAGCCGGACATCACGGCCTGTGCCGCGAAATGCAGCGCCTGCTGCGAGGAACCGCACTGACGGTCGATCGAGGTGCCGGGCACGCTTTCCGGCAGCTTCGAGGCCATCACCGCGTTGCGCGCGATATTGTTGGATTGCTCGCCGGCCTGCATCACACAGCCCATGATCACGTCCTCGACCAGGGCGGGATCGGCGCCGGAACGCTCGACCAGCGCGTCCAGCACGGTCGCGGCCAGGTCGGCCGGATGCCAGCCGGCAAGACGTCCCCCCTTGCGGCCGCCGGCGGTGCGAGCAGCGGCGACGATATAGGCCTCGGCCATGCTTAGTCTCCCTTAAGTGTTCTGGATGGGCGTTTCAAAGATGGCGGGATTAAAAGGGCGGCTACGGATTTAGTCAATCAATCAATTAACTCTTGAGGTCAGGCGCGGCATCGGGTTATCTGCCAAGCGGACGTTCCGGCAGGGAAGATGGCAGCACAGCTAAATACCAGTATACCAACGCGCCTTCCGGCGGGCAGAAACGCCACGGCGGAAAAGCTATTGGTCGCCGCGAGCGAATTGATGATCGAGCGCGCTTCGATCGACGTGTCGCTGTCCGACATTGCCCAGAAGTCCGGCGTCAACGCAGCGCTGGTGAAATATCATTTCGGGAACAAGGACGGGCTATTGCTGGCGCTGCTCGCGCGCGATGCCGCAACCGAGATGTCGCAGCTCGAATATCTGGTCGCGCAGCCGATCGCGCCGACCGCCAAGCTGCGGCTGCACATCGCTGGCATCATCCGCGCCTATCACCAGTTCCCCTATATGAACCGGCTGATCCATTATCTCCTGCACGAGAGCAGCCCGGAGGCCGCCGACGAAGTGTCAAAATTCTTCATCGCGCCGCTGCTGGATTTCCATCGCCGCCTGCTCGACGAAGGCGTGCGAGCCGGGGAATTTCGCGAGGTCGATCCGGTGCTGTTCTACACCAGCCTGATCGGCGCCTGCGATCACCTGTTCTTCGGCCGCCACGCGATGTCGCGCGCGACCGGCGTCGGCCCGGTCACCGACGACGTTTGCCGCGAATACATCAAGCATATGGAAGCGCTGATCTTCGGCGGCATGCTCAACCCTTCAAAGCAAGGTGCTGCAGCCGAGTGACCTTCGAGTTCTGGAAGTCCCAAGTCTAGAGAAAGAAACGCCCAAGGAAAGGTTGTACCCATGCAGTTGAAAGACGTTGCTGTTCTCATCACCGGCGGTGGCTCCGGCCTTGGTGCCGCCACCGCGCGCGCCATGGCCGCCAAAGGCGCCAAGATCGGCGTGCTCGACCAGAACAAGGAGAACGCCGAGAAGGTCGCGGCGGAGGTGAAGGGCGTCGCGCTTCATGCCGACGTCACCAGCGAGGAGCAGGTGAAGGCCGCGATCGCCAAGGCGGAAGCCGCGCACGGCATCGCGCGCGTGCTGATGAACTGCGCCGGCATCGGCGGCTCGCAGCGCATCGTCGGCAAGGACGGCGTCTATCCGCTGGAGAAGTTCACGCGCATCATAAATGTCAACCTGATCGGCACCTTCAACGTGCTGCGCCTGTTCGCGGAGCGGCT
The DNA here is from genome assembly GCF_059512425.1 of Bradyrhizobium sp. Leo78. Taxonomy (NCBI): domain Bacteria; kingdom Pseudomonadati; phylum Pseudomonadota; class Alphaproteobacteria; order Hyphomicrobiales; family Nitrobacteraceae; genus Bradyrhizobium; species Bradyrhizobium sp. Leo78. Next base: position 155,426 of record NZ_JCAMOT010000011.1, read on the forward strand.
CGCCACGGCGCAGCCGATCGGCGAAGAGCGCGGCGTCGTCGTCAACACCGCCTCGGTCGCAGCCTATGAAGGCCAGATCGGCCAGATCGCCTATTCCGCCTCGAAGGGCGGCATCGTCGGCCTCACCTTGCCGGCGGCCCGCGACCTCGCCAGCCTGAAGATCCGCGTCAACACCATCGCGCCCGGCATCTTCTTCACGCCGCTGCTGATGGGTCTGAACGAGGAGGCGCGCAAGAGCCTCGGCGCCCAGGTGCCGCATCCGGCCCGCCTCGGCGAGCCCGACGAATATGGTGCGCTCGCGGTGCATATCGTCGAGAACGCAATGCTCAACGGCGAAACCATCCGTCTCGACGGCGCCATCCGCATGGCCCCGCGGTAGGCTTCCCTTCTCCCCTTGTGGGAGAAGGTGGCGCGGATGAAATCCGCGACGGATGAAGGGTTCTCTCCCGCTGGCAACCCCTCACCGTATCGAATGCAGGGCTGGTGCCGGCGTAGCCCTCTCCCACAAGGGGAGAGGGCGCAGTAACTGGCATCGCGTTCGGGTGAAGCAGGAGTTAAGCATGTCGCAACCGCTTCTGATCGAACATCACGACGGCGTCGATCGGGTGACGCTCAATCGCCCCGAGAGCCTGAACGCGCTGGATCCCTCGCTGATCGATGCGCTGAATGTCTACTTCCAGGGCCTGCAGCGCGACCGCGACACGCGTGTCGTGGTGCTGAAAGGCGCGGGTGAGAATTTCTGCGCCGGCCTTGACCTCAAGCATGCGATGCAGCGTCGCGCCGGGCAGCAGGAGCCGCCTGGGGTCACCGAGTCGCTGGACTCGCAGCGGCGCATCGCTGACATCGTGATGCTGATGCGGCGCTGTCCGCAGCCGATCATTGCGCTGATCCAGGGCGCGGCCGCCGGCGGCGGCTTCGCGCTGGCGCTCGCTTCCGATATCCGCATCGCGACCAGATCGGCGCGAATGAATTGCGCTTTCATCAAGCTCGGCCTTGGTGGCTGCGATATCGGCACCAGCTATTTCCTGCCGCGTCTCGTCGGCGTCTCTGTTGCGTCCGAACTGATCCTCACCGGCCGCTTCATTGGTGCGGAGCGCGCGCTCGCGGTCGGCCTTGCCTCCGAGGTGGTGGAAGAGGGCAGGCTTGATGCGGCCGCCGAGCCTTATATCGAGGCGATGCTGACGGCGTCGCCCGTGGGCCTGCGGCTGTCGAAGGAATGCCTCAACATGAGCGTCGATGCCGGATCGCTGGAAGCTGTCATCGCGATCGAGGACCGCAACCAGGTCCTGTGCAGCCGTTCGGAAGATTTTGCGGAAGGTATCAGGGCCTTTCTCGAAAAACGAAAGCCTGTGTATATCAGGCGATAGCAACAAAGATCCGCAAAGGACAATAAATTCCGGGAGACGCAAAATGAGTGGGAGTGCAGCCGCGGTGCTGGAAAAGCCGGGCTTTCGCAAGATCGAATGGCTGCCGCGCGACATCGCGATCGAGCGTCGAGACGACGGCGCGATCGTCCTGAAGTCGCGCATTCCGCTCAGCCCCTACGAGAAGCATATTCCAGCTTCGCTCGCGAAATGGGCGAAGCAGGCACCGGAGCGGACCTGGCTCGCCCAGCGCACCGGCCCCGAGCGGCAATGGCGCAACCTGTCCTATGCCGAAGCCAAGCGTACGGTGGATGCGCTCACGCAAGCGCTGCTCAATCTGAAGCTCGAGCCCGGACGTCCGGTCACGATCCTATCAGGCAATTCGATCGAGCACGCGCTGATGACACAGGCGGCGATGCAGGCGCGGCTGCCGGCGGCGCCTGTGTCGCCAGCCTATTCGCTGATGAGCCAGGATCATCTCAAGCTCAAATATTTGTTCGACCTGGTCAAGCCGGCCGTGATCATGGTGCAGGATGGCCCGACCTTCGAGAAGGCGCTGCGCGCGCTTGATCTTGATGGCGTCACCGTCGTTCACGTCGCTCGCCCTTGCGATGGCATCAAGAGCGTCAGTTTCGCCGAGCTGGCGGCAACGCCGGTGACGGACGATGTCGAAGCGTCGATCGCGCAGATCACGCCGCAAACGGTCGGAAAGCTATTGTTCACCTCGGGCTCGACCGGCATGCCCAAGGCCGTCATCAACACCCAGGAGATGATGTGCGCCAATGCCGCGATGATGATGCAGGTGCGGCCGCGCGATCCCAATGGTCCGCTCGCGACTTTTCTGGACTGGATGCCCTGGAATCACACCATGGGCGGTAATGCGCTGTTCAACCCGGTGCTGATCGATGGCGGCACGCTCTATATCGACGACGGCCGGCCGATGCCGGGCCAGTTCGACGAGACCATCCGTAACCTGCGCGAGATCTCGCCGACCTATTACGCCAACGTCCCCGCCGGCTATGCGGCGCTTGCCGCCGCAATGGAAAAGGACGATGTGCTCTGCCGCAGCTTCTTCAGGAATCTTTCCGTGATGGCCTATGGCGGCGCGCGGCTGCCGGATGATCTCTACGATCGGATGCAGGCGCTTGCGGTCCGCTCCACCGGCGAGCGCATCGTGTTCTATACCGGATGGGGCTCGACCGAGACCGCGCCGACCTCGACTGGCACCTATTGGAACACCGAGCGCGTCGGCCTGATCGGACTGCCGTTCCCCGGCGTTGAACTGAAGATGGTGCCGTGCGGCGCGAAATATGAGTTGCGTCTGCGCGGCGTCAACGTCACGCCCGGCTATTTCGGCCAACCCGAGCTCACCAGATCGGTGTTCGACGAAGAAGGCTTTTACTGCATCGGCGATGCCGGCGTGTTCGTCGACCCCGAGGATCCCGTGCAGGGCATCATCTTCGCCGGCCGCGTGGTCGAGGATTTCAAGCTCACGACCGGCACCTTCGTGCATGTCGGCTCGCTCCGCACCGATGCGATCGCTGCGGCAACGCCTGTCGTGCACGACGCGCTGGTGGCCGGGCAGGATCGCCCCTTTATCGGCCTGCTGGCCTGGCCCAACCTCCATGCCTGCCGGCAGCTCATCGGCGATCCCAACGCTACCTTCGAAGACGCTGTGAAGCATCCCGAGGTGATCGCCTGTTTCAGGCGCGGGCTGGAGGCGCACAATGCGTCCGTCGCCGGCGCCAGCAGCCGGCGTATCTCGCGCGCGATGCTGATGGTCGAGCCGCCCTCGATCGACGGCAACGAACTCACCGACAAGGGCTACATCAACCAGCGCGCCGGCCTCGAGCGCCGCGCAGCGCTGGTGGAGCGACTATATGCCGACACACCCGACGCAGACGTGATCGTGCTGCAATGAACACGACGCTCTTTCCCCTCGTCATTCCGGGGCGATGCGCGAGCATCGAGCCCGGAATCCATTTCTCCGCTCGCGTACGCGGCGCGATGGATTCCGGGTTCGCGCTTCGCGCGCCCCGGAATGACAGTTCCTTGGCTACGCATCATCAACCCGAGTGAAACGCCATGAATTTCGATTTCTCCGACGAACAGAAGCAGATGCGCGACGAGGCGCGGAAATTCCTTAGCGAGCAATGCCCGCCGAAAGCGGTGCGCACGGTGCTCGACGGCAAGGCAGCCTACGACAAGGAGCTCTGGAAGGGCCTCGCCGAGATGGGTTTCCTCGGCGTCGCGATCCCCGAACAGTTCGGCGGCGCTGGCGCGGGCCATCTTGAGCTCTGCGTGATCGCGGAGGAGATGGGCCGGGCGCTGGCGCCGGTGCCGTTCTCTTCGACCGTGTATCTGGCGGCCGAAGCCTTGATGCTCGCCGGCAGCGATGCGCAGAAGCAGAAATGGCTGCCGAAGATCGCCGCAGGCGAAGCCATCGGCACGCTGGCGCTGTTCGAGGGCAAGGGCAATCCGTCGCCGAAGGCGATCAAGCTCACTGCGGCGGGCGCAGCGCTCAACGGCACCAAGAAGCCGGTGCCGGACGGCGCCATCGCCGATTTCGCCGTGGTGGCCGCGCGCACCGGCTCGACCGGACGTGATGCCGATATCTCGCTGTTCCTCGTCGATCTCAAGGGGAGCGGCGTCGAGGTCAAGGAATTGACCAATCTCGATCCGACCCGCGGCCAGGCGGAGCTCACTTTCACCAACGCCAAGGCCGAGCCGCTCGGCGCCACCGGCGAAGGCTGGGGCATCATCACGCAAGTGCTCGACCGCGCCGCGGTGCTGCTGGCCTTCGAGCAGGTCGGCGGCGCCGACCGCGCGCTGGAGATGGGGCGTGACTACGCGCTCGACCGCATCGCCTTCGGCCGCCCGATCGGCTCGTTCCAGGCGGTGAAGCACATCCTGGCCGACATGTATGTCTCGGCGACGCTGGCGCGTTCCAATTGCTACTACGGCGCCTGGGCGCTCTCGACTAACGCCGCGGAGTTGCCGGAAGCGGCCGCCGCGGCGCGGATCAGCGCGACGCAGGCGTTCCAGCACTGCGCCAAGAACAACATCCAGGTCCATGGCGGCATGGGTTTCACCTGGGAGTTCGACTGCCACATGTACTACCGCCGCGCCAATGCCACCGCGCTCGGCCTTGGCAGCCTCTCTTATTGGGAGGACGCCCTGATCGACCGCATGCGCAAGAAGAACGCGGCGTAAGTCGTAATGACCGTAGGATGGGTAGAGCGAAGCGAAACCCATCAAACCAGTGGCGGCAAATGATGGGTTTCGCTGCGCTCTACCCATCCTACGACGCCACGAAACACGGCCGAGGATTTTAGAACATGAATTTCGACGACACCCCGCAGGAAGCCGCGTTCCGCGCCGAGGCGAGAGCCTGGATCGCGGCGAACGCGCCGAAGCAATATGAGGAAGAGCTGCGCAAATCCTCGCTCGGCCGCGTCCAGCTCAAGAATGCCAACATCCTCGAGGTCGCAAAGGCCTGGCAGAAGAAGAAGGCGGATGCCGGCTGGGCCTGTCTGCACTGGCCGAAGGAATATGGCGGCCGTGGCGCCTCGCCGATCGAGCGCGTGATCTGGCAGCAGGAGGAGGGTCCGTTCGGCAGGCTCAGCGCGATGTTCATCATCGGCCACGGCATGTGCGGCCCGACCATGATGGCGTTCGCCCGCGAGGAGCATAAGCGCCACTATCTGCCGCCGCTGGCCGCGGGCGAAAAGATCTGGTGCCAGCTCTTCTCCGAGCCCGCAGGCGGGTCCGACGTCGCGGGGCTTCGTACCCGTGCGGAGAAGAAGGGCGACGAGTGGATCATCAACGGCCAGAAGATCTGGACGTCGGGCGCGCATTATTCCGACTACGGCATCCTGCTGACCCGCACCGATCCGACCGTGCCCAAGCACAAGGGCCTGACGATGTTCTTCCTGGACATGAAGAGCCCGGGCGTCGATGTCAGGCCGATCAAGCAGGCGAGCGGACAGTCCGACTTCAACGAGGTCTATTTCGCCGATGTCAGGATTCCCGATCATCAGCGGCTCGGCGAAGTCAATGACGGCTGGAATGTCTCGCTGACCACGCTGATGAATGAGCGCATGTCGATCGGCGCCGGCGTCTCGACCGGTTTCCCGGAACTGTTCGAGTTCTGCAACAGCTTGATGCTGGAGGACGGCCCCGCGATCGAAGATCGCAGTGTTCGTTCAAGGCTTGCAAACTATGCGGTAAAGGCGAGCGGGTTGAAATACACCAGCATGCGCGCGATCTCGGCCCTGTCGAAGGGCGAGCGGCCGGGCCCGGAGAATTCCATCGGTAAATTGGTGGCGGGATCGATGATCCAGGAAGTCGCGATGTACGCGCTCGACCTGCAGGGCGCCGCCGGCGTGCTGAGCGGGACGGATGCGGAACTCGCCGGCAAGTTCCAGGCGATGCTGCTGCGCGCGCCCGGCACCCGCGTCGAGGGCGGCACCGACGAGATCATGCGCAACATCATCGCCGAACGGGTACTGGGATTGCCAGGTGATATCAGGGTCGACAAGGACGTGCCGTTCAACCAGATACCGACCAAAGGCCGCGCGTAGACCGCGCGTCATTCCGGGGCGCCGCGCAGCGGCGAACCCGGAATCGGAGATTGTGGATCGAGATTCCGGGTTCGCGCTTCGCGCGCCCCGGAATGACGAACAAAAAGGAAGCGCCAATGAACTTCGACGATACCCCGGAGGAAGCCGCCTTCCGCGCCGAGGCGCGCAAATGGGTCGAGGCCAACGCGCCCAAGGAGTATGAGGCGGAGCTGTCAAGGTCGTCGCTCGGCCGTATCCGGCTGGAGAAGGCCGAGATCGTCGACGTCGGCAAGGCCTGGCAGAAGAAGAAGGCAGAGGCCGGCTGGGCCTGCCTGCACTGGCCGAAGGAATATGGCGGCCGCGGTGCTTCGCCGATCGAGAAGGTGATCTGGCAGCAGGAAGAGGGCATCTACGGCAAATTGACCCAGCCGTTCCAGATCGGCGAGGGCATGTGCGGCCCAACCGTGATGGCCTATGGCAGCGAGGAGCATAAGCGCCGCTATCTGCCGAAGCTCGCTTCGGGCGAAGAGATCTGGTGCCAGCTCTTCTCCGAGCCGGCCGGCGGCTCTGACGTCGCAGGGCTGCGCACGCGCGCGGAAAAGCAGGGCGACAACTGGATCATCAACGGCCAGAAGATCTGGACCTCGGGCGCGCACTATTCCGATTACGGGCTTTTGATCACGCGCACCGATCCCAACGTGCCAAAGCACAAGGGCCTCACCATGTTCTTCCTGGACATGAAGAGCAAAGGCGTCGAAGTCCGCCCGATCAAGCAGGCCAATAGCATGCAGGAGTTCAACGAGGTCTATTTCACCGACGTCGTGATCCCGGACAGCCAGCGGCTCGGCGCGGTCGGCGACGGCTGGAACGTCTCGCTGACCACCTTGATGAACGAGCGTATGTCGATCGGCGCGCGGCTTGCGACCGGCTTTCCGGAAATGTTCGAGTTCTGCTCGAATTTGATGACGGAGGACGGGCTCGCGATCGACGATCCCGCCGTGCGCTCGAGGCTCGCGAGCTGGGCCGTGAAGGCAAGCGGACTGAAATACACCAGCTACCGCGCGATCTCTTCGCTCTCCAAGGGCGAGCGGCCGGGACCGGAGAACTCGATCGGCAAGCTCGTCGCGGGCACCATGCTGCAGGACATCGCGACTTACGCGATGGACCTGGAAGGCGCCGCCGGCGCGCTCACGGGCGCTTCGGAGGAAGTGGCAAGCGGCCAGTTCCAGCAGATGCTGCTCACCTCGCCATCGATGCGGATCGCCGGCGGCACCGATGAAATTTTGCGCAACATCATCGCCGAACGCGTGCTCGGTCTGCCCGGTGATATCCGCGTCGACAAGGACGTGCCGTTCAACAAGATCCCAACCAAAGGACGCTGACCATGGATGCGAAAACGCCAAGCCCGCGTTACACGACGGAAGATCGCATCGGCGTGCTCGAAGAGCTCCTCAACGAGCGCTACTCCGTGCGGGCCTTCCTGCCGCGCGAAGTGCCGCGGGAGATCATCGAGCATGTGCTCAACGTGGCGCAGCGTACCGCGTCCTGGTGCAACAGCCAGCCCTGGCAGGTCCTGATCGCGAGCGGCGAGGCCAAGGAACGGTTCCGCAAATCGATCTATGCCGAGGCGGCATCCGGTGCCAAGGACGACCATGACTTCACGCCGCCGCGTGAATATGTCGGGGTCTATCTCGAGCGCCGCCGCGAAAGCGGCTTCCAGCTCTACAACACGCTGGGCATCGCGCGCGGCGACAAGGCGGCGTATGCGAAACAGGCGCTGGAGAACTACAATTTCTTCGGCGCGCCGCATGTCGCTGTTATCCACACGAACGAGCCGCTCGGCATTTACGGCGCAATCGATTGCGGCGCCTATGTCTCTAATTTCATGCTGGCGGCCCAGGCGCTCGGGCTCGGCACCATCCCGCAGGCGGCGTTGGCGCGCCATTCCGGCTTGATCCGTCGTCACTTCAACCTGCCCGACGACCGGCGCGTCGTCTGCGGCATCTCCTTCGGTTACGCCGATCACAGCCACAAGGTGAACAGCTATCGGACATCAAGGGCGACCGTCGCGGATGCCGTGACGTTCCTGGATGAGTAGTCCGTGATCTCGACGTGGCTCGTTTAACCCGCGATCGATCAGCGGGTGCGCGTCGGTGGTTTCGGTAGCTTGTCAGGGTCGAATTTTGGTGTCGGCCCGATCGGCTCCGGTGCAGGCAGCTGTGGTTCGCTGAGAATCAGGGTCCCTTCAAGGATTACTCCCGGCACCTGCTCCGCGGTCGCTGTGTAACGACCCAATCTGTCGGCGCACGTTCCTTCAAGCCGAAGCGTAAGGTCATCGGCGCCGAAGACGGTTGCATGTCCTTCGGTGTGCCTTCTGATCGATAGGATGGCGGTGAAGCGGTCCCCGTCGATTTCGCAGGAGCCGTTATAGGTCGTGATGCTGTCATGACCCCAGATATTGCCGTCTTCGACGTGCGCAATGCCGGTGCCTTGGCCTAGCGGGGTCTTGAACCACGCCGCATAGGTACCGTTTCTGAGCATGGAGGAACCTTCTCGGTCGGTGAGTGCCCCAGCCGGATCATCGACATGATTAGCGCTAAAACTTAGTTAACCTCCTTCTCCGGGCGAATCCGGTGAAAGAGCTGCGCAGCGGATCCAAGAGCAGCGGACCCAAGTGCGGCCGCCCCAGTCGCCGACCTCGACCGGCTGGTTGCGCAATCCGTGCCATTGACGTTTGCCGGCAGCAGCGCGCCCACGGTCAGAACTTCGCCGGCCGTTTCTCCGCGCGCGCCTTGATGCCTTCCTTGATCTCGGTCCCGCGCAGGCTCTCGCGATGACGGGTGTCGGCGGCTTCCTTGTCGAACTCGCCGTGAGCGAATTCATTGATAGCGCGCTTCATGCCGGCCATCGCGCGAGGCGCGTTGGCGGCGAGCAGGCTCGCGAGCCGGTCGACCTCCTGGTCCAGTTCGCCCTCGGGCACCATGGCGGTGAGATAGCCGATCCGCAGCATCTCCACCGCGTTGATCTTCTGTCCGGTCAGAAACAGCATCTTGGCATTGTTGACGCCGAGCCGCGACACATAACGCCTGATACCGCTCGGGTAATAGTGCAGGCCGAGCTTTGCGGCCGGCATGAACATCTCCGCGGTGTCGACGCCGATGCGGAAGTCGCAGGCAAGCGCCAGATCGGTCGAGCCGCCATAGACGCCGCCGTTGAGCCGGCAGATCGTGGGCACCCGCAGATCTTCGAGCCGGTTGGCCACGCCCTCGAACGCGGAACCGGAGCTCGGCTCGTCGCTGCCAGCACCGGCGCGGGCCGCCACCGAATTGAGATCGTAGCCGGCGGAAAAGGCCCGGCCGGTGCCGGTCAGCACCAGCACGCGGACGGCGGGATCGGCCTCGACGCGGTCGAACAGTCGCACCAGCTCGACCAGATCTTCCGCCTGCAGCCGGTTCATGTGCTTGGGACGGTTGAGGCGGATGGTGGCGCGAGGGCCCGAAATCTCGAGCTGCGGCGGGGTTGCGGTCTCGGCCGCGTCAGACATGGTTTGCTCCATTGTTGGTTCTCCAGCTCGCGCCGGTTTGGCGTCGGTCGTCTCGGCAAGGCCGGGCCTGTTGGCTGCTTCGCGGACGTGGTAATCCACACCGGTTGCCGGAAGGTGCCTTTCCTTGCCCAGCCCGTCAACGACGACTGGCAAATGGCTGCATTCCGCCTCGGTCTCACCCGTCTGGGCATGCCAGGCCGCCCTGGCCGGCGCCTGATTTGCCTGACAAAGTCGTGAGATTCGCGAACAAAAGAGCGACATTTCCCGTATATCAGGGAGAGGCTGCCGTGCGGGGCGGCCCCGGATTTAAGAAATCGCGGCGACATTCACTGCTTAGAAATTGGTTGGTTTCCTATGGATACCTCACATCTTGTTCAGCACGCAGGGACTGCCGGCACGTTGTTCGCGTCGATCTTCGTGATCGCGACCACCACGATGCGGACAATGATTCCCTTGCGCGTTTTCGGCATTCTCGCAAACATTGTCCTGATCATCACAGCCATTCCGATCCATAATTATCTGGTCATTCTGGTCCAGGTGGTCATGCTGCTGGTCAATACCTATCGCCTGCACCAGATGCTGCAGCTCGTCCGCGACGTCAGGAAGTCCGTCAACAGCGATCTCTCGATGGAATGGCTGAAGCCGTTCATGACCGAGCGCAAATGCAGCGCCGGCGAAGTCCTGTTCTACAAGGACGAGAAGGCCGACAGCATGTTCTACATCGTCAGCGGCCGCTTCCGCCTGGTCGAGTCCGGCATCGAGCTGCCGGTCGGCGCCATTGTCGGCGAGCTTGGCATGCTGTCGCCGTCCAACGTCCGCACGCAGACGCTGGAATGCGTCCAGGGCGCCGTCATCCTTTCGGTGAGCTACGACCAGGTCGAGCAGCTCTATGTGCAGAACCCGGCCTTCGGCTTCTACTTCCTCAGGCTTGCCAGCGCGCGGCTGTTCCAGAATATCGATACGCTGGAGCAGCGGCTGGCCCAGCAGGTGGCGGCGGTAGAGCCGAAGCCGGCATGACGAGCGAGAGTGCAACCGTGGCGGACGATGGCATCCTGTCCTCGTTGCGTTATCTGTTCGCCGATTTCCTCGGCGACGATGACGACACCCAGCCAGTGCTCCCCGAGGGATTGCCGGAGAGCGTCGCAGCCGTCGCGAGCGATGCCATCCACCTGCTGATCGACTATCAGAGCGCCGGCTATGCGCAGCTCTATGTCGACCGCTTGCGGCGCTTCGTCGGCAGGCGCGACGTCGACGAAGCGATGCTTGCCGAGATCGCGCAGTTGATGATGCAGCGCATGGCCTATGAGGATCCGATCCGGATCGCGCAATTGAAACTGCTCGAGCTCGGCGACAAGGGTGCGCTGGCCGGATCGGTGGATATCAGGAGATTCCGGTTCGACGAACTGGTTGATGCTCTGCCCGCGGCGATCGCCGAGCCGGTGCTCGATATCCTGGAGCGGCTGGGCTGGGCACGAAGGACGGTCAAAGTCCGCTTCTCCACCAAGAACCGCTTCAGCATCCGCCGCCTGAAGCTTGAGGCCGGCCTGAAGCGCTGGCGCCTGTTCTCGATTCGCTACGCCAAGGAGCGGGTCTGGGTGGAGCGCTGGCTGCATATGATCAACCGCAGCCTGGCCAAACAGCCCGCGGCAGCCCTCGCTGTCATCCGGACGGCGACGATGATCGAAGGCTATGGCGCGAGCTACCGCCACGGGCTCGCCGACTGGCACACGATCATCGACGACCTCGCCAAGCCGACCTTCGATGGCGTGCTCGCCTTGCCTGATCTCGCCGGGGCCATTGCGGAGGCACGCGCGGCAGCGATGCCCGATCCGCGGCAGGCGGCGCTGAAGCGCAAGATCGCGGAGATCCGGGCCCGTCTGCCTGCCGAAGCCAGCGCAGCAGCCGGGTGATCGTTCGATTTATCTGAGCATGATCTCTTTCGGAAAACCGGTGCCCACTTTTCCGGATCATGCTTTATCGCGGGCCGTCCTCGCGCGAGGACAGTTTCGGCGGTTCGTCATAGCCGCGGCGGCTCGAGTAGAACAGGAGTGCCATCAGGCCGACGCCGATGACAACAGAGAACACGATGCCGATTGCCATGGCTGCATAGCCTTGGCCGGGCATCGCGGCACCCGGCATTGTGAGTCCCTCATAGGCGAAGACGCCAACGGCCGCCAGAATCGCGAGCAAGGCAAGGATGATCGCCACTCGCATGGCTGCTGCCTTTCCTGTTTGGGTAACAAGAGCCGGCAGGCGGGTTGTGTTCCTGCGAAAGCCGTTATTTCGCGGCGGGAGCCAGATTGCTGAGCGACCGCTTGCCCGCGGCGATCAGTTCCGTCAGCGTGGTCTTGCCGCCCTCGGCGGATCTGATGATTCGTCTCGCGATTCTCTTGCGAACCGAGTGCCGTTCGCCATGCTGCGTTTGCTCACATATCCGATCCAAGGCGGCGTTCATGATTGCCAAGGTCTTCGAATCAAATTTGCTCTCGATCATTTGCCCCTCCCTGATCTCATCTCTCATTGGTCGCATCGACATGGCGGACGCTCAGCATGGCGCTGACATCGAGTACATTCTCGGTCTGCCGGGCTTTCTTCATTAACGCATCGCGCTCGCGGCCAAGCGGCAACCGGCGCGCAGCGGCGCGGGCATCGCGGGCGAATTTCTCTAAACGGACCTCGAATGGCTCGGTCGGCCGCGATCTGTTTCGCTTCTTCTTCATGCCGCCTCCGATCTGGAAGCGAAGCTAGTCTGACGCCTGGACAGCGTCCTTAACCTATGAAAGCCGATCAAACCAAAGATGCAAATCTCCGGCGACTGGAACGTTTGCAGCAGTCGAGCGTAAGCCTGTTGCTTCCGCTATCCGTCCCCGGAGGATGGCGGAAGCACTCCGATGACAGGCCCCGGCGAAAGAGATCGTCGGGGCCGTCGAGATATCAGGGAAGCAGCCGATGACGCGTTCGGATCAGGGTATCGTCAGGGACAACAAGGGCGAGGAGCAGCCTGCCGACAAGCGTCGGGCTCAGACCGTTCACAAGACGGATCCGAAGCATTCGGTTTCGAAGGAGGCGACCCGCGATCCCAAGCTCACCGACGACAACAAGACGCCGGGGTCGGGCATGGGCCCCGACGATAGCGGCGACGCGCCGACGGGATAGAAGGACGCGCGTGGCTTTCTTGCGGGGCTGCGCGTGGCGACGGCCTGACACGAAGGGGTTCACTTATCCGGAGCCATCTCGGGAGCCATCGTCAAGTTTGGCGACGATGCGCACCCCCTGCCAGACCTCGACCGTCCCGCCATTGAAGTGCTGGCGTGCCCTGGCGACAGCCTCGTCGTCGGTCTCGCTTTCCAGCTCCATTTGCTTCCGAATGTGGCCGTCGCTTCCCAACAGATAGGCCCGGTATTCCTGCATCACATTTCCCCGACTGCACCAACAGCGATTGTCACAGACAGGGTTCCGCTCGCGCATTAACATGTGCTGGGGTCGTTGAAGAAACTCGCATTTTAGGCGTCACTATCTGCAACCTGATAGAGTATAATATATAATTAGCTACTTGAGGGGGAATAACATAGGTTATTGAAAACGGTCCTATCCTTTACTCGACTTATTAGCGGGGAGACTGTTCCTTTGAGTCCACTCGTTCGTAAGCTTGAGCAGTTTGTGCGGCTGTCGTCGGCCGATCGCGCGTACCTCACCCGCGCGGCATCGGAACGGCTGCGCAAGTTCGGTCCCAGGGTCGATATCGTGCGCGAGGGCGAGAGGCCCAAGGACGTGCAATTGGTCGTTGCCGGCTGGGCATGCCGCTACAAGCAGTTGGAGGATGGGCGACGGCAGGTGGTGTCCTTTTTCCTGCCGGGCGATAGCTGCGATCTCAACGTCTTCATCCTGCGCGAGATGGACCATTCGATCGGCTCGATCACGGACTGCACCATCGCCGACCTGTCGCGCGATTTCTTCGAGGAGATCAGCGTCGGATATCCGCGCATCGTGACGGCGCTCTGGTGGGAAAGCCTGGTTGATGCCGCGATCCAGCGCGAATGGACGTTGAACCTGGGTCAGCGCACGGCGCTGGAGCGCATGGCGCATCTTTTGTGCGAGCTCTTCTTCCGCCTACGCCTTGCCGGTCTCACCAACGGCGACGGTTGCGACTTCCCCCTGACGCAGGCCGATCTCGCCGACGCCAGCGGGCTGTCCAAGGTGCATGTCAACCGCACCCTGCAGGAATTGCGTTCGGCGAATCTGATCGTATTGAAAGGCAGGACGCTTGTCGTGCCGGATCTTCGGCGCCTGATGAATGCCGGCCTGTTCAACGCCAACTATCTGCATATGGAGCGCGAAGGCCGTCAGCTCGATGCCACCGAGTGATGCCGCCCGGTCGGTGATCGCTTGACGCTTGGTATTGCCGACGCCTGGAGCGGGAGCGGTGACGCTCTGGCCCGGCAGCCGATCGTCGCGCCGCGACGCAAGGCGCGGTTCGCAATCTTCTTGAAATGCCCGTTTCACCTGCTCTGTTTGCGAACATATATCTACTTGATTTTGCTGTATTTTTTTCTCCAACGTAACTCCTTCGCGTTCAGGAGGTTGCGATCGTATTGGGCGGGCGATGCCGCGCGGCTGAACGATGTCCGGCTTTGTCCCGACTACGGATCGCCGTCGACTGTTAACCTTTATGGCCTGCGCGACGATGCCGCAGCACTATCGCCGTAGGGCCACACCATATGAATTTCGGAGGACCGAGAGGTGCATTCGGGCGCGGGAGATGCCATAAATGGCCGCAAGTTTTGAATATTGCGGGTTTAAGAAAAAGTTGCGCTGACGCCCAGGTCCGGTTTCTCTCCATCATTTTCCATCAGTCGCAGCGAAGGGCGTCAGCTTTGTCGTTTCCATCCATGTCGTCGTCGGTCCCGGTTGCTGCACTGGTAGGATGGATGCTGCTGCTGACCGCCAAGCACATCGTGGCGGACTTCTTTCTGCAGACTTCCTGGATGGCGATCGGCAAGGATCAGAAGACCGGCTGGGCGCTGCCCTTGTTTGCGCATTGTCTCGTGCACCTCGCGACCTCGCTGCTCGTGATCCTGGTGATCGCGCCGAGATTCTGGTTCGTCGCCTTCATCGATTTCTTCATCCACCTCGCGGTGGATCGCGCCAAGGGAATCACCACCTCGACCTTCGGCGTCACGACCGAGCACCCCTGGTTCTGGTCACTGATCGGCGTCGATCAGGCGCTGCATCACCTGACCGGCTTCGGCCTTGCGATCTTTATGGCCGCGAACTGAGCCCAATTCTCTCCGTCATTCCGGGGCGGGCTCTGCGCGAGAATCCACTACGCCGCACGCGCAGGCCGAGAAATGGATTCCGGGCTCGATGCTTCGCATCGCCCCGGAATGACAGGCGCGTTTCTGAGTCGCTCAAAAATCGCAATCGCCCCGGATGACTACTGGCACCCGTGGTTAACCCTTCGTTAGAGAATTGCACGGCATCTTCCGGACCAGGGAGAACTGCAATGTTTTCAAGCCGCAACGCCTTCGAGAACGACGTTTGCCCGGTCCGCGAGGAGCTGCTCGGACAGATGTACCGCGCCAATCCTGCCGGCCTCCAGGCCCTCGTCGAAAGCGTCTCGTCCGATGTCCGGGCCATGCTGGCGCTGTTCTGCTATCGCCGCCATCATCTGCATTCGCTGGCAGTGGCGATCGCCGCAAGCTGCAGCGAACGCGAGCTCGCTTATTTCGGCGGCCACGTCGGCAACAACCTTTATAAACTGTCCCGCCAGCCGGCCCGCTCGGCAGCGCCCTCGCATGGCGGCCGCAAGCCGATCACGCTGTCGACCAAGCCGCTCGCGACCTTCGCGCCGATCGTCGACGATCTCGACGAGGAAGAGGTTGCGCAGAGTGTGACTGCCTAGGCCCTATACGGGACCACGAACTCTCCCTCATCCCGGGGAGCCGCAAAGCGGCGTCTCGAGGGATGGGCCGCGGGCGAGATCGAGGCCTCATGGTTCGAGACGCGCGAAGACGCGCTCCTCACCGTGAGGGACTCCTG
Organism: Bradyrhizobium sp. Leo78; assembly: GCF_059512425.1. Taxonomy (NCBI): domain Bacteria; kingdom Pseudomonadati; phylum Pseudomonadota; class Alphaproteobacteria; order Hyphomicrobiales; family Nitrobacteraceae; genus Bradyrhizobium; species Bradyrhizobium sp. Leo78. The sequence goes on from NZ_JCAMOT010000011.1 coordinate 170,935, forward strand.
CCCCATCCGGGCTACGATTCAACTGCCAACACCGGAAGTCCGTGCCGGCGTCGCGCCATCGCGCATTCGGCATCGCCGGGCATGCAGGTGCGGCAGACCTCGGGCCGTATCGCATAGATCGCGCAGCTCGTGGCCACGCCGATCTTGCCCGACAGCGCCGAGCAGCGGTCGCCGTCGCAGCGCATGCCGGATTGCCTTGCATTGACGTATTGCTGCGGGATCAGGTCGAGCTCCGCGTCGTCCTCGGTGGTGAAGCGGGGCCAGTTCTCCGAGTAGAAGCAGCACGCGCCGCAACCCTGGCAGGGATTCTCGGTCGCATTTTCGATCGCCATCAGATGTCCTTCGGCGCTTCCCAGACCAGGCTGCGGCGCCAGCGCGCTCGCAACAGGTCGCGCCTTTCAGGGTATTTCTCGTCATGATAGACCGCGCCCTGCACGCGGTCGGTGCGGAAACTGCGGAAATCCTTCCTCAGCTCGCACCATGCCGCCAGGATGCGCACCGCTTCATGATAGCCGACCGCGATCGGCCAGATCGTGCGTTCGGTATCGCGGCCATGTTCGTCGCGATAATTGAGCGTGATCTTCTTGCCGTCGTGGATCTGCGAGCGTGTCCGCACCATGTCGATGCGGTCGGGTTCCTGGTTCCGCGCCCAGCGGGCGCGGCTTGCGGGTTCGAGTACGAACGGCCGCAACCGTTCCGGCACCGTATCGGCGATCTTGGCCATCAAATCCTGCGCGGCGCGCGCCAGCGCCGGATCGGCGTGGCCCGTGACCCAGCTCGCGCCGAGCACGCAGGCCTCGATCTCGTCGGGTGTCAGCATCAAGGGCGGCAGGTCAAATCCCTTTTCCAGGATATAGCCCATGCCGGCTTCGCCGCGAATCGGCACGCGCTGCTCGATCAGGGTCGCGATGTCGCGATAGATCGTGCGCTTGGATGTCTCGAGCTCGGCGGCGATCGCATCCGCGGTCAGCGGTTTGCGGGTGCGCCGAAGCACCTGGATGATCTGAAACAGCCGGTCGGCGCGTCTCATGGCAGCTCTCTTTGGTCGGTCTCTTTGGCTGGTCTCTTGGCTAGTCAGTTCCAGGCCGTCGATTTTCCCGATGTCGGCCTCGCCGCTGCTGACAGGATGTTGGCAGCAGGGGGTGGTTATAACGGGACAACATCTCAACTGAAGGGAATTTGTCCATGCTGAATCGTCTTGATGCGGGTGGCCTCGATAGCCGTCTTGAAAGGTTCAGGCGAGCCCAAACCTTTGCGTTGGAACAGCTCGTCACGATCCACACCGTCTCCTCCGATCTCCGTTGGGCGCTGATCGAACTGGCCCTGCGTTCGATCGCGGCCCTGTTCACGGCCATCGGAAAGCATCTGGTTTTCCGGGGCCGCCGCCTCGTGAAACGGGTTCGTTTGGCGACCCATTTTACCCCTGCTGACACCATGGTGGCAGCAGGGGGCCGCTAGGCTCGGCATCGTTTTTTGGAAATTGGGAGGCTTCATATGATCATTCTCCATGGCTTCGGTCCGGGGTTCGGCTTGCCGGAAATCAGCCCGTTCGTGACCAAGACCGAGGTCCAATTGAAAATGGCCGGGCTTGCCTATTGCAAGGAGAAGGCGATGCCGCCGAGTTCGCCCAAGGGGCAGTTGCCCTATATCCGTGACGAAGCGGAGACCATCGCCGATTCCACTTTCATCCGCGCGCATATCGAAGGCAAATACGGCTTCGACTTCGATGCGCCCTTGAGCTTGCAGGCGCGCGCGCAGGCCTGGGCCTTCGAACGGATGATCGAGCACCATGTCTATTGGGCCCTGGTCGGCGCACGCTGGGTCGATGAAACTAATTTTGCCAAGGGGCCGTCGCATTTCTTCGATGGCGCGCCGGAACACATGCGCGAGAAACTACGCGAGGATGCTCAATTTCGTGTCGCCGAGAATTATCTTCTGTCTGGCCTTGGCCGCCATGCGCCCGACGACGACATCGACCTCGCCATCCGATCGCTGTTCGCGCTTTCCGTGCAGCTCGGCGACAAGCCGTATTTGATGGGCGATACGCCGTGCGGCACGGATGCCACCGCGTTCGGGGCGCTTGCGGGAATCCTGACCCCGTTCTTCGATTCACCGCTACGCGCGCGGACCGAGAAGTTCAGCAATCTCACCGACTATGTCGACCGGATGATGGGGCAATATTATCCAGAGTTCGCTTGGTCGCCCGTGCGCGAAGCGGCCTAAGATCAGTTCGCCTAAGATGATGTCACAGGCTGCGGCTGGCGCTTCAATGCAGCCAGCTCCGTCTCGAGTTCGACGATGCGTGCGTCGCGTGCGGCCAGCACCGCAGCGACATCGGCGGCATCGAATTTCTGCGGGATGTGTTGCGGACAGTTGGTGTCCCAGGCCGATATCTTGAACAGGATCACCTGCTCGGGACGCGCTCTGTAACCCTTGGGCATCAGCGATTGCGTCAGCGCCGGGTCGTCGTCGACCACGCGCGCTTCTCCCCAGAGCTTGACGCGTCTGCGATGTGCGTAATCCATCACGAAAATATACGCCTTCGGATTTTCCGACAAATTGCCTTGGGTGATGTACTGCCGGTTGCCGCTGAAGTCGGCGAACGCGATGGTGCTTGCGTCCAGGATCTTGATGAATCCCTTCGGTCCGCCGCGGTGCTGGATATAGGGCTGGCCGCCGGCAGACGCGGTCGCGAAATAAAAGCTGTTGGTGTTGGCCAGCAAGGCTGCCAAATTCTCGTCGATCTCGGTGCGCCAGCCGCGCCGTTCGGCCTGAGCATAGGCCTCGCGCGAGCCTTTGCGCGCCTGGATCGCCTTCACCGCCGGCGTGAAGGCGACGTCGCTCGGATAGACCTGAGTGTCTGACATTCGAGCCTCCTGGGTGTAGCGCCAAAGCATCGTTCACCGTCCGAGATGGGATCTTTCTACGAATTGAACAATCAAGGAGATTGACACTTCACTGTTGCGGCTTATGCAATAATGCGATGGACCGCATTGATGCCATGCAGGCCTTCGTCGCCGTGGCCGATCTGCAGGGGTTTGCGCCTGCGGCTCGAAAGCTCCGGCTGTCGCCGTCGGCCGTGACCCGGCTGATCGCGGCGCTGGAGGAGCGGCTTGGTGCGCGGCTGTTGCAGCGGACCACGCGATCCGTGACCCTGACCGATGCCGGCTCGCGCTATCTGGAACGCGCCCGCGGCATCCTTGCCGATCTCGAAGAGGCCGAGGAGGCCGTCGAGGGCGAGCGCACGCGCCCGGCCGGGCGATTGGTGATCTCGGCGCCGGTCGGTTTCGGCCGCCTGCATGTCAGTCCCATGGTGACGGCCTACCTGAAGCGTTATCCCGACGTCGGCGCGGACCTCAGGCTCTCCGACCGCATGATCAACCTGGTGGAGGAGGGCGTCGATCTTGCGGTCAGGATTGGACACCTGCCGGATTCGACACTCGTTGCTCGCCATGTCGGCGAGATGCGGCGCATCGTGGTGGCGTCGAAGCAATATCTGAGCGCCCGCGGCGAGCCGAAGCGGCCCGCGGATATCGCTGCGCATGACACCATTCAGTTCGGCGCCATGTCGGCGGCGCCGGATTGGCGCTTTGTCGACGAAGGGCAAGAGGTCCGCGTTTCGCCGAACCCGCGATTTTCATCCAACAGCGCCGATGCCGCGATTCAATACGCCGAAGCCGGCGGCGGACTGACGCGGGTGCTCGCCTATCAGGCGGCTGCCTCGCTGAAGGCAGGGCGGCTCAGGATCGTGCTGGCGAAATTCGAGCAGCCGCCGCTGCCGATCCACATCGTCTATCCGACCTCGCGCCTGCTCTCGGCCAAGGTGCGCACCTTCGTCGATCTGGTGACTGAGACCGCGGACTGGCGATTTGGCTAGCGCTCGTCTCACCATTCTCCGTCATGCCCGGGCTTGTCCCGGCCATCCACGTCTTTGTCGCCGCGCAGAAGATCGTGGATGCCCGGGTCAAGCCCGGGCATGACGGTGCAAGGTGCAATGGCGACCCGCGTCATCTGACATTGTCTTTCCTCGGCAGCACCCGGAACGTCCCACTCGCCCGCGCGATGATGACGTCGTCCGCCTTCACCAGGCTCTGCGTGAAGCAGATCGTGCTGCCAATCTTGATCACGTCGGTCTCGACCGCGAGCCATTGCCCGATCTCGGCAGTGCCAATGAAATCCACCGCAAGCGAGACCGTCACCAGCGAAGATGTCCAGCCCATCACTTGGGCGCAGCTATAGCCCATCGCGTTGTCGGCGAGTGCAGCGATCAATCCACCATGGATCAGACCGCGCGAGTTGGTGTGCGCCCTTGCGAGCCTGAGCCCCATGATCACTGCCCTGTCGGTGCGCTTCGAATAAAGCGGCTCCCAGGGATCGGTGAGCGGGCTCTTGCGGAAGTGAGGCTCAAAGCCTTCCGGAATGTCGGCAATGACGGAAGTATCGGTGCTCATCGTCGGCCCGTATGTCTGGTGATCTCGGCGCCATTGAACGCGATGTCGATGACAGTTTCACCGCATACAAAGTTTTAAACGGCATCTGCGCGGATGTTTGAAATGCTCCGTCGTCATTGCGAGCGAAGCGAAGCAATCCATTTCTCCCCGCGTGGGCGCATGGATTGCTTCGTCGCTACGCTCCTCGCAATGACGGCGTAGCCCGTAGGGTGGGCAAAGCGAAGCGTGCCCACCATCGCGAGCGGAGTGCTGATGGTGGGCACGCTACGCTTTGCCCACCCTACAATTTTATAGCGGCAGGCCGACGTAATTCTCCGACAGCGATGTCGATGCCGCCTTGGAGCTGACGAGATAGTCCAACTCGGCGAGCTGGATACGTGCACCGAATTCGCCCTGATCGGGGAATTTGTGCAGCATCGAGGTCATCCACCAGGAGAAGCGCACCGCTTTCCAGACCCGCGCCAGCGCTCTGGCGGAGTAGCCATCGATGCCAGCGGAAGATCTCTCGTCGTAATATTCACGTAAGCCTTGCGACAGGTAGTGCACGTCGCTGGCGGCGAGGTTCAGTCCCTTGGCGCCGGTCGGCGGCACGATATGCGAGGCGTCGCCGGCCAGGAACATCCGGCCGAAGCGCATCGGCTCGGCGACGAAGCTGCGCAGTGGCGCGATGCTCTTTTCGATCGAGGGGCCGGTGACGAGTTCGTCCGCCGCCTTCTGATCGAGCCGCCGCTTCAGCTCGTCCCAGAACCGCTCGTCGGACCATTGGTCGATATGGTCGTCGAGCGGACACTGCACGTAGTAGCGGCTGCGGTGCATCGAGCGCATCGTGCACAGCGCAAAGCCGCGGTCATGGTTGTTGTAGATCAGCTCATGCGAGACCGGAGGAGTCTCCGAGAGGATGCCGAGCCAGCCGAACGGATACACCCGCTCATAGGTCTTGATGGCGGAAGCCGGCACGCTGGCGCGGCTGACGCCGTGGAAACCGTCGCAGCCCGCGATGAAGTCGCAGATGATCTCGCCTGCTTTGCCATTCTTCACGTAAGAGACGCGCGGATGGTCGGTGTCGAAATCATGCGGCTGGACATCGGCGGCCTGATAGATGGTGGTGAGCCCGGCCTTCTGCCGCGCGTTCATGAGGTCGAGCGTCACCTCGGTCTGTCCGTAGATCATGACCGTCTTGCCGGTCGCCGCGTGCATGTCGATGCGATGCCGGTCGCCGCCGAAGGCGAGTTCCAATCCGTGATGAATCAGCCCCTCGCGATGGGCGCGCTCGCCTGCGCCGACTTGGTCGAGCAGGCCGACCGTGCCCTCTTCCAGCAAGCCGGCGCGGATCCGTCCCAGCACATAGTCCGGCGTCTGCCGTTCCAGGATCACATTGTCGATGCCATAGGCGTGAAGTAGTTGCCCAAGCAACAATCCTGCCGGACCTGCGCCTATGATTGCTACCTTTGACCGCAATTTTTGCTCCTCCCGATACCGTAGGCCACAGCTTATACCCGCTGGCCGGCCGCTGTCGTCAGCTTGCAATGGTGATTATATCATATAACAATAATCGCAAAGGGCCACCAAAGGCCCGCAAAGAGGGAGAGGATGCCGATGAGGAAGACGGTTCTGGCGTTGCTGCTGGCCGCCAGCGTGACGCCTGCGTTCGGGCAGGAGAAGACGTTCGACCTGAAGATCTCGCATTGGGTGCCGGCCTCCCATCCGCTGCAAAAGTCGCTGGAGGACTGGGCCGCGGCGGTGGAAAAGGATTCCGGCGGCACCATCAAGGGCAAGGTGTTCCCGGCCCAGCAGCTCGGCAAGGCTTTCGACCATTACGACATGGCGCGCGACGGCATCGCCGATGTCACCTATGTCAATCCAGGCTACCAGCCCGGCCGCTTCCCGATCGTCGGCGCCGGCGAATTGCCGTTCCTGATCTCGGACGCCAAGGGCGGCTCGATGGGACTGGATGCCTGGTACCGCAAATATGCCGAGAAGGAGATGAAGGACGTCAAATATTGTCTGGCCTTCGTCCATTCGCCGTCTTCGTTCCATTCTCGCACCAAGAAGATCGTCGTGCCCGAGGATGTCAAAGGCCTGAAGATCCGCCCAGCCCATGCCACCATGGCCAATTTCGTCACCTCGCTCGGTGGCACCAATGTGCAGTCGTCCGCGCCTGAAGTGCGCGACATCATCGAGCGCGGCGTTGCCGACGGCGTCACCTTTCCCTGGGGCTCGCTGGTGCTGTTCGGCATCGACAAGGTGACGAAGTACGACATGGAGGCGCCGCTCTATGTCACGACCTTCGTGTTCGTCATCAACAAGGACAAGTACAACGCGATGTCCGAGCGCCAGAAGGCGGCCATCGACAAGAACTGCTCGACCGAGATGGCGGGCATCGTCGGCGAGCACTGGGGTAAGTTCGAGGACGCCGGCATCGACAAGGTGAAGGCCGAGTCCGGCCACGAGGTCTACAAGCTGACGCCGGAACAGACCGCGCTGTGGAAGAAGGCGGCCGAGCCACTGGTCAAGACCTGGGCCGACGGCGTCAAGAAGGCCGGCGTCGATGCGGACGCTGCGATGGCCGACCTGAAGGCGTCACTCGCGAAGTACAACGCGCTCGCGCAGTAGTGCCTCATGAATCCGATGAGATCGGATTGTGCTGGTGCTGCATCGGCGGTGCCCACCTCTCCCCTGGGAGAGGTGGGATCGCATCGCAGATGCGATCCGGGTGAGGGGTTCCGCTCCCTCGTGGGACCTGATCCCCCTCACCCGGCGCTTCGCGCCGACCTCTCCCCGATGGGGAGAGGTGAACCATGCCGCGAGACGGCCTCGATCAAGTGATCGTACGCAATAGGACGCCGAGCACATGAAACGCGCTTACATGGACCGTTTCATCGACACGATCGAATGGATCGCGGCCGGATTCGTCGGCATCGTCGCCGCCAATATCTTCCTCGCAGTGCTGTTGCGAAATACGCTGAACTACTCGATTCCGGATTCCTTCGACATCGGGCGGATGCTGCTCGGCATCCTCATTTTCTGGGGCATCGCCGCGACGTCCTATCGCGGCACCCACATCACCGTCGATCTGGTCTGGGCCAATGTCGGGCCGAGATACCAGCGCCTCATCGACGTCTTCGCGACGCTGGTGCTGCTGTTCGTCGTCACGGTGCAGACGTGGACGTTGTTCGACAAGGTGCGCGGCACCTACAACGACAATGTCCTGACCTTCGACCTGCACATGCCGACTTGGCCGTTCTTCGCGCTCGCCTGGATCGGCGACGTTTCCGCGGTGCTCTTGATCGCGATCCGCACCTATCGGCTGATCTTCCATCCCGAGGAGATGCACGATCCCAAGATCAAGGCGACGGAGTAAGCGCCGATGAGTACCGACGCCGTCGCCATCATCGGCTTTGTCGCGCTGTTCGCGCTGATGCTGCTCCGCGTGCCGGTCGGCATGGCGATGGGCCTCGTCGGCGTCTGCGGCTTCAGCTATCTGGTCGGCGCCACGCCGGCGCTGAAACTGGTCGGCCAGACCTCGATGCGCACGGTGACCGACTACACCTTCGGCGTGATCCCGATGTTCCTCCTGATGGGGACCTTCGTCAGTAATTCCGGCATGAGCCGCGAATTGTTCCGCGCCGCCAATGGCTTTGTCGGCCATCTTCGCGGCGGGCTCGGCATCGCCACCGTCGCCGCTTGCGGCGGCTTCGCCGCGATCTGCGGCTCCTGGTCGCGACCGCCGCGACGTTCTCGGCTGTCGCGTATCCGGAGATGCGCCGCTTCGGCTATCCGCAATCCTTTGCCACCGGCGTGATCGCGGCGGGCGGCACGCTCGGTGCGATGCTGCCGCCGTCGACCGTGCTCGCGGTCTACGGCATCATCACTGAGCAGGACATTGGTAAACTCTTCATCGCCGGCATTATCCCGGGCCTGCTCGCGATGACCATGTATATGATCACCATCGCGTTGATCGGCTATATCAGGCCCGGCTTCCTGCCGACGGGGAAGCGGATTTCCTGGCGCGAGCGCTTTGCCGGCCTGCGCGACATCTGGGCGCCGGTGCTGCTCTTTATCTTTGTCATCGGCGGGCTCTACGGCCTGCCGTTCCTGCCGCGCTTCACGCCGACGGAAGCCGGTGGGGTCGGCGCCACCGGCGCATTCCTGATCGGCATTCTCACCGGACGGTTGGACAAGGAGAAGATCCTCAATTCGCTGCTGCAGGCGACGCGCACCGCGGCCGCCGTGTTCACCGTGCTGATCGGCGCGCTGATCTTCGGCTATTTCCTGACGGTGACGCAGACCCCGCAGAAGGTCACCGAATTCCTGACCGGGCTTGGCCTCGGCAGCTACGGCATCCTCGCCGTCATCATGGTGATGTATCTCGTGCTCGGCTGCCTGATGGACGCCATGGCGATGATCATCCTGACCGTGCCGATCATCTTCCCGGTGATCATGCATCTCGGCTTCGATCCGATCTGGTTCGGCGTGATCATCGTGATGACCGTCGAGCTCGGCCTGATCCATCCGCCTGTCGGCATGAACGTGTTCGTGATCAAGAGCGTGGTGAAGGACGTGTCTTTCTCCACGATCTTCAAGGGCGTGATCCCCTTCGTCGTCACCGACCTGATCCGCCTCGTGATCCTGATCGCCTTCCCGCTGCTCGCCACGTGGTTGCCGCAGCGGATGATGGCGAATTGAGGTGCGGTGCTGCGACCTTGGCGCTCAATTAAAGTGTCGTGCTCTCTCCACTTGTCATGGCCGGGCCTGTCCCGGCCATCCACGTTCTTCGTTGTCGCCAAACGTGGATGCCCGGGACATCTGCGCGAAGACGCGCTTCGCGCTTTTGCCCGGGCATGACGGAGAACGTGGCGCTGGCGGTGAACGACCCATCACTCCCCCTCATCACTCGCCAGCACGCCCTTCACCGCGCGCGCCCATCCCGCGAGCTTGCGCTCGCGCGTCGCCGTACTCATCGCGGGCTTGAAGCGGTGCTCCAATCGCCAGTTGTCGGCGAATTTGGTCGGCTCGGGATAGACGCCAGCCTGCAGGCCCGCGAGATAGGCGGCCCCTAACGCCGTGGTCTCCTGGATCATCGGGCGGTCGACCGGGGCGTCGAGCAGATCGGCCAATCGCTGCATGGTCCAGTCGGAAGCGGTCATGCCGCCGTCGACGCGGAGCACGATGTTGGCTGCGGTGGCGTCAGGCCAGTCGGCGCGCATCGCGGCCCAGAGGTCGTAGGTCTGGTAGCAGACGCTTTCCAGCGCGGCATGTGCGAGCTCGGCTGGCCCGCTGTTGCGGGTGAGGCCGAACAGCGCGCCGCGCACGCGCGGATTCCAGTAGGGCGCGCCCATGCCGACAAAGGCCGGCACCAGATAGACGCTCTGCATCGAGTCGGATTTGTCGGCGAGCGGCCCGGTCTCGGCGGCCTGCTTGATGATACCGAGCCCGTCGCGCAGCCATTGCACTGCGCTTCCGGCGACGAAGATCGAGCCTTCCAGCGCGTAGGTGCGCTTTCCGCCGAGCTGGTAGGCGATCGTGGTCAGCAGCTTGTTCTTCGATTTGACCGGCGTGGTGCCGGTGTTGAGCAGCGCAAAGCAGCCGGTGCCATAGGTCGACTTGATCATGCCGGGCTCGAAACAGGCCTGCCCGATGGTCGCAGCTTGCTGGTCGCCGGCGATGCCTGCGATGGCGATGCTGCCGCCGAACAGGTCGGGCACGCTGTCGCCGAATTTCGCCGACGAGTCCTTCACCTCTGGCAGCATCGAGCGGGGCACGCCGAGGATTTTCAAGAGCTCGTCGTCCCATTCGCCGGTGTGGATGTTGAACAGCAGGGTGCGCGAGGCGTTGGTGGCGTCGGTTGCGTGCACCTTGCCGCCGGTGAGCCGCCAGAGCAGATAGCAATCGACGGTGCCGAACAGCAGCTCGCCGCGCTCGGCACGCTCTCGCGCGCCGGGCACGCCGTCGAGGATCCAGGCGACTTTTGTCCCCGAGAAATAAGGGTCGATGATCAATCCGGTCTTGGCCGAGATCACCGGCTCATGGCCATCTGCTTTCAATCGGGCGCAGAAATCCGCGGTGCGACGGTCCTGCCAGACGATGGCGCGGTGCACGGCCTGGCCTGTCGCGCGGTCCCATACGACAGTGGTCTCGCGCTGGTTGGTAATGCCGATCGCGGCGATGTCTCTCGCTTTGAGACCGGCCTTCTCCAGCGCATTGCGGCAGGTGGCGATGGTCGAGGTCCAGATGTCCTCCGGCTCATGCTCGACCCAGCCGGAGGCCGGGAAATGCTGCGGGAACTCCTGCTGCGCCACTGACGCGATGGAAATATCGCTGCGGAAGACAATGGCGCGCGAGGACGTGGTGCCCTGATCGATGGCCAGCACAAAGGACATGGCGCTCCTTCCCGGAGGTGATTGCTTGCTGCGCCAAGGGAGCGGATTGGCGCGGGAAGGTCAATATGCCGCCCGCTCGACCTCGCCCCGCTCTCGCGGGGAGAGGTCGGCGCGCAGCGCCGGGTGAGGGGACGCGCCGCATTCACGGTGTTCAGAATTTGTGGAGGCCGCCCCTCACCCCAACCCTCTCCCCGTGAAGAACGGGGAGAGGGAGACGAAGCTACACCGCTGCCGTGGTGACGCCGCCGTCGATGACGATGGTCTGGCCGGTCATGAAGGTGGAGGCGTCGGAGGCGAGGTAGGCGACCGCGCCGGCGATCTCGTCGGGTTCGCCGATGCGACGGAGCGGGGTGGTGGCGGTGCGCCGTTTCAAAAGCTCCGCGTCTTCCCAGAGCGCGCGGGCGAAATCGGTCTTGACCAGCCCCGGCGCGACGCAATTGACGCGCACGCCTTTCGGTCCCCATTCGCCGGCCAGGCTGCGGCAGAGCGCGAAGTCGGCCGCCTTCGAGATGCCGTAGGCGCCGATCACGGTCGAGCCGCGCAATCCGCCGATGGACGAGATGATTACGACCGAGCCAGTGCCGCGTTCGGCCATCTGCGGGATTGCCAGCGCGCAGAGCCAGATGTTGCTCTTGACGTTGGAGCCCATGATCTTGTCGAACGCCTCGTCCTTGATGTCGAGCAGCGGGCCGTAATACGGGTTCACCGCGGCGTTGCAGACCAGGATGTCGATCTTGCCGTAATGTTTGGTTGCGCCGGAGATCAGCGCCTCCACCTCCTCGCGGCGCGAGATGTTGCAGGGGATCACATGCGCATCGCCGCCGGCCGCATTGATGCCGTCAGCCACTTCCTGGCAGGCGTCCGCCTTGCGCGAGGAGATCACCACCTTGGCGCCGAGCTTTGCCAGCAGTTCGGCGGAAGAACGGCCGATGCCGCGGCTCGACCCGGTGATGACGGCGACTTTTCCGGTGAGATCGAATGGGGTGTTCTTCATTGTTATGTTATTCCCTCTTCTGTTTTGTTCGCATTTTCCCACACCGTCATGGCCGGGCTTGACCCGGCCATCCACGCTGTTCCTTCGCCGCCAAGACGTCATGCCCGGGACAAGCCCGGGCATGACGACCATTATGCGGCTTACGGGCTCGCATTGGCGAGCAGCTAGATCAACCCGCCCGCGTCTGCGACGCGGCGCAGGTGATACTCGGTGTCGCCAAAGGTGTTCTCGATCATGGTCAGGCGCTTGAAGTAGTGGCCGATCTTGGCCTCCATCGTCATGCCGATGCCGCCATGGAGCTGGATCGACTGCTGGCCGACGAACTTCAGCGACTTGCCGATCTGAACCTTGGCCGCCGCGATCGCGTTGGCGCGCTCCTTGGCATCCTCGAAGTCGCCAGCCATGGTCGCGAACATCGACATCGAGCGGGCCTGCTCGGCCGCGACGAACATGTCGGAGGCGCGGTGCTGCAGGCTCTGGAACGAACCGATCGCGACGCCGAACTGCTTGCGCGTCTTGATGTACTCGACGGTCTCCTTGAGCGATTCATCCATCGCGCCGACCGCCTCTGCGCACAGCGCGACGCGGGCTTCGTCGACCACGCGCTCGATCAGATCAAGCGCATCCTCCGGGTTGCCGATCGCGGCATCGCTGCCGACTTCGACGCCGGTGAAGCTGATGTCGGCGGCGTGCAGGCCGTCCTGGGTCGGATAGCCCTTCTTGCTGATGCCCTTGGCATCGGCGGGCACCAGGAACACGCCGATGCCGTTTCTGTCGCGCCGCTCGCCCTTGGTGCGCGCGGTCACGATCAGCGTGTCGGCGTTGTCGCCGTTGAGGACGACGAACTTCTCGCCGTCGATGACCCAGCCGGCGCCCTTCTTCTTCGCGGTCGTGGTGACGTCGAACAGGTCGTAACGCGAGTTCTTCTCGAGCTGTGCGAACGCGAGCGTCTTGCTGCCGTCGATGATGCCGGGAATGTGCGCGGCCTTCTGCTCGGCCGAGCCGCCATGGCGCAGGAAGCCGCCGCCGATCACCACGGTCGCCAGATAAGGCTCGAGCACGAGCGCTTTGCCGAGCGCTTCCATCACGATCATGGTCTCGACGCCGCCGGCGCCGAACCCGCCGTCGGCCTCAGTGAAGGGCAGGCCGAGCAGGCCCTGCTCGGCGAGCTTGCTCCAGACGGCTTTGCTCCAGCCGCCCTTCTCCTTCATGTATTTCTTGCGCTGCTCGAAATCGTAGGAATCCGTCAGCAGGCCGTCGATGCTTTCCTTGAGAAGCCGCTGCTCCTCGGACAAATCAAAATCCATGTTCTTGCTCTCTCAGGATTATCGGAAATTCTCCGTCATGCTCGGGCTTGTCCCGGGCATCCACGCTCTTGCTGTGCCTGCGTCACTGCGTGGATGGCCGGGTCGAACCCGGCCATGACGACAGCGTGCGTGGCGCAGCAGCCGTCAACTCAAAGCCCCAGCACCGCCTTGGCGATGATGTTGCGCTGGATCTCGTTGGAGCCGCCGTAGATCGAGACCTTGCGATTGTTGAAGTAGCTCGGCGCGATCTGGGCGGTCCAATCCATGGCCTCGTTCGAGCCGTCGTCGCCATGCACATCATAGGGCGCGGCAAACGGGCCGATCACTTCCATCAGAAGTTCCGTCGTGGTCTGCTGGATCTCCGAGCCCTTGATCTTGAGCACCGACGAAGCCGGGTTGGGCTTGCCCTTGCCATGCTTGCCTTCGTCGGCGACGACGCGGAGCTGTGTCAGCTCCAGGGCCTTCAGCTCGATCTCGCAGGCTGACAGTCTCTCGCGGAACGCGGGATCCTGAATCACCGGCCGGCCGCCGGATTCGACCTTGGAGGCGAGCTCCTTGATGCGACGCAGCCGCTCCTTGGAGACGCCGACCCGCGCAATACCGGTGCGCTCGTTGCCGAGCAGGAATTTGGCGTAGTCCCAGCCCTTGTTCTCCTCACCGATCAGGTTCTCGATCGGGACCTCGACATTGTCGAAGAACACTTCGTTGACCTCACGGCCGCCGTCTATGGTCTGGATCGGCCGAACCGTGACCCCCTTCGACTTCATGCTGAACACGATGAAGGAGATGCCCATCTGCTTCTTGGCGCTCGGATCGGTGCGGCAGAGGCAGAAGATCATGTCGGCGTGCTGCGCCAGCGTGGTCCATGTCTTCTGGCCGTTGATGATCCATTTGTCGCCCTTGCGCTCGGCCTTGGTGCGGAGCGAGGCGAGATCCGAACCCGAGCCCGGCTCCGAGAAGCCCTGGCACCACCAGTCGTCGACATTGGCGATGCGCGGCAAATACTGCTTCTTCTGCGCCTCGTTGCCGAAGGTGTAGATGACCGGGCCGACCATGCTGACGCCGAAGGCGAGCGGCTGCGGCGCCGGATAGGACTGCAGTTCCTCGTTGAAGATGTAGTGCTGCACGGACGTCCAGCCGGTGCCGCCATATTCCTTCGGCCAGTGCGACACGCCCCAGCCCTTCTTGTTCAGGATGCGCCACCAGGTGACCATCTCATCCTTGGAGAGATGGCGGCCCTCCTGCATCTTCCTCCGCGTGTCCGGCGGCACATTGTCCCTGAAGAACGCCCGCACTTCCTCGCGAAACGCCACTTCTTCCTTGGTGAAAGCGAGATCCATCGGATCCTCCTTGTGAGCAAATGAACTATTTCTGCTTTGTGTTTCTCGTTCGTCGTCCCCGCGAAGGCGGGGACCCAACCCCCGGCCTTCGTAGTGGACTTAAGCTATCTACCAGCGAGGCCCCAAAGCGAGATCACGCGGTATGGGTCCCGGCCTTCGCCGGGACGACAGGCTTAGTGCACCACCTCGAACAAACCGGCCGCGCCCATGCCGCCACCGACGCACATGGTCACCACAGCATACTTCGCCTTGCGGCGGCGGCCTTCGATCAAGGCGTGGCCGGTGAGCCGCGCGCCCGACATGCCGTAGGGATGGCCGACCGCGATCGCGCCGCCATTGACGTTGAGCTTATCGGGATCGATGCCGAGCTTGTCGCGGCAATAGAGCACCTGCACCGCGAAGGCCTCGTTGAGCTCCCAGAGGTCGATGTCCTCGACCTTCAGGCCATGGCGCTTGAGCAGGCGCGGCACGGCGAAGACCGGCCCGATTCCCATCTCGTCGGGCTCGCAGCCGGCGGAAACGAAACCGCGGAAGATGCCGAGCGGCTTCAGGCCGCGCTTGGCCGCTTCCTTGTCGCTCATGATCACGGTTGCGCTGGCGCCGTCGGAAAGCTGGCTGGCATTACCGGCGGTGATGGTGAAACCTTCGCCGCGCACCGGCTTCAGGCCGGCAAGGCCTTCGGCCGTAGTGTCGGGCCGCGGGCCCTCATCCTGCGACAGCGTCACCTCCTTGAACGAGACCGCGCCGGTCGCCTTGTCGGTCACCGCCATCTGGGTGGTGATCGGTGCCAGCTCGTCCTTGAACTTGCCGCCCTGCTGGGCGGCCGCGGTGCGGCGCTGGCTCTCGAGCGAATATTCGTCCTGCTTTTCGCGCGAGATGTTGTAGCGCTTGGCGACCACTTCGGCGGTGTCGATCATGGGCATGTAGACCTCGCCCTTGATCTTCAACAGCGCCGGGTCCTGGGCGTGAAACGTATTGATCTTGTCGTTCTGCACTAGGCTGATCGATTCACCGCCGCCGCCGACCGCGATCTCGACGCCGTCGAACAGCACCGAGCGCGCGGCAAGCGCAATCGCCTGCAGGCCCGAGGCGCATTGCCGGTCGATGGTGGTGCCGGCGACAGTCACCGGAAGGCCGGCGCGGAGCAGCGCCTTGCGCGCGATGTTGCCGCCGGTTGAGCCCTGCTGCAGGGCGGCGCCCATCACGACGTCCTCGATCTCCTTCGGATCGACCTTGGCGCGGGCGACCGCCTCGCCGATGGCGTGTCCGAGCAGGGTCGCGCCTTCGGTGACGTTGAGCGCACCGCGATAGGCCTTGCCGATCGGCGTGCGGGCGGTAGAGACGATAACGGCGTCGGTCATGAACGACCTCCTGTTGCGTTTTCTGGTTGTTGTTTCGCAGCGCCAGCCGGGGCGGCCCGCTGCTGGCGCAATTCGTGGCGGGAAAGTTTTCCGACCGACGTTCGCGGCAATTCCTCGACGAATTCGAGTGCGGCCGGCAGTTCATGCTTGCCGAGCTTGCCGGTGAGAAAGACGCGCAGATCGTCGATCGTGAATGGCGCGGCGCCATCGCGCAGCTTGATGAAGGCTTTCGCAGCCTCGCCCCGGTAGTCGTCGGGGATGCCGATCACGATCACTTCGTGCACTGACGGATGCGTATAGATCGCCTGCTCGATCATCTGCGGATAGACATTGAAGCCGCCGGAGATGATCATGTCCTTCTTGCGGTCGACCAGATAGAAATAGCCGTCCGTATCCATGTAGCCGATGTCGCCGGTGAGGAAGCGGTCGCCGACAAAGGCCTCGCCGGTTTCCTTGGGCCGGTTCCAGTAGCCCTTTGTCACATTCGGGCCGCGAATACGGATTTCGCCGACTTCCCCGACGGGCAGGACTTGCTTCGGATCATCCAGCGAGACCACGTCGAGTTCGATGCCCGGCAGCATCAGGCCGATCGAGCCGGGCTTGTCCGGCCCTTCCTTGACGTGGCCGGTGCCCGGCGAGCAGGTCTCAGTCATGCCCCAGCCGCTGCGCAGCTTCATGCCGACCCGGCGCTCGAAGATCTTGGCGACTTCCACCGGCAGCGGCGCGCCGCCGGAACCACAGCTCACCAGCGAGGACAGGTCGCGCTTGTCGAGATCGGGCAGGGCGGCGATCGCAATCCACATCGTGGGCACGCCCGGGAACACGGTGGCGCGCTTCTCCTCGATGTCGCGCATCACGGCCTGGACGTCGAAGCGTTGGTGCAGCGAGATCAGATAGCCGTGCCGGATCGAGGACAGCAGCACGACCGTCAGCGCGTAGATGTGGAACAGCGGCAGCACGCAGATCACGCGCTCGATCGCATCGCGCTCCGCGCGGGCAGCCTTGCCCCAGACCTCATAGATCGAGACCGCGGCGGTCAGATTGCCGTGGCTCAGCATCGCGCCTTTCGGCAGGCCGGTGGTGCCGCCGGTATATTGCAGCAGCGCGACGTCGTCGGCGCTGACCTCAGGCCATCTGGCGGGTTTGGTCGCGCCGTCGACGAACTGGCGATAGGTGATGATGGCGGGATGGCCGGGCAACGCGGTCTGGGGCGTGCCGACCTTGCCCCAATGATCGTCCTCGCAGACGATCAGCCGGTCGAGCAGGCCCTTGTCGAGGAACTTCAGCGCGGTCGGCAGCAGCGCCGAGAGGTTGCTGGTGATGAGGATGCGAGCACCGGAATCCGAGAGCTTGTGCGAGAGCGCGATCTCGCCGTCGAGCGGCGAGAGATGTACGACGCGGGCACCCGCCTTCAGCGCGCCGAAGAAGTTGATGGGATGGTCGGGCGTGTTGCCTAGGAACAACGCCACCGAGGTGTCCCTGCCGTAGCCGGCCCGCAGGAACGCGGAAGCCGCGGTTTCGACCAGCGCTTCCAGCTCCGCATAGCTGATCGGCCGGTCGCGGAATTCGATCACCGTCCGCGGGCCGTAGGCCGCCGCGGCCGTGGAGAGCAAATCAGGCAACGTGCCGCGCGCGATCGGATCGTCCCAACGCACGCCCTTCGGATAAAACTGTTCGCCGGGATGGGTCATGATGCTCAGCGCAAAAACCTAGCGGCCGTCATTCTGGGGCGTCCGAAGGACGAACTGCGATGTGCAATTGCACATCGGAGAATCCATCGGGCCACATGTGCAGGCGGAGAAATGGATTCCGGGTCCACGCTTGCGCGTGTCCCGGAATGACAAGTGGCAACAGCCGATCATCAAGCCGCCTTCGACGCCGCGGCGAGCGAAGCAAACGTCTTGCCTTCGTCGGCAAGGCGCTTGAGCAGCGGCGCCGGCTCGAGCGAGGGATCGTTGGTCTCCTTGGCATAGAAGGAGAGGCGATCGGCGATGTGCTTCAGACCCACCGTATCCGCCCAGAACATCGGGCCGCCGCGATAGATCGGCCAGCCATAGCCGTAGAGCCAGACCACGTCGATGTCGGAAGGCCGCGCCGCGATGCCTTCCTCCAAGATGCGCGCGCCCTCATTGATCATCGGGTACATCATGCGCTCGAGGATCTCGTCGTCGCTGACGACGCGCTTCTTGCGGCCGAGGCGCGCCAGCGTCTCGTCGATCAGCTTCTCGACTTCCGGATCGGGCAGCGGCGCCCGCGAGCCCGCCTCATATTTGTAATAGCCCTTGCCGGTCTTCTGGCCGAAGCGGCCGGCTTCGCACAGCGCGTCGGCGATCTCCGACTTGATGCCGCGGTCCTTGCGCGAGCGCCAGCCGATGTCGAGGCCGGCGAGGTCGCCCATCGCGAACGGCCCCATCGGCATGCCGAATTTTGTAACGACAGCGTCGACCTGCTGCGGCAGCGCGCCCTCGAACAACAGCTTTTCCGCCTGCTTGCCGCGCTGGGCCAGCATGCGGTTGCCGACGAAGCCGTCGCAGACGCCGACCACGGCCGGAACTTTCGCAATCTTGCGCGCAATCGAAACCGCCGTGACCAACGCGTCAGGCGCGGTCTTCTCGGCGCGCACGATCTCGCACAGCTTCATGACGTTGGCCGGCGAGAAGAAGTGCATGCCCAGCACGTCCTGCGGCCGTTTGGTCTCCTTGGCGATCTCGTCGATGTTCAGGTAGGACGTGTTGGAGGCCAGCACGGCGCTTGGCTTGGCATATTGATCGAGCTTGCCGAACACCTCCTTCTTGACCGCCATGGTCTCGAACACCGCCTCGATGACGAGGTCAGCATCCTTGACGTTTTCCAGGCCGACCACGCCTGATATCAGCGCCATCCGCTTGGCGGGTGCATCCGCCGGGATGCCGCCGCGGGCGGCGGTCGCCTCATAGTTCTTCTGCATCACGCCGAGGCCGCGCTTGAGCTGCTCTTCGCCGGTCTCGATCAGCGTCACGGGGATGCCGGCATTGGCAAACGACATCGCGATGCCGCCGCCCATGGTGCCGGCGCCGATGATGGCGACGCGCGCGACGTTGCGCGGCTTGGTGCCATCAGGCACGCCTGCGATCTTCGCGGCCTCGCGCTCGGCGAAGAAGGCGTAACGCTGCGCTTTGGACTGGTCGCTCGCGACCAGCTTCAGGAAGGTCTCGCGCTCCTTCTTCAGGCCTTCATCGAAGGGCAGGTCGATGGCGGCGCCGACCGCGTCGGCTGCAGCGAACGGCGCTTCCAGGCCGCGTGCGCGCTTGGTCAGCGCGGCGACCGCATTGGTGAAGATCGAACGGTCGGCCTTGGCCGCGGCGAGCTTGGAGTCGTCGTCGCGCAACTTGCGCAATGGGCGCTTCTCCGCCAGCACCTTGAGTGCGAAGGCTTCGCCGCCGGCGGCCGGTCCCTCGACGATCTCTTCGATCAAGCCGCTCTTGAGTGCTTCCGCGGCGCCGATCGGGTCGCCGCCGACGATCATCTTGACCGCAAGCTCCGGTCCGACCGCGCGCGGCAGGCGCTGGGTGCCGCCGGCGCCGGGCAGCAGGCCGAGCTTCACTTCAGGCAAGCCGAGCCGGGCATCCTTGGTTGCTACGCGATAGTGGCATGCCAGAGCGACTTCGAGGCCGCCGCCGAGTGCGGTGCCGTGGATCGCGGCAACGATCGGCTTCGGTGAATTCTCCATCGCCTCCAGCACCTCGTTGAGGCCGGGCGGCTTCGGCGGCTTGCCGAATTCGGTGATGTCGGCACCGGCGATGAAGGTGCGGCCGGCGCAGGTCAGCACGATCGCCTTCACTTCGGCATCGGCAATCGCGCTCTTGATGCATTCCAGGATGCCGCCGCGTACTGCGGCACTCAGCGCGTTGACCGGAGGATTGTTAACCGTGACGATGCCAATGATGTCATGCCGCTCGAGTTTTACGACTTCGCTCACGAGGCTCTCCTTGGATGCTGTGTTCTTTTGCGGTGTGTTCTTTTGCAAGGCGTTGTTGCGGTTCTTGCGTTTAGTAGCTAATTTCGCACTGCGAAATTAAATTCCACATCTTGACACGGAGGGTTATTTTGAAGCACGTCCCTTGTCAACGAGATCGACAAAGTGGCGGGGAATGAAACGTTCAGGAAAGAAGGCGGCGACCGACCGCAATTTTGTGGTCGCGCTTTCCCGTGGATTGGAAGTCCTGCGCGCATTCCGTCCCAATGACGGGCTTCTCGGCAATCAGGAGATTGCGGCCCGCACCAATTTGCCGAAGCCTACCGTTTCGCGGCTGACCTATACGTTGACCAAGCTTGGTTACCTTACACCCGTTCCGCGTTTCGAGAAGTACCAGCTCACGCCCTCTGCCATGGCGCTGGGTTATGCCGCGCTCGCCAATCTCGGCGTCCGGCATTTGTCCGAACCCTATCGCGAGGACGTGATGCGTGCGACCGGCGGTGCGGTCGCGGTCGGCGGGCGCGATCGGCTCAGCATGATCTATTTCGGGCAAAGCCGGAACGGACTGACGCTCGGCGTTCAGCTCGATGTCGGTTCGCGGATACCAATAGCGACCACCGCGATGGGACGCGCCTATATCTGGGCGCTGCCGGACGATGAGCGTACCGCTCTGCTGCGTGAGCTTCGCGACCACTATGGCAGCCGCTGGCCGAAGATGCGCGATGGCATCGAGCGTTCGGGCGAATTGGTAGCGAAGCGTGGCTTTGCAATTTCTGCTGGTGAATGGCAGGACGATGTTCACGCTGTCGGCGTGGCATTGCAGCTCAATGACGGAACCGGTCCGTATGCATTCAATTGCGGTGCGCCGGCATTCCGCTTTACGGAAGACCGGTTGCTCAACGATATTGGACCTCGTCTTGTCGCGATGGTAAGGAACATCGAGCAGGCGCTTGGTGGGGTAGCGCCGCAATCCAGAAAAGTTGAAAGCAAAAAGTCTAGATCAGGAGGGAAAGTTGCACGTGTGGCCGAGGGCATCTGACAGCCTTCTTCATTGCCGGCGCGATCGCTCGCACGGCGCTCTCCGCCCTCTCAAGCGGGCGGGCGAGACGAGATGACGCAGGCACAACTCGCGCAGGGTCATGCGCCACTGCTGGCGGTTCGCGACGTCAGCGTCGTGTTCGGCGGCATCGTCGCGTTGAACGGCGTCTCCTTCGACATGCATCAGGGCCAGATCCTGGGACTGATCGGACCGAACGGCGCCGGCAAGACGACGCTCTTCAATTGCCTCTCCCGGCTCTATCAGCCGAGCTCCGGCGACATCCTGATGGAAGGCGTGAGCATCCTCAGCCGCCCGCCGCACAAGATCGCCGAGATCGGCATCGGTCGCACCTTCCAGAACGTCGCGCTGTTTCCCAATCTCTCGGTGCTCGACAATGTCCGCGTCGGCACCCACGCGCGCACCTCCAGCGACATCATCAGCGACTCGCTCAAGCTCGCCTGGATCAGGCGCACCGAGGCTTCGGTCAACAAGAAGGTGCACGAGATCCTGGCCTATCTCGACCTCGAGGACGTCGCGCACAGCATCGTGTCGGGCCTGCCGTTCGGCACCCAGAAGCGCGTTGAACTGGCGCGCGCGCTCGCGGCCGATCCGAAGATCCTCTTGCTGGACGAGCCGGCCGGCGGCCTCAACCATGAAGAGGTCTATGTGCTCGGCGACCTCGTCCGCAAGATCCGCGACGAGCGCAAGATCACCGTGCTCCTGGTCGAGCACCACATGGGTATGGTGATGTCGACCGCCGACCATGTCGTCGCGCTCAATTTCGGCCGCAAGCTCGCCGAGGGAACCCCTAGCCAGGTCCAGGCCGATCCCGACGTCATCAAGGCCTATCTCGGGAGCAAGGACCAATGACGATGATGCTCAACGTCAAGGATCTGCGCGCCTATTACGGCCAGGTCCAGGCGCTTCACGGCCTCAGCTTTTCCCTGAACGAAGGCTCGCTCACCACGCTGCTCGGGGCCAATGGCGCCGGCAAGACCACCACGCTGCGGGCGATCTGCAACATGGTGCGCTCGACCGGCGCGATCGAATTCGAGGGCAAGCCGATCGGCAATCGTTCGACCGAGAACGTGGTCCGCCTCGGCATCGCCCATGTGCCGCAGGGCCGCGGCACCTTCACCAACATGACGGTGGAGGAGAACCTGCAGCTTGGCGCCATCACGCGCGGCGACAAGAAGAACATCGTCGCCGACATCGAGCGCATGTACGACCACTTCCCGGTGCTCAAGCAGCGCTATACCCAGCAGGCCGGCACGCTGTCGGGCGGCGAGCAGCAGATGCTCGCGGTCGCGCGCGCGCTGATGCTGCGGCCGCGGCTGATGCTGCTGGACGAGCCGTCGTTCGGCCTGGCGCCGCTGGTGGTCCGCGACCTGTTTCGCATCCTCGGCAAGATCAACCGCGAGGACAAGGTCACCATCCTGGTGGTCGAGCAGAATGCGCAGCTCGCGCTCGAGCTCGCCGATCAGGCCTATGTGATTGAAACCGGACGCATCGTGATGTCCGGCAACGCCAAGGACGTCGCCAACAACGAAGACGTCCGTAAATCCTATCTGGGTTACTGAGGGAGCGAGGACCATGGAGCTTTTTGCCAACCAAGTCCTGGCCGGCATCGCCACCGGCGCGATCTACGCCTGCATGGCGCTCGCCGTCGTGATGATCTACCAGGCGATCGACCATCTCAATTTCGCGCAGGGCGAAATGGCGATGTTCTCGACCTTCATGTCCTGGCAGATGATGCAATGGGGCGTGCCTTATTGGTGGGCCTTCATCCTCACCGTCATCCTTTCCTTCGCCGGCGGCATCCTGATCGAGCGGCTGTTGTTCAAGCCCTTGGCGAAGGCGCCGGTCTTGACCAACGTCGCCGGCTTCATCGCGCTGTTTGCGATCGTCAACTCGGTCGCGGGCCTGATCTGGGATTTCACCATCAAGCAATATCCGACGCCGTTCGGCTCCTCGCCGTTCCTCGGCAGCCAGCTGATCTCGACCCACCAGGCCGGCATGGTCGGCGTCACCCTGCTGCTGCTCGCCGGGCTCTATTTCTTCTTCCAGTTCACCCGCATTGGCCTTGCGATGCGAGCGGCTGCCTCGTTGCCTGAATCGGCGCGGCTGGTCGGCATCAACACGAGCTGGATGATCGCGCTCGGCTGGGGCATGGCCGCCGCCATCGGCGCGATCGCCGGCATGCTGATCGCGCCGGTGGTGTTCCTCGAGCCGAACATGATGGGCGGCGTCCTGATCTACGGTTTCGCCTCCGCGGTGCTCGGCGGCCTTAGCTCGCCGCTCGGCGCTGTGATCGGCGGCTTCCTGGTCGGCGTGTTCGAGAACCTTGCCGGCACCTACATTCCAGGCGTCGGCAACGAGCTCAAGCTGCCGATCGCGCTGGCGCTGATTATCACCGTGTTGGTCGTCAAACCGGCCGGGCTGTTTGGCCGGCCCATCGTGAAGCGAGTCTGATCATGAGCGCGGCTGAAGAAGTTGTAACCGAAGCCCCGGCCGTCGAGGCGGTTCCGAAGCGCGCCATGACGCTCGGCTACGGCACCTCGCTGGTGGTGCTGGCGGCCCTGATCCTGACGCCCCTGTTCGTCAAGAACTTCATCATCTTCCAGATGACGATGCTCCTGATCTACGGGCTCGCGGTGCTGGCGCTCAACATCCTGACCGGCGGCTCGGGCCAGTTCTCGCTCGGCCAGAGCGCGTTCTACGCCATCGGTGCCTATACCACGGCGATCCTGATGGAGCACTTCAACGTCAATTACGCGCTGACCCTGCCGGTCGCGGGCGTCGTCTGCTTCGGCGCGGGTTTCCTGTTCGGCCAGCCGGCGCTGCGGCTGTCGGGTATCTACCTCGCGCTCGCGACCTTTGCTCTGGCGCTCGCCATGCCTCAGCTCCTCAAGCTCGGCTTCCTCGAGCACTGGACCGGCGGCGTGCAAGGCCTGGTGGTGACCAAGCCGGATGCGCCATTCGGCCTGCCGCTGTCGCAAGACATGTGGCTCTATTACTTCACACTGGCGGTCTCGATCGGGATCTATGTCGCCTCGGTGAACCTGCTCCGCTCGCGCTCGGGCCGCGCCCTGATGTCGATCCGCGACAACGAGATCGCGGCCTCCGCCATGGGCGTTAGCGTCGCGCTGTACAAGACGCTGGCCTTCGGCGTCAGCGCCGGCATCACCGGCATCGCCGGCGGCCTGGGCGCGATCGCGGTGCAGTTCGTGGCGCCCGACGGCTACACCATCACGCTCGCGATCTCTCTGTTCGTCGGCATGGTGGTCGGCGGCGTCGGCTGGCTGCCGGGTTCGATCGTCGGCTCCGCCTTCATCATCTTTGTGCCTAACATTGCGGAAGGCATTTCCAAGGGTCTCTCTGGCGCCGTGTTCGGCGTGCTCCTGTTCCTCGTCATCTACCTGGTGCCGCATGGCGCCCGGCAGGTCGCCCTCATTGCCCAGCAACTGGCGGCGAAACTCAAGAAGAACTGAAGAACCAAAAAAGAGACTTTAGGAGAGACGATGCCCTTCAAACTACGGACCGCCGTGCTTTCGGCGGCGGTCGTCGCTTGTGCTGCCGCTTCCGGCAGTGCCTTCGCCCAGAAGACATACGATACCGGCGCCTCCGACACCGAGATCAAGATCGGAAACATCATCCCTTATAGCGGACCTGCGTCCGCCTATGGCAGCATCGGCAAGACCGAGGCCGCCTATTTCCGGATGATCAACGATCGGGGCGGCATCAACGGCCGCAAGGTCAATTTCATCACCTATGACGACGCCTACTCGCCGCCGAAGGCGGTCGAGCAGGTGCGCAAGCTGGTCGAGAGCGACGAAGTCCTTGTCGTCTTCAACCCGCTCGGCACGCCCTCGAACACCGCGATCCAGAAATACCTCAACTCCAAGAAGATCCCGCAACTGTTCGTCGCCACCGGCGCGACCAAGTGGAACGACCCGAAGAACTTCCCGTGGACCATCGGCTGGCAGCCGAGCTACCAGAGCGAAGCGCAGATCTACGCGAAATGGCTGATGAAGGAGAAGCCGGACGCCAAGGTCGCGATTCTCTATCAGAACGACGATTTTGGTAAGGATTACCTCAAGGGCACCAAGGACGGCCTCGGCGCCAAGGGCGCCTCGATGATCATCCTCGAGGAAAGCTACGAGATCTCCGAGCCGACGATCGATTCGCACATCGTCAAGATCAAGGCCGCCAACCCGGACGTGCTGCTGATCTATGCCACGCCGAAATTCGCCGCCCAGACCATCAAGAAGACCGCCGAACTCGGCTGGAAGCCGCTGCAGATCGTCGCCAACGTCTCGATCTCGGTCGGCAGCGTGATGCAGCCGGCGGGATTTGATAACGCCCAGGGCGTGCTCTCGGCCGCCTACGCCAAGGACGGCAGCGACCAGCAATGGAACAACGATCCCGGCATGAAGAAGTGGAATGAATTCCTCGACAAGTACATGCCGGGCGCCGACAAGACCGAGAGCGCCCTGGTTTACGGCTACGGCGCTGCACAAACCCTGGCGAAGGTGCTGGAGATGTGCGGTGACAATCTCACCCGCGCCAACGTCATGAAGCAGGCGGCGAGCCTGAAGGATTTTACGCCGGACACGCTGCTGCCCGGCGTCAAGATCAACACCAGCGCCACCGACTTTGCCCCGATCAGCCAGCTTCAGATGATGCGCTTCAAGGGACAGAAGTGGGAACTGTTCGGCGAGATCATCAGCGGCGACATTCCCGCCGACTAGAGCATTTTCGGTTCTGATTGAATCAGAACCGAAGCTCTAGATTCTTGTTTTGACGCGTTTTCTTCACGCGAACCGGTATCCACTTCGCTCGAAAACGCTCTAAGCTTGTGCAGTGCAAGAGACCAGCGCAAAGCCCCGCGGTGCAAGCCGCGGGGCTTTTTGTTGACGGACGGCGCGAGAACCGCATTCAATGCCCGCCGTGGGAGTTCCAAGAAACGCATCCACCACAGCATGATCCGGAAAAGTGGGAACCGGTTTTCCGAAAAGATCATGCTCAAACAAGAGATGAGATCATGATCCGATTCCGTCTAATCGGATCATGATCTCAAGGATGAAGGAAACGAATGACTGCCGTCCGCTTGCGATTGACTGCCCTTTCAGCCGTGCTCGTCCTGATCACCGCCAGCACCGGCGGTGCGCTCGCCCAGAAAAAGTACGATACCGGCGCCAGCGATACCGAGATCAAAATAGGCAACATCATGCCCTATAGCGGACCGGCTTCCGGCTATGGCGTGATCGGTAAGACCGAGGCGGCCTATTTCAACAAGGTCAACGCCGAGGGCGGCATCAACGGTCGCAAGATCGTTTTTCTCAGCTACGACGACGGCTACAACCCGTCGAAGACGGTGGAGCAGGCGCGCAAGCTCGTGGAGAGCGATAAAGTGCTTCTGATCTTCAACTCGCTCGGCACGGTCACCAACCTCGCGATCCAGAAATACATGAACGGCAAGGGAGTGCCGCAGCTCTTCGTCGCCTCCGGCGCCAGCAAGTGGGACCAGCCGAAAGAGTTTCCGTGGACTATGGGCTGGCAGCCGAACTACCAGAGCGAGGCGCGCATCTATGCCAAATACATCATGAAGGAGAGGCCCGACGCCAAGGTCGGCGTGCTCTATCAGAACGACGATTTCGGCAAGGACTACCTCAGAGGCTTGAGGGACGGATTCGGCGAGAAGGCGGCGATGATCGTCGCCGAAGAGAGCTACGAGACCTCAGAGCCGTCGATGGAGAGCCACATCGCCAAGCTGAAGGCCGCCGGCGTCGACGTCTTTATCAACGTTGCCATGCCGAGATTCGCAGCTCAGGCGATGAAGAACGTCGCGGAATTGAACTGGAAGCCGCTGCAGATCGTGTCCAATGTCTCCGCTTCCGTCGGCGGCGCGATGAAGCCGGCCGGCTTTGAGAATGTGCAGGGCGTCCTGTCGGCGGCCTATGCCAAGGATGGCGCCGACCCGCAATGGGACAACGACCCCGGCATGAAGCGCTTCTTCGCGTTCCTGCAGGAATATTATCCGGAAGCCGATCGGCGCGATGACGCGGCGGTCTATGGCTATGGCGCGGCGCAAACCATGGTGAAGGTGCTGCAGATGTGCGGCGACGATCTCACCCGCGCCAATATCATGAAGCAGGCCGCGAGCCTGAGGGAGTTTGCGCCCGACACGCTGCTGCCCGGCATCGCCATCAACACATCGCCGACCGACTTCGCGCCCATCAAGCAACTGCAGATGATGCGCTTCAAGACAGACAAGTGGGAGTTGTTCGGCAGCATCATGAGCGGAGCGCTCGGGCATTGAGGGAGCCGCGGCGGCATCCGCCGTTTGCAGCCCCCCGCGACGCCATCGCGGGAGGCTTTTGGTTGCTGGGACTAGGTGGAAGGTATTCAATACCGGCAGGAGCCGGAAAAGTGCTGCCAATCCAAAAAACATGAGACGTCCACCATGAGCCCAAGGAGATCCCAATGTCTGCCATCCATTTGCGGCTGGGGGCCCTTGCGGCCGCCGTCGCATTGCTGGCCGTGAGCAGCGGCCACGCGCTCGCCCAGAAGGCATACGACGTCGGCGCCACCGACACCGAGATCAAGATCGGCAACATCATGCCCTACAGCGGACCGGCCTCCGCCTATGGCGTGATCGGCAAGACGGAGGCGGCCTATTTCAACAAGATCAATGCAGAGGGCGGCATCAACGGCCGCAAGATCAACTTCATCTCCTATGACGACGCCTACTCTCCGCCGAAGACGGTGGAGCAGGCGCGCAAGCTGGTCGAGAGCGACGAGGTGCTCTTCATCTTTAATTCGCTTGGCACGCCGCCGAACTCGGCGATCCAGAAATACATGAACCAGAAGAAGGTGCCGCAGCTCTTCGTCGCCACCGGCGCCACCAAGTGGAACGATCCGAAAGATTTCCCCTGGACCATGGGCTGGCAGCCCAATTACCAGAGCGAGTCGATCATCTACGCCAGGTACATCCTGAAGAACCATCCGAATGCCAGGATCGCGGTGCTCTACCAGAACGATGATTACGGCAAGGACTACCTGAAAGGCTTCAAGGACGGCCTCGGCAGCAAGGCGGATTCGATGATCGTGATCGAGGAAAGCTACGAAGTCTCCGAGCCCTCCATCGACTCCCACATCGTCAAGCTGTGGTCGTCCGGGGCCGATGTGTTCTTCGACATCACCACGCCGAAATTCGCGGCGCAGGCGATCAAGAAAAACGCGGAGATCGGCTGGAAGCCGTTGCACTTCCTCAACAACGTCTCGTCCTCCGTGGGCAGCGTGCTCAAGCCGGCCGGCTTCGAGAACGCACAGGATATCATCTCGTCGAACTACCTGAAGGATCCGACCGATCCGCAGTGGAAGAACGATCCCGGCATGATCGCCTGGAACGAATTCCTCGATAAGTACTATCCTGAGGCCAATCGCTCCGACCTTTCGGTGATGTACGGCTACACGGTCGCGCAAGGCATGGTGCATGTGCTGAAGGCCTGCGGCGACAACCTGACCCGCGAGAACATCATGAAGCAGGCCGCCAGCATCCGCGACCTCGAGCTCGACGGGCTGTTGCCCGGCATCAAGGTGAATACGTCGCGGACCGATTTCGCGCCGCTGTCGCAACTGCAGCTCATGCAATTCAAGGGCGACACCTGGGAGCGCTTCGGCGACATCCTGAGCGGCGACGTCGGCGGCTGATCCTGATGTCATTTGCTTGAATCAGTCTATACGCGAGCTCATTCACCTCTCCCGCTTGCGGGGGAGGTCGCTGCGCCCTTGGTGCAGCGGGTGGGGGCTCTCTCCCCACGAAGAGTCCCATCGCGGAGACACCCTCACCCCAACCTCTCCCGCAGGCGGGAGAGGGAGCGCAGTGTTCGTCGCGGACGCAATTCGACCCGATCTCATCGTGCTGCTGCGGCTTGCGTGTACATGGCTACTAAAGATGCAGCCGCTGCGGCTTTGCAGCAGGGGCTTTTTGTTGAGGCAATGTCGGCAAAATGGTAATCCATACGCTTAACACCAAGAGCTTTCGGATCAAGAAAGCCATGACACAGCATCAATGTCATCCAAAGGGAGAGAGACGGAATGTCCGTTATCAAAAAACTCGCGATTCTTTCGGCAGCGTTCGGCTTGTTCGCGGCCACTGCCGGCACTGCGACGGCACAGAAGAAATACGACCCCGGCGCATCGGATACCGAGATCAAGGTCGGCAACATCATGCCCTACAGCGGACCGGCCTCCGCCTACGGCGTGATCGGACGCACCGAGGCCGCCTACTTCAAGAAGATCAACGACGCCGGCGGCATCAACGGCCGCAAGATCAATTTCGTCTCCTATGACGACGCCTATTCGCCACCGAAGGCGGTCGAGCAGGCGCGCAAGCTGGTCGAGAGCGACGAGGTGCTGCTCATCTTCAACTCGCTCGGCACGCCGTCGAACACCGCGATCCAGAAATACATGAACTCGAAGAAGGTGCCGCAGCTCTTCGTCGCCACCGGCGCCACCAAGTGGAACGACCCGCAGAACTTTCCGTGGACCATGGGCTGGCAGCCCAGCTACCAGAGTGAGACCCAGATCTACGCCAAGTACATCCTGAAGAACCATCCCGACGCCAAGATCGCGGTGCTCTTCCAGAACGACGACTACGGCAAGGACTATCTAAAGGGCCTGAGGGACGGGCTCGGCTCCAAGGCGGCGAGCATGATCGTGATGGAGGAGAGCTACGAGACCTCCGAGCCGTCGATCGATTCGCATCTGGTCAAGCTCAAGGCCACCGGCGCCGACATCTTCATCAATATCACCACGCCGAAATTTGCCGCGCAGGCGATCAAGAAGAACGCCGAGATCGGCTGGAAGCCGCTGCACTTCCTCAACAACGTCTCGGCGTCCGTCGGCAGCGTGCTCAAGCCGGCCGGCTTCGAGAACGCCCAGGACATCATCTCCGCCGCCTACCTCAAGGACGCCTCCGACAAGCAGTGGGACAACGATCCCGGCATGAAGGAATTCTATGCCTTCATGGCCAAGGATTTTCCGGAAGGCGACAAGCTCGACGGCGGTACCGTGGTCGGCTACGGCGTGGCGCAGACGCTGGTTCAGGTGCTGAAGCAATGTGGCGACAACCTGACGCGCGAGAACGTCATGAAGCAGGCGGCGAGCCTGAAGGATTTCCGCACCGAAGTCCTGCTGCCCGGCATCAAGATCAACACCGGACCAAACGACTTTGCTCCGATCAGCTCGCTTCAGCTCATGAAGTTCAAGGGCGACAAGTGGGAACTGTTCGGTGACGTCATCAGCGCTGACGTCGGCGGGTAAAAGTCTCCCGCAGTTACCCAAGGTTAAGCACGCAAAGCTCCTGCGACACAGTCGCAGGGGCTTTTTGTTGCCAACATGATTTTCCGCGCTATCAATGCGATGCACCAGAATGGGAGCTTCTGCTCCGAAGGAGTCCTATGCCTATGTTGACCCGACGCCGCCTTGCAACCGCATTCCTCGGCTTTGCCGTAACCGCCACCACTGCCTCTGCCGCACTCGCGCAGAAGCAATATGACACCGGTGCGACGGACACCGAGATCAAGATCGGCAACATCGTGCCCTATAGCGGGCCGGCTTCGGCTTACGGCAGCGTCGGCAAGGCGATGGCTGCATTGTTCAAGAAGGTCAACGACGAGGGCGGCATCAACGGCCGCAAGATCAACTTTATCTCCTATGACGATGCCTATAGCCCGCCGAAGACGGTCGAGCAGGCACGCAAGCTGGTCGAAAGCGACGAGGTTCTGCTGGTGGTCGGCACGCTGGGCACCGCGCCCAACACTGCAATCCAGAAATACCTGAACAGCAAGAAAGTGCCGCAGCTCTTTGTCGCCACTGGCGCGACCAAGTGGAACGAGCCGAAGACCTTTCCCTGGACCATGGGCTGGCTGCCGAGCTACCAGAGCGAATCGCGCATCTACGCGAAATACCTGACGAAGGAGAAGCCGGGCGCCAAGGTGGCCGTGCTCTACCAGAACGACGATATGGGCAAGGACTATCTGAAGGGCCTGAAGGATGGGTTCGGCGCAGACGCCTCGCGGATCGTCCTGGAGGAGAGCTACGAGGTCTCGGAACCGACCATCGATTCGCACGTGGTGAAGATCAAATCGGCCAATCCCGACGTTCTGGTGCTTTACACCACGCCGAAGTTCGGTGCGCAGGCGATCAAGAAGCTCGGCGAGATGAGCTGGAAGCCGCTCACGATCATCTCCAACGTCAGCGCCTCGACCGCGGCCGTGATGAAGCCGGCGGGGGTTGAGAACGCGCAGGGCGTGATCTCGGCGACCTATGCCAAGGACGTTAGCGATCCCCAGTGGGCAGGCGATGCCGGCATCAAGGCGTTCGACGATCTGCTTGCGAAATATCTTCCCGAGATGAACCGCATCGACTCTTCGGCGATGACCGGTTACAACATTGCGACTACGATGGTAGAGGTGCTCCGTCGCTGCGGCGATAACCTGACCCGGGAGAACGTCATGAAGCAGGCGCAAAGCCTGAAGCAATTCGCGCAAGGCGGACTGTTACCGGGCGTGACGCTGACCACGAGCGCGACTGATTACATGCCGATCGAGCAGTTGCAATTGATGCAGTTCAAGGGTGAACGCTGGCAGTTGTTCGGCGAAGTCCTCAGCGGCGAGATCTCTGGCAACTGATGACGAACCGACGCCCTCTTCTGCGCGCGATCTTCGATGCGGCGGTAGCTGCCGCCCATCCGGACGTCGTGCTGGCGCCGCACCTCCGTCCGGTGCCGAAGGGGAGGGTGATCGTGCTTGCCGCGGGCAAGGGCGCCGCCGCCATGGCGGCGGCGGCCGAACGACACTATCTCGACGCGCTCGAGCTGGATCCGGCGCTGTTGGCGGGGATTGCAACTACCCGCCACGGCCATGGCGTGCCGACCCGCCGGATCAGGGTGGTCGAGGCCGGCCATCCCGTACCTGACGAAGCCGGGCTGAAAGCCGCCGACGATACGCTGCGGCTGGCGGCGACGGCGACCGCGGATGATCTCTTGCTGGTGTTGATCTCCGGCGGTGGCTCCGCCAATTGGATCGCGCCGGTGGACGGCGTCAGTTTTGCGCAGAAGCAGCAGGTGAACCGGGCGCTGCTCCGCTCGGGCGCGCCGATCGGCGAGATGAACATCGTGCGGAAACATCTGTCGCGCATCAAGGGCGGCCGCTTGGCGCGGGCCGGCCAGCGCGCCGAGATCGTGACGCTCGCGATATCCGACGTGCCGCATGACGATCCTTCCGCGATCGCATCCGGCCCCACGGTCGCAGATCCGACTACGCTTGCGGACGCACGCGCCATCGTCGCCAAATACAATCTAGCCATCGATGACTCCGTTCGCCGCGCGCTCGATGATCCTGGCAACGAAAGCTGCAAGCCGGGCGATCCTGCCTTTGCGCGCGCGACGTTCGAGTTGATCGCAAAGCCGAAGGCCTCGATCGAAGCCGCGGTCAAGGTCGCGCGCGAGGCCGGCTATGCGACCATCGATCTCGGCGCCGATCTCGAAGGCGAAGCGCGCGACGTCGCCGCCGCGCACGCGCAGCTCGCGCTGACGGCGCGCAGCGAGGGCAGGCGCGTCGCGATCCTGTCCGGCGGCGAACTGACCGTGACCGTGCGCGGCAATGGCCGCGGCGGCCCCAACCAGGAATACGCGCTCGCGCTCGCCGATCTGCTCAAGGGCATGACCGATGTCTCGGCGCTCGCCGCGGACACCGACGGCGCCGATGGCGGCGCGGGCAGTGCCAGCGACCCGGCCGGCGCCGTCATCGACCACTCTACGTTCGCGAAGATGAAATCGCAGGGCCTCGATCCCAGGGCCTATCTCGAAAACAACGACGCCAGCGGCTTCTTCGCTCAAACCGGCGATCTGCTTTTGACCGGCCCGACGCTGACCAACGTCAACGACGTCCGCGTCATCCTGGTGGACTGACGTTACACTGCCGTCATTGCGAGCGAAGCGAAGCAATCCACGTCTCCGCTTGCGGCCCTATGGATTGCTTCGCTGCGCTCGCAATGACGTGGATAGCGCGGCGCACTCCAGCTCATCCCCTCACCCTGAGGAGACCGCGCAGCGGTCGTCTCGAAGGGCGAGGCCACCGGCGGGGCCTCATCCTTTGAGACGCGGCGAAGACGCCGCTCCTCAGGATGAGGATCTGGCAGAATCGTAGGATGGGTAGAGCGAAGCGAAACCCATCATTGGCGCGGCATGCTCCATCGCGATGGGTTCCGCTTCGCTCTACCCATCCTACGGCAGCTCCACCCTCAAAACTCGCGCGCGATCTTCGCCAACATCTCCAGCAGCGCCGCGTGGTTCTCAGGTCCCAAGAGTTCGATCAGCCGCGCCTCGTGCTTGTTGGCGACGAGCTTCTTGGCGCGTGCCAGCACCGCGCGGCCCTTGTCGGTCAGCACGAGAATGTGCGAGCGGCGGTCGCTTGCCGAGCGCATGCGCGCGCAGAGTTCGCGGCTCTCCAGGGCGTCGAGCATCGCCACGAAATTCGGCCGCAGGATGCCGAGCGTACTCGCGATCTCGGTCTGGTTGCGGCCGGGATTCTGGTCGAGCAGCAAGAGCACCGAGAATTGTGCCGGCGTGAGTTGCAAGGGCGCGACGCAGCGCAGAAAATCCTCGAACACCTTGAGCTGCGCACGCTTCAGCGAATAGCCCAATAGCCCCGACAGTTCTCCCAGGTGGAGCAGGCCATCGTCGCTCGAAGCGTCAAGATCCTGCCCGGCGACGGGGCGGGATACCTTGGCGGCGTCGGCGGCGGTCTTGGGAACAGTCATCGCTCGAGGCTCGCAATCCCGGGAGTCGGGCTCTTGAGATTATATTCGATAATTGTTATTGATTATATCAAACGTCGGCAGCTTTCAACAGCCGACACCGGACGATCGAGCGCGGCGACGCGTCGATCGGCCCGCCGCGTGAGGGGGAGCGCTCGGCCTTGAACACGACGATCATGCTGTTCCTGCTGCAGGACGGCATCACCAACGGTGCCATCTACGCATTGCTGGGGCTGGCTCTGGTCCTGGTATTCGCGGTCACGCGCGTGATCCTGATCCCGCAGGGCGAATTCGTCACCTATGGCGCGCTGAGCTATGCCATGCTGGCGACCGGCCAGGTGCCGGGCACCGCGAAGCTCGCGGTCGCGATGGGACTGGTGGCGTTCGGCCTCGACCTGTTCTTTGCGCGGAAGTCGCTGCATGCGCGGCTGATCGCGCGGGCCGTCGCGGTCGACATCGTCTTTCCAGTCGCCGTCTGCCTGCTGACCTATGCGCTGGCCGGGCCGAAGACGCCGATTGCCGTTAACATCGCGCTTGCGCTTCTGATCGTGGCGGCGATCGGGCTGTTCCTCTACCGCATCGCGTTCCAGCCGATTGCGCATACGTCCGTGCTGGTGCTGTTGATCGCCTCCGTCGGCTGCCATCTCGCGCTGCAGGGCCTGGGTCTCGTCTTCTTCGGCGCCGAAGGCCTGCGCGGCCCGGCGCTCTCCAACGTCGCGCTGACAGCGGGCGCGCTCCGCTTCACCGGCCAGAGCCTTGCGGTCTACGGCCTCACCATTGGTTTCATCGTCGCGCTCTGGCTGTTCTTCGGCTACTCGCTGACCGGCAAGGCGCTGCGCGCCACCGCCGTCAATCGCCTCGGCGCCCGCCTCGTCGGCATCCGCACCACATTGTCCGGCCAGATCGCCTTCCTGCTGGCCTCGCTGATCGGCGCGATCTCGGGAATTTTGATCGTGCCGATCACAACGCTCTATTACGACACCGGCTTCCTGATCGGCCTCAAAGGCTTCATCGCGGCGATCATCGGCGGTCTCGTCAGCTATCCCTTGACGGCTGTCGCCGCCATTCTCGTCGGCGTCGTCGAGGCGTTCTCTTCGTTCTATGCCAGCAACTTCAAGGAAGTCATCGTCTTCACGCTGATCCTCCCCGTCCTGGTGCTGCGTTCGCTCGCGGCGCCGGCGGTCGAAGAAGAGAAGGATTGAGCGCGATGACGCAGCGATTGCCTCTCATCATCTTCGCCCTCGTGATGGCGCTGATCCCGCTGGTGCCGGGCATCCCGCCGTTCTGGATCGTGCTACTCGACAATATCGGCCTCGCCGCGCTGGTGGCGATGGGATTGGTGCTGCTCACCGGCGTCGGCGGGCTCACCTCGTTCGGGCAGGCGGCGTTCTGCGGCTTCGGCGCCTACACCACGGCGGTGTTGACGACCGCCTATGGCGTCTCGCCATGGCTGACGCTGCCGGTCTCGCTCCTGGTCAGTGGCATCGCTGCGGTGCTGCTCGGCATCGTCACAGTGCGGTTGTCCGGCCACTATCTGCCGCTCGGCACCATCGCCTGGGGCATTGCGCTGTTCTACCTCTTCAGCAAGCTCGAATTCCTCGGCCGCAATGACGGCATCTCCGGCATCCCGCCGCTTGCGATCGGCTCCTACAAGATGCTGAGCCCCGGCACGATCTACTATGCGATCTGGATCGCGGTCTTGATATCGGCGGTGCTGACGTTGAACCTCTTGGACTCGCGCACCGGCCGCGCCATCCGCGCGCTGCGCCGCGGCCATATCGCGGCCGAAGCCTTCGGCGTGCAGACGCCGCGCGCCAAGCTCCTGGTGTTCATCTACGCTGCGGTGCTGGCGGGCCTGTCCGGCTGGCTCTATGCGCATTTCCAGCGCGCCGCCAACCCGACGCCGTTCGGTCCGCAGGCCGGCATCGAATATCTCTTTATCGCCGTCGTCGGCGGCGCCGGCTATGTCTGGGGCGCGGTGCTCGGCGCCGGCATCGTCGTGATCCTGAAGGAAGTGTTGCAGAGCTATCTTCCTTACATCTTCGGCGGCCAGAGCCAGCTCGAGACCATCGTGTTCGGCATCCTCCTCGTGATGCTGCTGCAGCTCGCGCCATCCGGCGTCTGGCCGTGGCTGATGGCGCGATTGCCGTTGAAGGCGGTCCGCAGGACGGTGGACAATTCGCTGACGCTGCCGGCCCGCGAGCGTGCGCCGACGATGTCTGCCGTGCTGCTGCAGCTCGACAAGGCGCGCAAGCAGTTCGGCGGCGTCACCGCGGTCAACGATGTCAGCTTCGACGTCAACGCCCGCGAGATCGTGGCGCTGATCGGCCCCAATGGCGCCGGCAAGAGCACGACCTTCAACCTGATCACGGGCGTCCTGACCGCAACCAGCGGCGCCATTTCCGTGCTCGGCAGGAAGGTCGAGAACGCGCCGCCGCAGGAGGTGGTGAAGCTCGGCGTTGCCCGCACCTTCCAGCACGTCAAGCTGGTGCCCGACATGACGGTGCTGGAGAACGTCGCGATCGGCGCCCATCTGCGCGGCGCGTCCGGCGCTGTCGCCAGCATGCTCCGCCTCGACCGCACGGATGAAGCACGGCTGCTCGCGGAAGCCGCACGGCAGATCGAGCGCGTCGGGCTCACCGACCAGATCGACCAGCTCGCGGGCTCGCTCTCGCTCGGCCAGCAGCGCATCGTCGAGATCGCCCGCGCGCTCTGCGTCGATCCGATGCTGCTCCTGCTTGACGAGCCCGCCGCCGGGCTGCGGCATATGGAGAAGCAGCGGCTTGCGACATTGCTGCGGCAATTGCGCGACGGCGGCATGTCGGTGCTGCTGGTCGAGCACGACATGGGTTTTGTCATGGACCTCGCCGACCGCATCGTCGTGCTCGATTTCGGCACCAAGATCGCGGAAGGCACGCCGGAGGCGATCAAGAAGAATCCTGAGGTCATCAAGGCCTATCTCGGAGCCGCGGCATGAGCGCGTTGTTGTCGGTGTCCGATGTGCATATCGCCTATGGCAAGGTCGAAGCCGTGCGCGGCGTCTCGCTCGAAGTTAACGAGAACGAGATCGCCACGATCATCGGCGCCAATGGGGCCGGGAAGACCACGCTGCTCAACGCCGTTATGGGCATCCTGCCGCTGAAGGGCCGCACCGCCTTCGCAGGCCGAGACATGGCCACGCTCGACATCGAGGACCGTGTTGCGGCGGGCCTCAGCCTCGTGCCGGAGCACCGCGAACTGTTCGCAACCATGAATGTCGAGGACAATCTGCAGCTCGGCGCATTCCGGGTCCCGAAGGCGACCGCGGCAAATTCGTTCGAGCGCGTCTACAGCCTGTTCCCGCGGCTGAGGGAGCGGCGCAAGCAGCTCGCCGGCACGCTTTCTGGCGGCGAGCAGCAGATGCTCGCGATGGGGCGGGCGCTGATGGGCGCTCCGAAACTCCTGATGCTGGACGAGCCGAGCCTGGGCCTCGCGCCGATCATTGTCGCCGACATCTTCCGCACCATCGGCGAGCTTCGCGCCGCCGGCGTGTCGGTGCTGCTGGTGGAGCAGAACGCCCAGGCCGCGCTACAGATCGCCGACCGCGCCTATGTGATGGAGCTCGGCGAGTTCGTGCTCAGCGGAGCGGCTCGCGACATCGCCAGCAACCAGCGCGTCGCCGCAAGCTATCTCGGCTTCCAGCATGAGGGCGAGAGCGCGGTTTGATCCACGCTCCCGCCCCGCATCGTCACATCGCCGGCACGTATTTGCCGTCTTTCACCGTGAGCAGGATCCGCGAGCGATCGTCGAGACCGTAGCGGTCCTTGTCGGTCCAGTTGTAGACGCCTTGCGTAGCGACGATTTCCTTCTCGCTCATCAGCGCCTGGCGGATGCCTTCGCGGAACTCCGGCGTGCCGGGCTTGCCGGCCTTCAGCGCGACCGGGATCACGCGCTTCAACACTTCGAAGGCGTCGTATGAGTGGCCGGCAAACTGGCTGCGGCTGTTGGCGCCATACTTCGCCTCATAGGCGGTGTTGAGCGTAAGCCCTGGCTTCTTGGTCAGCGCGCTGTCCGGCTGGCTCTCCGGCGACATCACCGGGCCCGATGCCATGATGACGCCCTCCGCCGCGGGACCGGCGATGCGGACGAAGTCCATGCTCGCGGCGCCGTGGGTCTGGTAGATCAGGCCCTTGTAGCCGCGCTCGCGCAACGCGGTCTGCGGCAGCGCCGCGGCAGTGCCGGAGGCACCGACCAGGATCGCGTCGGGATTGGCTGCGACGAGCTTCAGCACCTGGCCCGCGACCGAGGTATCGGGCCGGGCAAATCGCTCTTCGTCGACCATCTGCAGGCCCATCGGCACGCCTTGGGCCTTGAAGTCGTTGAACCAGAGGTCGCCGTAGGAATCGGAGTAGCCGATATAGCCGACGGTCTTGATGCCGTGCGCCTTCATGTGCTCGTACAAGACCTTGCCCATGATCGGGATCGACTGCGGCATGTCGACCGACCATTTCGCGCGCGCTTCGTTGATCGGAAACGGCGCCAGTCCGAAATGCGGGATGCCAGCCTCGTTGGCGACGGTGGAGACCGCGATCGAGGGCGGAGTGGTGGAGGAGCCCATGATGATGTCGGCCTTCGATTCCGTGACGAAGCGCCGCGCGTTCGTGGTCGCAGCGGTCGGATCGCCGCCGTCATCGAGCACGATCACCTTGAGCGGCACGCCGCCGATCTCCTTCGGCACGAAATCCAGCGCGTTACGCTCGGGGATTCCGAGCGCCGCGGCAGGCCCCGTGGTCGAGATCGAGATACCGATGACGATCTCGTTATTCTGCGCGGATGCCGGCGTGCCCGGCAGCGCCAGCGCTGCAGCCAGCGCAGCCGCGGCGAGATAAGCCTTCCTCATTCATTCCTCCCTTTTCAATTATTCTTGTCGGTGTAAGCAACTGGCAGGGCCAATCCAGCCCCTTCTTTAGGTCAATAGAACATGGCACTCAAATCAGCCCTTCATGAAACGGTCAATGATCTCCTGCGGAAACGGCGCGGACTTCAATTTTGCGGGATCGTTCGGATCACGGCCGACGAGGACGCGGGTTTCGAAAGCTTCGATCGCCAGCGCCTCGCCCTTGAACACCTTGTGCGTCACTTCGAAACTCGAGCGCTTGATGCTTTCCACCCGCGTTTCGATTGTAATCCAGTCGCCGTGGGTCGACGGGATGTAGAACTTCGCCCGCGTGTCGACCATGGGAATGCCGACCAGGCCGTAGTTGCGGACGAGGTCCTGTTTCGAGAAGCCGGCCGCTTCGAACATGATCGAGGTCGAATCGTCGAACATCGCGAAATAGCGCGGGTAGTAGACGATGTTGGCGGGGTCGCAGTCGCCCCACTGTATCTGCACATCGCGCCGGTGCACGAACATGCGCAGACCTCAGCGCGGCGCCATGCGAAGCGCGGCATCGAGCCGCACCACCTCGCCGTTGAGGTAGGGGTTGTCGATCATGTGCAGCGCCAGCGAAGCGAACTCGCCCGCGTCGCCGAGCCGGTGCGGGAACGGGATCGAGGCGGCGAGCGAGTCCTGCGCTTCCTGCGGCAGGCCTGCAAGCAGCGGCGTCAGGAACAGGCCGGGCGCAATCGCCAGCACGCGGATGCCGAACTGCGCGAGCTCGCGCGCGATCGGCAGCGTCATGCCGACGATGCCGCCCTTGGAAGCCGAATAGGCGGCCTGGCCGATCTGGCCGTCATAGGCGGCGATCGATGCGGTCGAGATCACGACGCCGCGTTCGCCGGTTGGTAGCGGCTCGAGCTTTGTCATCGCCGCGGTCGCAAGCCGCAGCATGTTGAAGGAGCCGAGCAGGTTGACCTTGATCACCTTGTCGAAATCGCCGAGCGGCATCGGGCCGTCACGCCCGATCACGCGCTTTGCCACGCCGATGCCGGCGCAGTTGACCAGGATGCGCGCCGGGCCATGCGCTGTCGCAGCCTGCGCGACCGCGGCTTCGGCTGAGGCTGCATCCGACACGTCGCAGATCACGGCAACGCCGCCGATCTCGGCCGCGACGCTTTCGGCAAGCTTTGCGTTGAGGTCGCATACTGCAACCTTGGCACCCTGCGCGGCGAGCCGGCGCGCGGTCGCGGCGCCCAGTCCCGATGCGCCGCCGGTGACGATGGCGGCCTGATCCTTCAACTGCATGATCTTCTCCCTTATAAAACTCAGCTCAATGTGATGACGTGCGCAGGCGGCACATCGGCATAAAGCGCCTCGATCAGCGCTGCGCGATGTTCCAGTACCGCGCGCTGATTGACCGAACCCTTGTCGGTGACCTCGCCGCGATCGATCGATAGCGGCGCATCGAGCAGGATCGCGCGGGTGATCCGGGTCGACGATCCGGTGGCGCTGGCGAGGAAGCGGGCGAAGCGCTCGCGGAAAGCGGCGCGGACCAGGGAATCGGACGCCGCCGCCGCGATATCGTTGGCTGATAGCGCCGGGTTGATCACGCGGCAGCCGTCGAGATCCAGGATCACGATGGCGGAAATCTCGTCGCGGTTGATGCCGGCGATGACGACGTCGCGCACCAGCGGCGCGCAGGTCGCGATGAAGCGCGCGCGGAGCGGGCCGACGCTGACCCAGGTGCCGCTCGCGAGCTTGAAATCCTCGGCGATGCGGCCATCGAAATCGAAGCCGGCATCAAGATCATCCGCTTTGGCCGGCTTCAGCGCATCGCCGAACTTGTAGAAGCCCTCTTCGTCGAAGGCGGCGGCGGTCAATTCGGGCTGGCGGCCAATAGCCCGGCGTGACGTTCGGCCCCTTGGCGCGCACTTCGAGCTTGCCGTTGTTGGGCAACAGCTTCGCTTCGTTGCCTGATACGGGCAGGCCGACATGGCCGGAGCGGCTGGTGTCGGGTCGCACCGACATGAAGAACGGCGCGGTCTCGGTGGCGCCGAGCCCGGTCAGCATCGGCACACGGAAGCCGGTCTCGCGCACGGCAAGCTCGTCGAGGCTGTTCCACACATAGGGCGACAGCGCCGCGCCCGAGAAGAACATCGCGTGCAGCCGGCCGAAGAATTTTGCGCGCAGGTTCGCATCGTCGCGCAGATAGGGCAACAGCGATTCATAACCCTTGGGCACGTTGAAATAGACCGTGGGCGAAATCTCGCGGAGGTTCTTCACGGTGTCCTCGATGCCGCCGGGCATCGGCTTGCCCTCATCGAGATACATCGAGCCGCCGTTGAACAGCGTCAGCCCGATATTGTGGTTGCCGCCAAAGGTGTGATTCCAGGGCAGCCAGTCGACGATGACAGGCGGCTCATCCTTCAGGAACGCCAATGTCTCGCGCAACATCACCTGGTTCGCGCAGAGCATGCGCTGGGTGTTGATGACCGCCTTGGGGTTGCCGGTCGAGCCGGAAGTCAGCAGGAATTTCGCGATCGTGTCCGGCGTGATGGCTTGGTGTGTAGCGTCGAGCAGCGGATGCTCCGGCGTGGCCAGCAGCTCGGAAAGTCTGGTCACGACCCGGCCGGGAAGGTCGCCGCGCGTGGCGACGATCTCGGTCTCTGGCGCTACATTCGCGGACAGCGCTGCGGCGAACTTGCCGGCGTCATCGGCGAAGACAAGGCCGGGCGTCAGCAGCTTGATGACAAAACCGAGCTTGCCGAAATCGCGTGACACCAGTGAATAGGCCGGCGACACCGGGCAGAACGGCACGCCGGCATAGAGCGCGCCGAACGCGAGCAGCGCGTGGTCAATCGAATTGCCGGAGAGGATCACAAGCGGCTTTTCCGCCGACAGGCCGCGCGCGATCAGAGCGGAGGCGATATGCCTCGCGGCATCGAGCAGCTCAGCGTAAGTGATCTCGCGCCAAGCGCCGCCTGTTGCCCGCTCGGCCATGAACACGCGGTGTGGCTCGGTGGCGGCCCAGTGATGCAGCCGATCGGTGATGCGCTGCGGATAATCGAGGAGCTTGCTGCGTGGGCGAAGATAGATCGTGCCATCGTCGCGGCGCTCGATGATAACAGCGGGATTGCCGAACGATATCGCGCGCAGCGGATGCGCGGCGACGTCTGTAACTAGCGCTGACATGTCGGCTCTCGCGCTCATCTCAGGTCGGCTTCACTTTCGCGGTCTTGTGCTCGAGGAATTCGCGGATCCGGCGTTTCGCCTCCTTGTCGCTCTGCGCCACCGTCGCCATCAGCGATTCCATCAACAGCCCGGTCTGCGGATTGGCTTCGGCGATCATCGGCAGCGCCTGCAGCACCGCAAAATTGGTCAGCGGCGCATTCCCGGCGATACGCTCGGCAAGCTCGATCGCCTTCGGCAATGCGCCGCCCGCGTCCGTCAGATATTGTGCGAAGCCGTAGGCCGCGCCTTCGGTCGCGGAATAGACGCGTCCCGTCAGCATCATATCGATCATGCGGGGCACGCCGATCAGGCGCGGCAGCCGCACCGATCCGCCGCCGCCGACAAAGATGCCGCGTTGGCCTTCGGGCAGTGCGAAATAGGCTGACGGTTCGGCGACGCGGATATGCGCGGCGCAGGCAAGCTCCAGCCCGCCGCCGATCACGGCGCCCTTCAGCGCGGCGATCACGGGCACGCGGCTGTACTGGATGCGGTCGAACACCCGGTGCCACATCTGTGAATGCTGCAGGCCTTCGGTCGCGTCGCGCTCGGAGAGTTCGGAGAGATCGAGGCCGGAGGAGAAATGATCGCCGATGCCGTGGACGACGATGGCACCGACGCCATCGGGGATGTCGGAAAAGCAATCCTGGATCGCCAGCATGATGCCGTCGTTCAGCGCATTGCGCTTGGCCGGCCGATTGAGGCCCACGGTCAGGACCGCGCCGTTGTTCTCGATTGTCAGTAGCGCCGCGCGATCCTCGATCGCGGCGGAGTCGGCGTTTCCCATGGCCTCATTGTTTCCTTCCCAGAATAGTTATACCTTAT
Source organism: Bradyrhizobium sp. Leo78 (assembly GCF_059512425.1). Lineage (NCBI taxonomy): Bacteria > Pseudomonadati > Pseudomonadota > Alphaproteobacteria > Hyphomicrobiales > Nitrobacteraceae > Bradyrhizobium > Bradyrhizobium sp. Leo78. The sequence continues at coordinate 213,501 of NZ_JCAMOT010000011.1, forward strand.
AACGATTGGCCCGGGAGTCAATACGATGCGTCATCGCGAGCGAGCCCCGTAGGATGGGTAGAGCGCAGCGAAACCCATCGCGATGGAGCAAGCTGCGGATGATGGGTTTCGCTGCGCTCTACCCATCCTACGATTTCATCCCTGCCTTCGGCGGGACGACCCAAGCGTGATGCGGCAGAGCGAATCCCACCACGATACCGGCGGCGATTGCGACAGGATTTCGCAATCATCTATCTGTATTGAGGAGAGCATATCTCCGCCTCAATCGGTCGTGCATCTGACGGTCGTCAGCATTGCCGTCAGAAACAGGACTGTCAGATGGTCGTTCATCGCCTGCTACCGAATCTGCTCCGACGGCGGTTGCGGAATTTGTCCGGTCGCGCCAGGTTGCAGGGTGTGGCGGCGTTGGCCGCGGCCTGCCTGATGTCTGGCTGCGCCACGGTGGCGCTGGATGAGGGCGGGTCGCTGACATCGTATAGTCAGCTCCAACCCTCCGACGGCGTGGTCACGAAGTCGAAGCTCTATGTGCGTGAACAAGAGGTGCTGGCGGCACGGACCGTGCGGATCGTCCCCGCGACGATTGCCGAGAAGGCAAGGGTGGAGGGGATCACGGATCAGGAGCGAAGATTGGTCGCCAATGCGATCGATCGCTCCCTTTGCGCCGGCCTCAGCGAACGCTTCACCGTGGTCGCCGCGAACGACGACGCGGATATCACGGTTCATTCGCGGATCACGCAGATGACGCCGACCGACGAGAAGGCGGTGGCGGCATCGAAAGGGGCATCCGTTGCCAAGACCGTGCTGCTGCCCGGCGTGCCGGTGCCGGTTCCGCGCATTCCCATTGGCCTTGGCTCACTGTCGGTCGAAGCGGAAGCGAGGGCGCGCGACGGCAAGCAGGAAGGCGCCATGGTCTGGGGGCGCGGCGCGAATGCCCTTTCCGGTTCGGCGCGTGTGTCTCCGTCGGGCGATGCCTATGAGCTGGCGAGCGCGTTCGGCGACGATTTCAGCCGGATGCTGGTCACCGGCAAGACGCCGTTCGGAGGGTTCGGGAAACCGCCTTCCATGGACCGCATCCAGTCATGGGCGGGCGGCGCGCCGAAATATGCGGCGTGCGAAGCATTCGGCCGCGAGCCGGGCATCGCGGGCCTGGTCGGAGGAGCGATCGGCGTACCGCCGGATTGGAACGACAAGGTGCCCGATGCCAGCACCACGACCGCGCAGGCTCAGTAGAAATCTTAGGGCGGATTAGCGTCCCGAACTCCGCTGCATCAACTAGCGCAGGTGAAAAGCGTAATCCGCCGTTTCCTTGCGACCAAGCCGGTGGGTTACGCCTCCGCCTTCGCTCTTTGAGCTTCGGCGGACGCTAACCCACCCTACCAACCCTCACCGGGCCGCCGACGCGCGGCCCTCGCCGTCGATCTGGCGGCCCATGATCGCGATCGCCTTCTGATAGACGCCGGCGGCATTCCAGGCTTCGATCGCCGCGAAGTTGGGTTCGCCGGGCTGGTAGCCGGCGCCGGCGCGCCAGCCGTGGGCTTTAAGGAAGTTGGCGGTCGAGTTGAGCGCGTTGGCGGCCACGTCGAGATTACCGGTGCCATAGGCCAGGATGTTCTTCGGCATGAATTGGGTCTGGCCGACCTCGCCATGCATGGATCCGCGTGTGCTGGCCGACAGCACGCCCCGGTCGACCAGCTTCAGCGCCGCGTAGAGCTGGTCGGTGAAGAACTCGGGTCGGCGGCAGTCATAGGCAAGGGTGGCGATTGAGGACAGCATGTTCTGATTGCCGCGCTGGCTTCCAAAGCCGGTCTCCATGCCCCAGATCGCGATCAGCGGCCCGGGTGGGACGCCGTAGTGTTGCTCGATCGAGGCGAACAGCGCTGCGTGGGATTGCTTGAGCGATCGTCCGCGCGCGACGATGGTCGAGGCGCCGCGCTTGGCGAGAAACTGGTCGAGCGACAGACCAAAGCTGCGCTGGCCGCGATCGGCGGCGATGGTCGCGCTGGCATAGTGCGTCTGCATCAGGGCGGCGACACCGGTTTGTCCGATGCCCTTGCCGCTCGCCTCCCGGGCGAATTCCGCCTTCCAGGCCTCGAAACCACCGGGGCCGTTACCGCATTGCGCGGCGTTCGCGCTTGTGCCGAAAGGCGCCAGCGTCGCAAAGGCGATGAGGGCGGCGGTTGCAAGTTTTCTGGTCATCTCGAACTCCGTCGGTCGGCAGACATGATTTAAGCATAAATTGGGTGGACGCATAAATCGCATAACAATCGGGCGAAATCCGCCCCTGGGAGGAAATTATGAAAAGGCTCATTGCCGCGGCCGTGGCTGCTGGCCTCGCTCTCGAAATGGCACATGCTGCGCCATTGCCCGAAGCCAAGCCTGATGACGTCGGATTCTCGGAACAGGGTCTGGCCCGGCTGGATGATTTCTTCGCCCGCGAGATTGCGGCGAAGCGGGTGCCCGGCGCCGCGGTCGCGATCGCTCGGGACGGCAAGCTCGTGCACTACAAGGCCTATGGCCAGCTCGATCCGGTCAAGGGCACGCCGATGTCGCTCGATGCCGTCTTCGCGCTGGCGTCCATGACCAAGCCGCTTGCCGCGGTCGCCGGCCTGACGCTGATGGAGCAGGGCCGCCTGCCGCTACAGGCCAGCCTCGCCAACTATTATCCTGATTTCGCCGACATGAAGGTCGGCGTTCCGCAGCTGGACGGTTCGCTCAAGATGGAAGCGCAGGCGTCGCCGATCACCATCCATGACCTTTATCGCCACACCTCCGGGCTGATGTATGGCGGTCGGCCGGATAGCTCGAGCCCGCTCGCGCGCCTCTATCCTGACGGCACGGCGCCGGCGATCGAGGGCGATACGCAGGCCTTCATCGATCGCATCACGAAGCTGCCGCTGGTGCACCAGCCGGGGACGGAATTCGAATATGGCTTCTCGATCGACGTGCTGGGCGCAGTGATCGAAAAAGTCACCTCGCAGCGGCTCGGCGATTATCTGGCTGCGAATGTGTGGCAGCCGCTCGGCATGAAGGACGCCACGTTCCATCCGTCGGAGGGCCAGCGCGACCGTCTCGCCCGACCGTTTCCGAATGACCCGCTGACGGGCAGGCCGCAGAGCATCAGGCTGCTCGACACGCCGACCAAGTTCGACTGCGGCGGCGCCTGCGCGTTTGCCACCGTCGGCGACTATCTCCGCTTCGGCCAGATGCTGCTCAATGGTGGGGAGCTCGAGGGAAAACGCATTCTCGGGCCCAAGACGGTGCATCACATGACCTCCAACCACCTCGGGCCCGAGATCAAGAACAACGTCGCGAACGTGGAGCCGCATCGCGGCGGCTTCAGTTTCGGTCTCGGGGTGGCAGTGCGAACGAGCGAAGGTCTGTCAGCGGTCCCCGGCAATCCCGGCGAGTTCACCTGGAACGGCGCCTACGGCACGCAGTTCTTCTGCGATCCGAAGGAACGCCTGGTCGTGGTCGTCGGAACGGCGGCGCCGGGCGAGCTCCGAAAGTATTACCGCGAGCAGGTCCAGGACATCATCTACGGCGCCGTAGTGCGGTGAGGCGCGCCGGCGGTTGCGCCTCCGTCATTCCGGGGCGCGCGCAGCGCGAGCTATGATGTGCAATTGCACATCATAGAATCCATTGCGCCACTTGCGTCGGCGGAGAAATGGATTCCGGGCTCGATGCTTCGCATCGCCCCGGAATGACAGGGGACGCATTGCGCAATCCTCTCCTCCGTCATGGCCGGGCTTGACCCGGCCATCCACGTCTCTCCCGCGCACGGAGGCAAAGGACGTGGATGCCCGGGCATGACGGGCGGCGTATCATTCGCGCGATTTTCCTTAATCCGGTCAATGTGATTTGCTCCGTCCAGCCCTCGCGCGAAAAACATTCCGCTTCCGTCGTCGGGCAAATCAGTGATTTAACTCCGCGCGTCTCACCCAGATGAGGGGCGGGTCGCGATCGTCACGAACGTTGCGGTGGGATGCGGTGGACGAGATGGGTGTGACTGACGAGCACACGCATCACGGACGGCGAAGTCGTGTGGTCCTGGCGCCCCGACGCTGGCGCTAAGCTTCTTGTGAAGTGACGGTGGCAAA